>DATBZX010000369.1:0-11546 GCA_036512955.1 Terriglobales bacterium
CACCGTCAGGTGAATCTCTGCGCGTCGGGTCGTGGCCGAGACATGGCTCCGCCCTGCCGGCTGCGCCGGGGCGCTGGCGTCGGCCCAGGCCCTCGAGGGGATCAGGGTGAAACGGGAACCGCGGCGGCTGCGGGAGGCGGAGCGCGGTCCTGGGTAGCGCGGCGAGCCGAGGCGCCAAGGTGCTCGAGGATGCGGCGGATGACGCGGCCCTCGGTGATGAAGGCGACCACCCGCATCACGCCACGGCACCGGGGACAGACGAGCGGATCGATCTCGTACACCCTGCGAATGAGCTGGGCCCATCCGCGGCGAAGGGCCGCCAACGAGGGTGACGCGGAGGCAGGCGGTGGCGGAGGATGAACGCCCGGTCCCGAGGCGAGGGACTCTGCTTGCTGGGCCTGGTTGAGGGCCTTCGCGGAGGTCGGAGAGGACCGGCTTGCCCAGGTCCCCGACTCGCGGGAGTACCCCCTTCTGCCGGGATGACGCCGTTCTTCAGTCGCCGAACCTGCGTATGAACCAGGTCTTCACCACCTGGGTCAGCACCGCATACCCCAGCAGCATAAGGCCCAGATACAGCCAGTACCGTGGCGGGAGCGGAACAAATCCGAGCGTCGGCGCGAGCGGCGACACCGTGAGCCAGGCGCCGGCAGCCACGATGATCACGGAGGAGGTGGCGAGCGGCCAGCTGGCCCTGCTCTGGAGGAACGGGATCTTGTTCGTGCGGATGACGTGGATGATCAACGTCTGGGTGAAGAGCGACTCCACGAACCAGCCCGTGTGGAACAGCGCCGGGTTCTTCCAGCAGTTGAATACATACAGCATCATGAAGAACGTCAGGTAGTCGAACAGGGAGCTGATCGGCCCGATGAACAGGATGAAGCGCAGGATCCTGCCGATTTCCCACTTGCGCGGCTTGACGAGCCATTCCGCGTCGACCTGGTCCGTCGGGATGGTGGTCTGCGAGAAGTCGTACAGGAGGTTGTTGGTGAGCACCTGGATCGGCAGCATGGGCAGGAACGGCAGGAACGCGCTCGCCCCGACCACGCTGAACATGTTGCCGAAGTTCGAGCTGGCCGCCATCTTGATGTACTTGACGATGTTGCCGAACACCCGCCGACCTTCCAACACACCTTGCTCGAGAACCAGCAGGCTGTTCTCCAGGAGGATGATGTCGGAGGACTCCTTGGCGATGTCCACCGCGCTGTCCACCGAGATGCCCACGTCCGCGGTCTTCAGGGCCGGGGCGTCGTTGATGCCGTCCCCCATGAACCCCAGCACGTGGCTCTGGCTCTGGAGCGCACGGATGATTCGCTCCTTGTGGGCAGGCGCCAGCCTGGCAAAGACGCTCGTCGTGCCCGCGGCGGCAGCAAGCTCGCCTTCGCTCATCGTCTCGATCTGCGAGCCGAGTAGAAGCTGCTCCACCGGCATGCCCACTTCCTTGCAGATGTAGGCCGTGATGATCTCGTTGTCTCCGGTCAGCACCTTGACGTGGACGTCCAGGCTCGCGAGGCGCTGCAAGGCCTCCTTCGCGGTGTCCTTGGGAGGGTCGAGGAACGCCAGGAAGCCCAGCAGTATGAGGTCCGACTCGTCGTCGACCTTGTACACCGGATCGTCCGAGGCGCCCGGCATCTGCTTGTAGGCGAGGGCGATCACGCGGAAACCCTGGCCGTTCAGATCGGCCGCCAGCTGCCGGCGCTTCGCGTCGTGTTCGGGCTGGACGGGCAGCACCTCCCCGTGGATCTCCACCCGGGTGCAGCGGCTCATCACCTCGTCGACCGCACCCTTGCAGATCAGCGTGTTCAGGCCGGTTTCATCCTCGACGACGACTGACATCCGGCGCCGCACGAAGTCGAAGGGGATCTCGTCGATCTTCTTGAACTTCTCCTTCGCTTTCATCCACTCGACCAGCTCCTCGTGGTCGAGAATCGCCTCGTCGAGCAGGTTCTTGAGGCCCGTGTGGTGGTAGCTGTTCAGGTACCCGTACTGCAGCACCCTCTCGCTCGGATCGCCGTGGGCGTCGAGGTGCTTCTCGAGCACGATCTTGCCCTGGGTGAGGGTGCCGGTCTTGTCGGTGCACAGCACGTCCATGGCCCCGAAGTTCTGGATGGCGTTCAGGCGTTTGACGATCACTTTCTTGCGGGCCATTGCCAGGGCGCCTTTGGACAGGTTGACGGTCACAATCATGGGCAGCATCTCGGGGGTCAACCCGACTGCCACCGCCATGGCAAACAGGAAAGCTTCCAACCAGTTGTGCTTGCTCAGCCCGTTGATCAGGAAGACAGCCGGAACCATCACGGCGATGAAGCGGATCATCAGCCAGGTGAACTTGTTGACGCCCTTGTCGAAACTGGTCAACTGGCGCTTACCGACGATACGGGCGGCCAGCGATCCAAAGTAGGTCCCGTTCCCGGTGTGGATGACCACGGCTGTCGCGGATCCGCTCTCCACGTTGGAGCCCAAGAAGCAGATGTTGGGAAGTTCCAGCGGGTTCTGAACGTCTGCCGACGCCGGGACGGCTTTCTTCTCCACAGGCAAGGCTTCGCCGGTGAGGGCCGCTTGATTCAAGAACAGGTCTTTGGCGGAAAGCACCCGTACATCAGCCGGCACCATATCACCGGCGGCCAGCCGGATGATGTCGCCAGGCACTAACATCTTTAGCGAGACTTCTACTTCCTTGTCGCCTCGCACCAACGTCGCCGTGTTGCTGACCATCGCTTGGAGCTTCTCGGCCGCGTTATCGGCCCGCATCTCCTGGACGAAACGCAACACCACGCCCAGAACGACCATCACGAAAATGACTACCGTCGCCCGCAGGTCACCGGTTAGAAAGGAAAGCACGCCCAGCGCCACGAGCAGGAGGACCAGCGGGTTCTTGATGTTACTCAGGAGGCGCATCAGGGCGGATTGACGCTTCTCTTGAGCGATCTCGTTCATCCCGACCTGCTTCAAGCGAGATTCGGCTTCCGCCTCGCTCAGGCCGTTCAGCTGCGATCCGAGCTCCTTCAGGACGGTATCGCTATCGGCACGCGCCGTTGCCAATAGTTCAGAGGGCTCATGCGCTCCGTTTCCGCCGGGCAGGCTACCAGGGCGCTGAGGTAGGTCCGGAGTCTTCTTGGAGATTCCCATTCATGCCTCTACTGGAAATGCCTATTGGCCATGGTTTTGCCTTCAGAGCCGTTTGCGGATTCTAAGCTTGTCGCCCCGATTCTCCCAGCTGTTGGTGAGCCCGAACAGCGACTCTTGCTGTAACGAACGGGGTGTCATTCAGCTTTACGGCATATCGCCTTGTCGCAGATACCTGGGCAGCGTGCGAGTGACTCCCCGCCAGCGGAGCGCGCTGCCAACGAGCGCTGGCGCTGTGGAGGGGCGCATTCTGGCGCAAAACTAATTGTTCACGAAGAGCTTGCGGTTGGCAGCTCCATCAATTGTCGATAACAGCATTTCTCGTACGTTTGCGCTTTTCGTTCGCCCATCGTCCCGTAATTCACGATAAAGGGATTTATCACTCGTTGACTGCGCCTGAGGGCAGCTGGGCTACTGTGCGCTTTTGATCCTCAACAAAACCGGATACATTTGCGACAGACTGACTTTCTTCTTCGAACGTCTCCCTTGCAGCGGGGCGGCGGGCCATACATTCACGTAAGTTTGCGCCGTCTGTTCGCCCGATCGCCCTGTAACTTACGCTAAGAAGATTAGGCAACAGTTACGATGGAAACCGCTGGGCAGATCGCAATTTCCGATATTCAGAAGGCCCTTCGGCAGCCGCTGCCGGTAAACAGCCCGTCGCATCACCGATCCGGAAACCTGGACTCCATTGTCCCCGCCTTGCTCATGATTTCGGCGAACAGCCGTTTCCCTTGTTCCCGCAGGAGTTGCACGACATTGTCCGGGGTCGCACCTTCCAGCCGCGAGCCCGGGAACACAATGTAAATCACGCCGCCGGGAATGGCCCTATCCACCAGCTTTTGTCCATCACGAACCACAAAGGGATCGTGGCCCAGGGCTTGGGCCAGTGCTACCGATCCTTCGCCGATCTTGCCCGGCGGTCCAAGATCGGCCACGAAAGCAAATTCCATGCGGCCTCGGTAAATGACCGCCGCCAGATCGCCCAGGCCGATGGCGCTGCGCGCGTAAAACTCTTCATTCTCACTGTCGGCTTCGGGCAGCACGATGTAAGGGACGCGTTCCGCATCGACGTGAGCTGATTGGCCGGAAAAACCGTGGTAGCGGTAAGAAGTGGTCAACTGGCCGAATTGGGGGTCGATGATCAGCGCATTGGGGGAGCCGTCGGCATCGATGTCCATTTTGGCGTGGAAGAGGATGGCGCCATGGAGCAAGCGGTGCAGGGAACACAACCCCTCCAACTTGTTTTCCAGCTGAAGTTCGGTCGCCGATTCCAGTTCGGTATCGCCGAGGAGTTCGGGCAACGGTCGGTCCGGGCAGTAATAGTGTGGCGTTTGGGAGCGTGCCGGCGAGGCCAGAAAGCACAGGAGCAGTACAACGAGTACAGCGCGTGAATGTACTGGGCCGCGCGGACGTATGAGCAGCATCGCCATCTCCTCTGGCCGAAGCTCGATACTAACCCAGCAGATGTGCCCGGCGCTGTGACGAGCGACACACCGGGGGGACACTCGTTTCGCCCGAAACGGAACTCCCGACCCGGTTATTTACGATAAGTGGATTTCAAGCTCGTTAGCGACTTCGGATGGATGCAGCGCATGGAACCTCTACAATCCAGCTACCCGCCTGCAGCTGTTGCCGAGGCTGCATTCTTGTGTTCGGTGATTTCAGCTATCATTTCGCGACCTCTAACGCCCAACTCGCTTGCGGTCATCGGCGCTCCGGCTTTTCTCCTGAGGGTGATAAGGGAAACTGACCCCGAGCCAATCGTTTCCATTTCTGCCCTAGTCAGCATATAGAACTCCCATTGGCGGAGGTCGAGCGCGTTCCACAACCGCGGATCGCGCTGCGCCTGAAAGGCGAACACGTAGAGGTCGGACCGGTATTCGGGTAACGACGCCGAGGTGTTGTCGCGTATCTTCAAACCAGCGAAGGTTATTCGTCGCTCCTCCGTGTTGCCGACGACCCTCACCGGTTTAGGCTTGCCGCCGTCTCCCCAAAACTTCCAAGACTGCCAATACGACGATGACTTCACCTCGATCCGCACACCTGTTTCAGTGACAAAATCGGTAGGAGAATGTTTCTGAAGCTGCATGGAACATCAGGTCGATGTGGCGCGCTTCCAAGCATTCGCGGAGCGCGGAAAGCGGAGAAGGCTGGTCGCGTGAAAAACGCGAGCGAGCGTATCCTCAGCCCCCGCGATCTCTATCGCTCTTATCTGCGGCGAAGGAGCACAAAGGTGGCTTGCTCGACTGGTAGGAACACGGTGAAACAGGTACCTGAACGACCGAGACGGCGTGTGCTCCACACGCGGATTGAGCCACCCACACGATCTACGATACCCAAGCTCACCCACAGACCCAGCCCTGTTCCTTTGTCTCCTTTGGTGGTGAAAAAGGGTTCGAAAATCCGCACCCGGTCCCGCAGCTCAATACCGCTTCCGCTGTCGGCCATCGAAATACAGTAACCGCTATGAGCATGAGATTCACACATCCAGGGCGGAGCGGGATACAAATGAATGGTGATCTTCCCTTGGGGTGGCGTCGCATCGAGCGCATTCAGCAGGAGGTTGGTGATCACCTGAACCATTTCACTTCTGAAACCCACGACGATACCCTCTGACTCGATACGCTGTTGAATCGCCACGCCTTGGCTGAGAGCTTTGGGACGATAGAAATCGGATATTTCGCGGAGCAGTGTACTCAATGCGAATTCCGTCGGTTGGTTGCTATCACGGTGGAATTTGAGCATCTGGGTGGCAATCTGGGTCAGGTTCTTTACTTGCTGTTTTATCGTCTCTATGTAGCTGCGCGCTTCGGGACTGGTCTGAAAGGGCGCCAACAAGTACGTCAAATTGGTGATCGCTTCGAGTGGGTTGTTGATCTCGTGGGCCATCGTCAAGGCGAATCTGGCCGTCACGGCCAGTTTCTCGCTGCTCACCAACGCACGCTCCATGTGCTTGCGCTGAATCATTTGGGCTTGCAGTTGCGAGTTCAGCGTTTCCGCTCTTTCCGTCAATTCATGCTGGCGCAGCCCCGACAGCAGCAATTCCTGGTTCATCTCGATTGCCTGCTGATCGAAACTTGTGCGCTCTGCGACCTGGATCATGACTCCTGTCGAGCGCTTGTTCCCGTCAAGAATTGCCCATATCGCAAAAGTCCAATGAGCGGGCTGGGCCTCCGAGGGTAATGCAACCGTATGCGTTTCGGCCTCTCCCGTACCATAGACCCGGTCCAGACTCGATAAGCATTCCTGCTCGGGCACAAGGGCGGCGAAGGAGACTCCGACCACGTCATCATTACTACTCTTACGGAGCAGTCGGAAGAAGGCAGGGTTGGCGTAGCGTACGATGTGCCGGGCTCCGACTACCGCAGCCATCGGCAGAGGCGAACCCTCCACGATGGTCCGGCACAGGGCCGGCAGATCAGGCATTTCGCCCTCACGATCGTCGTCGTCAGGACTGGCATGCTTAATGCTCAACCCTTGCTCTTGCCTTCCCGTTTACGTGTGGGCTCTTTCTCGAGGTTCGATCGGAACAATCGGTCGGGAATCCCGGTAATAAGATGTTGATACTCCGTGAGGCGCCCTCCGACGATGACCACGCCCTTAGAGGTAATCTCGTATTCTCGAATATCCTTGGCATGATTACCGCCGCGCATCTTCACCACGACCATGATCTTGCGAAGCTGCCCGTCGATGGATACGTAACGGAGTCGGATAATGTCATCGGTTAGAAAAGAGATGGAATAAGTGCTGAACGGGAATTTCGTAAAAGATTCATCCACCTCAACCGTGCTAAGGATCGTCACCCCGATTCCAGTAAGGGCAAATATCATCCGGTAAAGCGATTCGCGAAAGTCGGCGCGGAAGCCGGGTGACAACGCCATTTCAAAGCCCGCCAGCGAATCGATTACTAGCCGCTTGGCACCAATCTGCTGGACCGCGTCGAGAATCGAGTGCATGGTTTCATCGACAGACAGATCCAGGGGACGGAGATAGAGGATTGCTAGTTTTCCCTCTTTCTGCGGTGTTGCCAGATCCAGGCCGAAACTGCCGGCCCGCTTCGCATATGCTTGTGGACGCTCTTCAAACACCGCCACAATCCCTGGCTCTCCCTGGCGTAGCCCCTCGGCGATGAATTGCGTCGCGAGGACGGATTTTCCCGTGCCTGAGGAACCTGCTACCAAAGCACTGTCGCCTGCGGGAATGCCTCCGCCCAGCATCTTGTCCAATTCCGGAATGCCGAAGGTAAGGCGTCGCCGGTCAGGTAATCTTTTGACGTGGCGGGTCAGCCCAAAGGTACGCGAGAAGGCCTGCAGCCCTTCACTGGTAATGCGGAACGTGTGCAGCCCGGGAACCGACGCCTGCCCGCGCAACTTGATGATCTGCAACTTCCGGACCACCGAATTCCGTTCTGTGCTCTGACGCAGCCAGAACAGGCCATCGGCGACGGTAAATATCGGATTATCCTGCAACTCTTCTTCGGCATACTCACCAATCAGAAAAGTGGTGGCCTGCCAACTCGCCAGGAACAAGGCGAGCCGCTGAATGAAGGCCTGGAGGTTCATGTCGCTGACCTCGGCTCGTGCCTTCCGCACCATGGTCCTGAAAGAGTCCACCACGACGACCGCTGGATTGGCCTTTTCAACTTCCTTGATAATCTCCTCCAGGACTGCGCCCAGGTCCTTCTCGAGTACAACATGGCTCAGGTTGATGAACCGAACTGAATTGGGCAGCTTGGCCGGATCGAAAAACGTGTATTGCTGCTGGTAGCGCAACATCTTTATGGCGGATTCGCCGAGGACAGTGAAATAAACAGCGGGTCGCTCCGGCGTTGCATTGGCGAATACAAATTGGTGTGCCAGCGTGGTCTTCCCGCTTCCGGGGGAGCCCGCAATGATGTTGAAAGAGAATTCAGGAAGGCCGCCGCCCACGATTTCGTCCAGTCCTGGGACCCCGGTTGGCAGTTGGTGGATTGTCACTTTATCTTGTGTGCTCACGCGTCTCTCCCGTTCGCGATTCTGCTTTCCTCAACAGCTGCATCCGGCCATACATTCTGCAAAAGCCGCACGGTTAATGCTCCGCCAATAAAAGTGAAAAGCAGCCCGAGTAACTGAGCAATCAGAACAACTCCTGCCTCGTCTTCCCGACCCTTTTCAGTTTGTGGTTCTAAGTGTTCGAGTCCCTGCAATCGTCCATCCGCCGCGATCTGTACTACGCTGAGTTCGGGAGCCTCCGACTTGGCGAGCGTCAATCCGCGGCTAGCCAGCGATTGGAACCCGGCAACTCCCGCCAGGGTGCATAGGTGAAGGCGGAGGTTTTCATAGACGCGGAGGGCAGCAAACTCCGTTGGCACGGAACTCTCGCCAGCAACGGCTTCGTAATCAAGAAGGCGCCGCGCCAAGTCTCGCATTGCGGGGGCAGGCATTGTTCGGGTTTGAAGTGCTGACGGACGCAAGATGCTTCGGTGCAACCTGAACACCGCTTAATGTTACTCCAGTTTCAGCGGCTGGGGCTGGGACGGATGTTCCGATCAGCCGGAGCGGCCCTTATTCTTAGGGAATTCACGAATATGGTCTTTACTACCAGAGCGGAAAGGCGCTGACTCTGGATCGTCCTTCCAGAACTCACATTAGGTAGCGCTTCGATTGTTGCGGCTCCGAGACGTTCTCCGGCAGTTGTACAGACTTGTTTTTCACTAAGGCGAGAACTTCCAATATCGCGGCAGAGTTGCGGACCGATGCCGAGATACTCACAATTGCACTTTCCGCATCGGGATGCTGTCGAGCCAAAGCCTCAAGGCGTTCGCTCGCGCTGTTGAGTTGCTCAACTTCTCGCAGAACGTCTTCAAAAGACCCAGCAGTGTTCGACTTTATTGCGGCTTCGAGGGCAGGTGATGCATTCTGTACCAACTGTACCGTTAGCGCTCCGCCCAAGAAGCTACGGAACACCTCAAGCACTTGAGCAAGCAGAATGACTTCGGCCTCCCCGGCGCGCTGCTGGTCGCTTTGCAGCTCAATACCGTCCAACCCCTGCAACGATCCGTCCAGCGTGACCTGAACCGCGGCAAGACTCGGAGCCTTCACTTTGGCCAGCGTCAGAGCACGAGCAAGAAACGACCGGTAATCGGTAGGTCCAACGAGGGTACACAAAAGTCGGCGGAGATCTTCAGAGACACGAAAGGCCTTGCATTCCTTCGACTCTGAGCTTTCGTCGGCAGAGGCTTCGTATTCAAGAAGCCGCCGGGCCAGATCTTGCGTTTCCCGCGATAGCGTCATTCTATTAACCTGCAAACTACTCTGAATGTTGAACCCATCGATGCTACGCCTTTTGTGCCACTTAGTCCTGGAATCTGCGATTCCAGTTGGTTTGTAGATCCGGCGACCCGCGTACGGGATACTGATCGTCACTGGCCCGTCCTGGAAACGGCGATAGCAGCCGTAATGGTCACGTTGGGCAACATGGCGTTCGAACATGGTTTGGTAAGAACCAAGGACTCCGCGGCTGTGTCGCTCTCGCGTCGAAGTTCCGGCAACCCCGCTGACGTGGGGATATCAGGCCCGAACCTCGTAGCCGCTGAGGGTCGTGTCGCAGTCGCCGCATGCTGCGCGGTCATGTTGGCTATGCAGCGGTCGAGAAGGCTCTACTGCTCCGGAAATACCCAATAAACCGGCCAGGATGGCAAAAGGGAAATCCTGGGTGATACCCGGAATTCAAAAATGAGAATCCGGCTGAAAAGAAAGGAGACAGCGTGGAACAAACCAAGGTAGTGCATGAACCGAGAGTACTGGCAGCAGATACTGTTACGGGCAATAAAGTCGTAAATCTTCAAAAGGAGGATCTCGGAAAAATCGAACATTTGATGATCGACATGGAGAGGGGCCGCATCGCTTACGCGGTTCTTTCGTTCGGGGGTTTCCTGGGCATGGGTGATAAGTTATTTGCCATCCCCTGGAGTGCCCTCGCCCTCGACACGGTTGAAAAGAGATTCATTCTGAACGTCGATAAGGAATTGCTCAAGAGCGCTCCCGGTTTCGACAAGGATCACTGGCCGAACATGGCTGACCAAGCCTGGGGTGCCAAAGTCTTCACGTATTACGGCGCCAAGCCCTATTGGGATTAAACAGCGTGGGCAAAAAGGCGGGCCAGCCGCCATGTGAAGGCCCGTCTCTTCGACGGGCCTTTTTTGAACGCCCGAACATAACTACTTTTTGTGCTCGGAGCCTTTTTCGTGGGCGTGTTTCGATGCTTCGTGAGCCTTTCCGGAATGATCGAGAGCATTCTTGCTATCTTCCATTCCCTTGGCATGATCACCTTTACCATGGTGCTCGGCAGCGGTGCGATGTGCCTTGGCTGCATTGTCATGATGCTCGGCGGCTTTAAGGTGTGCATCTTTTGGCATATACATTCTCCTTGTACGAGGACTCGGACCAGGATTTCCATTTTGTCCTGTACTATTCATTATTACACATCCACCGCCTCCGTTGGAGAACGTGCCTTGACGTTTGCAGAAGACGAAGCGGCGTTGAACTCTCTGGTGATTGACGAGTTCAAAAAGCCGCCTTGGCTGCCATGCTTTCCGATGGTGACTGTGACACGCAGGTCGTGGCCGAGTTCAAAATCCGCAGAAATCCTCATGTTTTGAAGCCGATGCCACCTGAAACATCGCCCGACCTCATCATGGAGTAGCGTCCCTAGAGCACGCTTTACTTGAAAGGTACACCCGCCTTCCTTCGTAACGCAGAATACAAACGAATCGCGGATCAAGTGATTAAAGCGTTGAACGTCCCGAGCGTCGATGAATTCAGAAAGCGGTTTCTCGAGCGTGCTCCTCGGTTGAGAAGATTCTTCAGTCAAGGAATTTGGTTTGATCCGATTCGACCAGACGATATAGAGCGTTTTGGAACGCACTGACATTCAGGCAGCGGGTAACCTTGCGCGCAACGCAAAATCACATACCTTTTCAAGGCGGTTCTTTTTCCTATACTGAAACTGAGATCGTCAGTCGAGTTACATCGCCTGCGGTTGCGACTCAGCGCCAGTTGCGAACAAGGCAACGAGCTTATTCAAGACGGCATTCCAGGTTCGAGGTATGCCCCCATGAGGGCTACCAGTTGGCAATACTGACCGATCCGCAATCAGCCGAGCGCTGTTTTTTAGCTCCACTGCTACAAAATCTCGATCCAGACTGTCAAGGGCTTAAAGGGGCCAGATCGTGGGTTGTGTTTACAAATACCTAATGAAATACCAGGCGCTCTCCTCGTGCGACAGAGCGTAAGTGGTCGATGAAGGGTCGCTTAAGATGACGCGAGGCCCAATCCCCGAACCATGCGCCTTTGCACACAGGTCTTGCATACAACCAAATAGACCAGAGCCATCGCTCAGTCAGCCTCCCGGACAGAATATTCCAGCGTCGGCGTTCGTGG
>DATBZX010000370.1:0-21266 GCA_036512955.1 Terriglobales bacterium
CGTGATTAACGATGACGACGCGGCAGTGACGGTTGATGTCACCATGGATGGCGAGGGCCAGGCGATCATCAACTAAGTTATCGTTATTCGAGCGCGACGTGCGCTCTGTTAGAGTTTCATTGGTCGGCAGTCCCTCCCCGCATGGAGGGACTACACACGTTAGGCTCAACTATGAAGAACCGCCTGTTCAGCGGTGGGATAAAGTCGTACTCGAAGAGAACCGTACTGGCCTTTCTGATGTTGATATTCACTATAGCTGCTGAGTGCTCTGCCCAGGTTAAGGTTTCGGAATCCACGGTTACCGGCGTCGTTTTGGGACCATCGGGAGTGCCGATTCCGGATGTGCTAGTTGCTGGGTTCCACCACAACCCAGCTGGGGGTTATGAAAGCCGAAGTGTCCGAACAGACGCAACTGGTCGATTTGAGCTAACTGAAGTGGGTCCGGCTGTGTTCTTTCGAGCACCGGGTTTCAAGCCGGAAACGCGGGTGATTAGGTCAACTGATCCCGTCCAGATACCGCTACAGGAAGCTGCTGGGAGCCAATGGAACGTCCCTAGTTGTTCGCTGGCGCAACCAGTACACAAGATATTCGGGTCGGCTCTGCGTGTATCGTTTCCAAAGGGAACTAAGTCAAAGCGCAGCGTCGGTGATGACACATGGGAAGACATCGTCCGGTTCGACCACGATCCAACCCAGCAGCTGTACATTTGGGAAGGCCCAGGGAATTACAACCCGAAGCCTCTATTGTCGTCCGTGTTTGCCCGAGAGGAGTGGATTCTCGAGGCAAGTGCGATCTCAGAACGAGTGTTGGTTAACAACAATAACGTTGTAGCCGTCGAGGTTTTAGGGCGCGACAAGTCAGGAAATCGATGGCGTTGGATTCAACACCAAGTAGGCGTTATGTACTACCACCGCGTTCACGACGATGCGGCATCTTTTTTTGACAGTGCACTAGATTCAATCTGTGTAGAACACTAGATACAAGATGGCCACCACGGACAAAAAAGACTATTACGCGGTACTCGGGGTCAAGAAGACGGCTTCGGCGGAGGACATCCGCAAGGCCTTCCGCAAACTCGCGCGCAAGTACCATCCCGACGTGAATCCGGGGGACAAGTCCGCCGAAGAGAAGTTCAAGACGCTCTCCGAGGCCAATGACGTTCTCAGCGATCCCAAGAAGCGCAAGATCTACGACCAGCTCGGTTTCTACTCCGACAACATCGATCCGGCGACGGCGGAAGCCTATGCGCGCGGGGGTGGACGCCCATCGGAAAGTGGAGGGCGAGGCGGAGGCCAGGAAGTTCCGTTCGACTTCGGGGGATTCGACTTCAACGATTTCTCAGAGGGAGCGGGCGCAGCGGGACGCCGTGCCGGTGGCGGCGGATTCAAGGACATCTTCTCCTCGATGTTTCGCGGCGGACACGCCGAACCCGAATTCGAGCAGGAGCCGGGTAGCGATCTCGAATACCAGATGAACGTCGGATTCTGGCAGGCGATCCAAGGCGCGGAATTGCAGCTCAGCGTGCCGCACCTAGAGAGCTGCGCGCATTGTCACGGACGCGGCTACATTGAGAGTCCCGGCGTTTGTCCGGAGTGCAAGGGCAAGGGCCAGATCACGCAGAAGAGCGGCAGCATGAAATTCAACATGCCCTGCCCACGTTGCGGTGGCAGCGGCAAAAATCGCATGGTCTGCAATGTGTGTCATGGCGCGGGACGTGTGGAGCGCAACGAGTCGCTGAAGGTGCGGATCAAGCCCGGCACACGCGATGGGCAGCGCATCCGGCTCGCGGGACGCGGCAACGCTGGAACCATGGGCGCTCCTGCTGGCGACCTTTATATAGTCGTGCGGGTCGGAGAGCATCCCCTGTTCAAGCGCGATGGTGACGATATCTACATCACGGTGCCAGTGTCGTTCAGCGAAGCGGGCCTGGGTGGCAAGGTCGAGGTTCCTACCATCGATGGCCGCGCGCTGCTGAAGGTTCCGCCGGGGACGCAGAGTGGACAGAAGCTGCGGCTGCGCGAGAAAGGTGTTCCCTCGGCGGTGAAGGAAGGCGTTCGCGGCGACGAGATCGTCGAGATCAAGATCGTGGCTCCCAACATTGGCGACGAGCGCTCCAAAGAAATTCTGCGCGAGCTGGCCAAGCTGAATCCCGAGGATCCGCGGGAAGCGTTGTGGGAGAAGGTCAGTAATTAGTAGTGGGTAATTAGTAATTGGTCATTCGTGAAAACGGGTCAATCGGCAGCCGGTGTGAGAACAGAGACTCAGTCCGCGGCGGGTGAACTGGTATTGGAGACCGAGCGTCTCGCGCTGCGCCGCTTTCGCCGCGACGACGTGAATGCGATCTTTGCCATCATTGGCGATGACGTCGCGATGCAGTACTACCCCAAGACCTTCAACCGCAGCGATGCCGTGCAGTGGGTCGAGCGCAATCTGCGGCGCTATCGCGAGTACGGCCACGGACTGTTCGCGGTGACGTTGAAGGGCTGCGATAACGTCATCGGCGATTGCGGCATCATCAAGCAGGAGATCGAGGGCGCAACGCGCCTCGAAGTGGGGTACCACTTCCGCCGCGATCAGTGGGGACACGGCTACGCCACCGAGGCGGCGCGCGCCTGCATGGGATTAGCGTTCCATGCTTTCGGCGCCGACAAAGTAATTTCGTTGATCCGGCCGGAGAACGTGCCGTCGCGACGGGTGGCGGAACGTAACGGCATGAGGTTGGAGCGGCAGGTCACGCACTACGGATTGCCGCACCTGGTCTATGCGATGAAGCGTGAGGAGTTCGAGTGAGGTTTTGCGACGTACAGTGAAAAGCAGATTCCCCGCGGCCTAAAGGCCGCGAGGAATGACAAGGAATAAAAAACTTGTGCTGCACGGCTGAAGCCGGGCACTTTCGGACCCAGAATCCCGCCCTACGTCCGCCGCGGCGGACGTAGAACGGGGCACCCAGATCACGGATGGGGCGTGAGGACTATGGCCAAGCGTAGGAAGCAAGGCGCGTACATGATCAGCTCGGTTGCCGAGATGTACGGCATCCATCCCCAGACATTGCGCCTTTACGAGCGCGAGGGGTTGCTCAAGCCGTCACGCACCGAGGGCAACACCCGCCTCTATACCGACGAAGACCTGGAGCGACTGGAACTCATCCTGTCGCTGGCGCGCGATCTGGGCGTCAATATCTCCGGCATCGCCATCATCCTGCAGATGCGCGAGCGCATGGAAGAAATGCAACGCCAGATGTCGGAGTTCGTTAGCTACGTGCGCACCGAGGTCATGAACCGCGCCCACAATGCGACCAACGATCCTTCGCGCGGCGCAATCGTTCCGGTGAGCCACTCCATCCTGGTGAAGACGGAAAAGAAACGGTAGCGGGTAACTGGCAATAGGTTGTGAGGGTCCAGTGGTCCGTCGCCAATTGCTGCACTCCAGCTACCAATTACCGATTGCCAGTTACCCGCCAGATTCCCTCTATCGCTTTCCCACCGTTATGTGTGACAATCGCCGGACATCGATTTCCAATTCTCCGATACGTTTTCGACGAGGCAGGTTCTGATGTCCGACGTAGCAGTGGTGCGCCGTCTCACCGTTGTGGTCGAACGCACTGGCGGCGTGCCTGTGGTGCGATGCAGCGGCAGGTTGGTAGCTGGAGAATCGGACCGCTTCTACCAGGAAGTCAAGCAACTGATTCCGGACCACAAACGAATTGTGCTGGAGTTTGCGCTTGTCACCCACATGGACAGCATGGGCCTGGGCACGCTGGTGCGGCTGTATGTTCACGCCAAGTCAGCGGGGTGCGTACTCGATCTGATGAACGCAGGCAAATCGATCCGGCATCTGCTCGGCATCACCCACATGATGTCGGTGTTTCAGATGATCGGCGAAAACAACATCAGGATGGGATGAGAGGGTAGCTGGTAATTGGTAACTGGTAATTAGGGAATCCTGCAAAGATTCCAAGCCGACCAACACTCCGTGGATCACCCATCACTCACCATCTAGCCAACACTCCGTGGATCACCCATCACTCACCATCTAGTTTTGTGCCCGCTCCCACACCAGCACACGTTTCTGGATCGCCGGATCAGAGATGCCACGCACCGCCGTAATAATCAGCTTGTTGCCTTCGAGGCGAAACGGGCGCGGCTGGGTTGAGCCGACATACGCCGGCGTCCAAGCTACCGAGGGATAGTGCGTCACGGTTGAGGTGGCGCTGTCGAGTTTGAAGGTCCCGCAGTAGGCGATCAAGGTGTCGTAGTACTTGATCTTCTCTGCGTCCGTGGGCTTGGCCGGGTCTTTCCAGGCAGGGCGATCGCCGTCCACGATGGTGGCGCACATGTGGCCGTCGGGTTCGTACATGATGAACCCCTGCGGGTGCGGGCCGAATTGAGCGGATGGCTGCACCTTGCCGTCCTTCATGGTGTCTTCGATGGATACCAGTTTCCATGTGCCCAAAAGTTGATCGACGGTGGGAGCGGGCGTGGCGGTCTGCGCAAGTGCAGTAACGGCCAGCAGGAGTGTGGCCAAGAGAGCCTTCATATTCATCCTCCGGTGGCAGCGCCGGGCTTCAGCCCGGCGAATTACGACCTCACAACGCAAATGGCTTTAGCCATAGTGGACCAGGGCTAAAGAGGCTGTGTGGCGACCGTGCCGCCGCTATGCGGCTCGACTATTTTTCCCCCACTCCACCGCGGGCTCACGCCCGCGGCTAACACAAATTTCGCCGCTGCGCGGCTGATTCGAGTGTTTTTTCGCAACGATTGTCCCACCGCAAATTTGATTTGTCGGTTGCGACACAGTCTATAAAGCCCACCATAACATTCCAGCGTACGGCATGGCTGAAGCCATGCCCTTCCACCCTTGGCGACCCCATCCTCGTCGGAACTCCCGACTATTTCGTTTGCGTGTCATACACGAACATCGAGCGGTCAATCATCTGCTGCGGGGGATAGGGCAACAGCCAGCGGTAGCCGTTGGGATCGCTGAGCACCTGTCCTGACAGTACACTCGCACCCACGACGATCTTCCCCGGCACCCGTTCTTCGGGAGCCAGCGGCAAGGCCCGCACTCTGTACAGCGGAGGATTGACGGATCCAAAATAGGCCAGCCGCAGGTTCTCGTTAGGATGTTTCTGCTCGTACTCGCGCAGCACTATCAAGCCCTGTCCCCAGTCGAGATTGCTGTCGGTCAGGTAATGCCAACTGTTGGTGGGCTTCACCAGCACATTGAAGTAAGTAAGGTAGTCGGGCGCGCAGCGCAAAGCGTCGGCAGCATTGAGTCCGAGCAGCACCAGAAGTAGGATCATCGCGGGGCGGCGCGCTTTCAGGTGCTCCCAGATCGCGCCAGCAATCAGCAGCGCAAATGGATACAGCGGCAGAATGTGGCGCTCGCCGATGTCGTACTTCGACTGGATGGCGAAAAACAGAAACACCAGTCCGAAAGCACTCATTGCCAGCAGATCGCTGGGATTGCGGCAGGTCTGACGCACTCCCATCAGCAGGCTGGCAAGGAACAGCGCCAGCAAGACGGTAGGCCACTTCAGCACAATCGCCGCCGGGTAATAGAGCTTGATTCCGCCCGTGGGGTAGATCTTCCCCAGGAACCACGCCGGCCGCCCGTGCTTGTTGCTCATCGCGACTTCGCGCAGGCCTTCGAAAAACTCGCCAGCAGGAACGACTACGCTGAGGTGCGGGTTCGCCTTGGTCGCCCACGTCTTCTCGCCGCGATTGGGAAATGTCGCGATCACTTTGCCGTCGCCGATTGTAAGGTGTGAGACGTGGAAGAAGTATCCCGCCCACAGCGTGACCAATGCCAGAGCCAGCGCCGCGAGGGTGGGCTTCCAATTCCATTGCGATGGTCTGCGCGAAATGCCTTCGGGCTTCAGTGCCAGCATCAAAGCCAACGCCAGCAGTACCAGCGGAGGCGCGTAGAACTTGGCCAGCAGCAAGCCTCCCAATACCAACCCCAGCAGAACGGTATTCAACCAATTCGGCCGGTGTCGCCATCGAACGAGTTGAAACGCTGTCAGAAAAATAAACAGCGTGCCAATGCCATCGGTGGTAGCAACGGAGAAATGCGCGATCAGCGACGGGGTAAACACGAACAGCGCCAGGGTGACGTTGGCCGCTCCCTCGGAGAACAATCGCCGCGCCGCGAACCACAGCGCCACGCCCAGCGCGATGCCGAGCAGCATGTTCATGGGACGCGTGCGCAGCGCGATCTCCTCCGGGCCGGGCTGCATGGCCATCACGCGATAGCCGGTGGGCAACTGCTGCCAGGCAAACTCGCTGTCCGCGCGTGCCAGGGGCAGCGTCAGCCACAGGCGTCCCAACGGGGGATGATCATTCCAGTGCTCGAAGCGTCCATGCCGCCAGGAGTCGATGCCGGCGATGATATGGGCGGGCTCGTCGTAGGTCAGCGATTGCGTCTGGATGAACCACAGCGACTGCATCGCGAACACCGACAGCAGCACAAACGGAATCGCCGTGCGTGGGCTCAGGCTGCGGCGGCGCGCCACCAGTGTGCTGGACTTCGATGGGGAGGCTTTTCTCACGCGATGCACTCACCATATAGGAGTGCACGCGAAACGCTCAACTAGGCTTGGGAGCCGTCGGGGCGGCTGGCACGCCCACCTTGGTCTTAACGCGGTCAATGCCCTGTTGCGCCTTAACGGAGTACGGGCCCTTGGGCAGGAGCTTGAGGTAGTCCTGATAGTTCGTCAGCGCGGCGGTGAAGTCGCCAGTCTTCTCCTGCACCTCGCCGAGTTTGTAGGTGGCCTCAGCGTCTTTCGGTTTCCACTCCAGGGCTTCCTGGTAGCGGCTGATGGCGCCGCGGTAGTTGCCCTGCTTGAAGTAATAGTCGCCAACCTCGATGCACTTCGCGGCCTTGTGCGGGTCCCAGGGATGGAACTCGTTGTACTCGCTGTCCGCCACGTTTGCGTCGGGATGTTTCTCATCACCCGACGGCGGCGCGATATCCATCTCTGTCTGCTTGCTGGAACTCTCGTCCGGAGCCAGCGTGTCGGAACGCGGCGGGGCTTTGCGATTGTCCTTGGGCGGCGGGGCCGACTTGTCCACCGGGACGCGGGTGATGGGGCCTTCCGGTTCGTTACTCTGCGCCACGGCTACACCGGTCAAACACAGACACACCATCGCGGGTATCAGAAGGCGAATACGCACGTACATATTCTATTGCAACCCGAAAAGCGCGAGTAGGACTCGGTCACAAACTGGAACGCCAATAAGAAAAGACCGCCCGCAAAAGCGGACGGCCTTGGTTCCGACGGGTGTCATGCCCGTCGCTTCAGGAGGCAATCTGACGCATCTACTGTCGATCGGTCGACGGCTGGGTTTGCGGCGGCGCGCTGTTCTGCGCTGACGTCGACTCCAAGGAGTTGGTCAGCAGCGCAATATCGACCCGGCGATTCTTCTTGCGACCGGCGGCTTTACTGTTCTCGGCGACCGGGTTCTCCATTCCCAGGCCGATAATGTAAATGCGGTACGGCGGAACATTGTGCTTCGCCGCCAGGTACTGGATCACGGCATCGGCGCGGCGCCGGCTCAATTGGTTGTTGTATTCGACCGAACCGACCCCATCGGTGTAGCCCTGCACCTGGATGATGTAGTGCTTCTGGCCTGCGATTTGCTGGGCAAACTCATCCAGCATCTGCTCGTCAGCCTTGCTGAGGGTGGCCTTGTTGAATCCGAACTGGATCGTCGTATTCGCGGCCGCCTTGTAGTTGTCGAGGTTCTCGACCGTTCCCTGCAGCCCGGTCAATCCAGTGGCCACGTGATTGGCCTTCTGGCTCGCCTGGTCAGCGGAGTCTCCAGCAGCCAGTGCCTTCTGATCGGCCTGGTTCGCCGCCTGGATTCCCTGCTGCGCCTTGCCATCGACGTCTGTTATGTCTTTCGTGTTCTTGGACGTGATTTCGTCCAGCTCGCCAATCTTGTTGTTGATGGGCGTGATCTGGCTCTGAACATATTTCTTAGTTGCGCAACCAACACTGGAAAACACGCTGCCTGCGACCAGAATAGCGATGAGAGACACTCGGCTCATTGGATAAGCTCCTGAACAACGGACTTCCGACTTCTACCTGTAGGAGTAGCAAGTTGCCTGCCAATCGATGGCGGCGGCGACCATAAGGATGACCGTACTGTTTTCAATCACTTGGGAGGCCTGGCGTCGGAGGCGCCAAATCACGCAGGATAATCCTGACGCGAGTAGTAGAATTTTTACAGGGTGGTTACTTCGGTTTAGTACTTGGCTGGCCACGGCATCATCTAAACAGTCTCTACCTTCCGCTGCATGGACTTGCATCAGAAAATTCGCACTTTGCCGACTTCGGCTGGCGTGTATCTCTATAAGAACGCCGATGGCCAGGTCATTTATGTCGGCAAGGCCAAAAACCTGCGCTCGCGGGTGCGGTCGTATTTTCTCGACGGCGCGTCGGAAAACGCCAAGACGGGCACGCTGGTGCGCGAGGCTGTCGATCTCGACTACATCGTGGTCGATAACGAGAAGGAAGCGCTGGCGCTTGAGAACAACCTGATCAAGCAGAAGAAGCCGCGCTACAACATCCTGCTGCGCGACGACAAATCGTATCCCTACATCAAGCTGACCATGGGCGAGCGCTATCCGCGCGTGTATGCCACGCGCCGCCTGCGCAAAGACGGCTCACTTTACTTCGGTCCGTACTTTCCCACCAGCCTGGCATATCGCATCGTCGATCTGATTCATCGGAATTTTCTGATTCCTTCCTGCAAGATCGACTTGAACCGCAACCATCCGCGACCTTGCCTGCAGTACTACATCGGACGCTGTCTCGGCCCCTGTGTGTCAGGACTCACCACGCCCGATCGTTACGCCGAAGCCGTACATGACGTGAAGTTGTTTCTGGAAGGCCGCGGCGCTGACTTGTCTCGTTCGTTACACGAGCGCATGAACGCAGCCGCCGGACGTGAGCAGTATGAGCTGGCCGCCAAGTATCGCGACCTCATCTCGACGGTTGAGTTGCTGGGCCAGAAGCAGCGCATGCATGCGGTCGATGGCGACGATGCCGATGTCTTCGGTTACCACTACGAGAACCACATGCTGGCCGTGAACCTCTTTCACATGCGCAGTGGCAAGATCATGGACAAGCGCGAATTCTTCTGGGAGGACATGCACCAGATCGTCGGCGAGGACGGACTCAATCCGGGCGAATTTTTCTCAGCCCTGCTGAAGCAGGTGTATCTCGACCAGCACTACATTCCCCACAACGTCTATGTGCCCGTCGATTTTGAAGACCGCGCCATGCTGGAGGAAGTGCTCTCGGAGGGACGCGATCGAAAAGTGCAGATCCACGTTCCGCAGCGCGGCGACAAGCGCTCGCTGGTCGATCTGGTCGGGCAGAATGCCAAGCAGGCGTATGACCAGCGCTTCCGGGTGATGAAGCCCGCTGCGAAAGTCATCCAGGAATCGTTACAGGATGCGCTCTCGCTGCCGGAACTGCCGCAGCGCATTGAGTGCTTCGACATCTCCCACATTCAAGGCGCGGAAACCGTCGCTTCGATGGTGGTGTGGGAAGACGGCAAGATGAAGAAGTCGGACTACCGAAAATTCATCATCAAGACCGTCGAGGGCGTAGACGATTTTGCTTCGATGCGCGAGGTGGTCACGCGCCGCTACGCGCGCTTGCAGGCGGAAGACAAGCCGCTGCCGAGCCTCATTCTGATTGACGGAGGCATCGGCCAGTTGCACGCTGCTGGCGATGCGTTGGAGGCGCTGGGCATCGTCAACCAGCCGCTGGCATCCATCGCCAAACGCGAAGAGATCATCTACGTGCAGGGCCAGGAGGACGATCCAATCGTGCTCGACCGCCACTCGCCGGTGCTGCACCTGGTGCAGATGGTGCGCGACGAAGCCCACCGCTTTGCCGTGACCTTCCACCGCAAACGCCGCGAGATGCGGGACCACAAGACGGAATTGCTAGAAGTCCCCGGCGTAGGCGCAGAAACCACGCGCCGCCTGCTGCAGCACTTCGGCAGTCTGGAGGCGGTAAAGCAAGCCGACGCGGCCGCGCTGGCTTCGGTCGTTAGCCGACCTCAGGCCAACGCCATCCTGCAGCATTTTCACGGGAAGGCAGCGGTTACGAACGCGACACTTGACGTCGATTGAGATCCGACTGGCGGCCGTCCATTCCGCCACAAGTTCGACGGTGATATTCTTCCTCAACCACACTGTCAGCCCAGAACCACCGATCAGGAGAAATCATGTCAGCCGGCGAAGAGCTCAACGAACTGCAGGAACATGCCGAAGAGGCCAAGGAACGAAAAGAACTGGCTCCGGTGAGCCTCACCATGGCGGTCGTGGCCGTGCTGGTGGCGACCATCTCGTTGCTGGGACATCGCGCCCACACCGAGGAAATCCTGCTGCAAAACAAAACCACCGACCAGTGGGCGTACTACCAGGCCAAAAACCTGCGACTTAACAACCTGCAGGCGCTCGACGACGTCCTGAGCGCGCTCGAAGGCAAGAACGAAAAGGCCGAGCAGGTATCGAAGCGCTTCGAGGGCAACATCGAGAAATACAATGAAGAGAAGAAAGAGATCCAGGACAAGGCGCACGAACTGGAGGCTGAACTTAATCACGAAACCCAGCGCGCCAACCGCTTCGATCTCGGCGAAGTGTTCCTCGAGATCGCGCTGGTGGTGACTTCCATAACCCTGCTTACGGGACGCAAATTCTACTGGGGCATGGGATTGGTGTTTGCCGTCGCTGGAATCGTGACCGCGGCCACCGTCTTGATGCTGCACTGAGGGATCACGGCTCCCAACCTTCCGCCCCCACCAATGGCACGAAGCAACACAGCAAGTGCCGTGTAATGACCATCTGACCGCCGACCTTGCGCGCCAGCTGCAGTTGCTGATCGACGCGGTTGCCCACTGGCACCACCAGCATGCCTCCTTCGGCCAACTGCGCGATCAGGCTAGGGGGCGCCTGGGGCGCGCCCGCAGCCACTACGATCTTGTCGAACGGCGCGTGCTCCGGCAGCCCTGGACTTCCATCACCACAGATCACGTGCACGTTTTCGTAACCAAGTTCCTCCAGGGTTTCGCGTGCGTTGTCCGCCAGTTTCCCATGCCGCTCGACGGTCCACACTTCGGCGGCCAGTTCTGCCAGGACAGCCGCCTCGTAGCCAGTGCCCGTCCCCACTTCCAGCAGGCGGTCGGACGGATGCACTTCCAGCGCTTCCACCATCGCAGCCACCATGTAGGGTTGCGAAACGGTTTGACCTTCACCAATCGGCAGCGGGCCGTCTGCGTAGGCTTCGCGCGCATACTCGGGAGCGATGAACCTTTCGCGCGGAACCTTGCCCATGGCCGCCAGCACGCGCTCGTCACGAATCCCGCGTCCGCGCAGTTGGTCCTCGACCATGCGGGCGCGCCGCTCGGCGAGGTCCTCCGCGGCTACTGAATGGTTTATCCAACTCATTTGCAGATCTGATACGCGCCGAGAGTGCGACCGGCTAAAGCCGGCTGATCAATTCTTGAGGTCTCGCCTAACGCGGCGCTGAAGCGCCGTACTACCCGCGCCGCGACCAACCCGCTACTTCTTCCGCTTCCGGATCAGCAAATCGAAACTCACTACGCCGTTCTCGTCGCGAACGCCCTGCAGGGTGTATTCCGTGTTGATGTTGTATTCGAACTGAATGACCTGCTGCGCCGACTGCGTTAGGTTGGTGATGTAGGTCAGGGTCACGTCTTTAGAGACCTGCTGCTCGATGGTCAGCCGCGCGCTCGGGTTATTGTCCGCGCCGCCCACGGAGGGATTGATGCGAATCGAACTCACGCCGAACAGCCTCGACACCCGGTTACTTACCGTCTGGTTAATGAGCTGTCCCAGCACCATGCCGCCGGCGCCCTCGCCCAGGCTGGTGGTGCTAGTACCGCCCGCAGCATAGCGCTCTTCCTGGGTGCGGCCAAAGGCGAGCAACGCGATGATGTCGTCACTCGACAACGGCGGATCGGAGCGGTACGTGGTGGTCAGCTTCTCCATTGTGCCGTGCAATCCGATGGTGATATCGAAGTCGCGCACCCGCGTCGTTGCCTCCATATCGAGGATGGGATCGATGCGAATGGGATTGGCAAAGGTAATGTCACCGCGGTCCAGGTGATACTTGGTGCCGTTAAGGTTGATATCGCCTTCCGCGATGTTGATGCGGCCCAGCAGCACGGGCCGCATGGCCGTGCCGCGCAGCCGCAGGTCGGCATCGCCCGACAATTTCGCCAGCGAAGTCTGCACCGTTAACTCGGGCGCCGAGACGATGCGAACATCCAAGCGCAGATTGTTCAGCGGAGATGTTGGGTTGGGCACTTCCACATTCGGAGTGGCGAAGGCAGCCGCCATCTCCATCGAGGGAATCTGCGCGAAGCGCGTGATGGTGATGTCGCCGCTCAGGGTCGAGCCGCGCAGTGTGCCGTTGAGGTGCAAACTCTGGTCCGCCGTAAGACTCACTCCGCCATAGCGAAAGCGAATGTCGGTGCCGTTGGCGGTGAGGTCGAACCCAATCGTATTGCCATAGGTAATGTAGCCGGCGACGTTCACCTGGCCGCCGCCCACGAGTCCCGTGAGGCGTTCCACTTCCAGCCGGTCCTGATTGAACACCAACGTACCGTTCAGTTCGCCCAGCGAGGCTGGCAGGTCGATGACCGAGAACCCGGCGTGCGCGATTACCACCCGTCCATTCATGACGGGCTTCGCCACGGTGCCGCGCACCGTGATGTCGGCGTCGGTCGAGCCGTAGGAGTCGATCTCGCTATCCAGCACGTGCACCAACCCCAGGTTGACGTGGCCCTTGGCGTAGAGATTCAGCGGACGGTCCGCCTTCAAGTCCACCGTTCCGCCAACACTGAAGCTGGTGTCCTGCGCAGCCACTGTCAAGCGCTGTACGCTTATCACCTGGTCGGCCAGCGCCAACTGGAAAGGACCATCGCTATGAATCGGAATCTTCTCCACCGTCACGGCAAAAGAGTCCACCTGCAGCGTGCCCTTGAGGGCGCGTGGTTTGCGCAACGGTCCGGTCAGGCTTCCACTTCCAGCCATCGCAGAATGGCCGGTAATCCTGCCCTTGATTCCAGCACTGAGCAGCGGATCAATGTCGAGCTGTGAGAATTGCAGGCGGAGATCGCTCTCCATGTCGCCCTTCAGGTCCACCGTGCCGTCAAGCGCCAGCGTCGCCTTGGCGAAGTTCGATCGCGTCGAAATCTGCAGCTTGCTACCATGCGTCACGGCATCGAGGATCAGCCCGCCCTGGTACTCGTCGTTGAACACCAGGTTGGCAACTTCGACATGTGCTTCCACCATCGGCTGATCGAGTGTTCCGGATGTCTTCAGCGTAAAGCTGGCCGTACCTCGTTCCTGCAGGGGCACAGTCTGGAGTTCAGTAAGTTTCTCCAGATCGATGTTGTCGCCGCGCAGGTCGGTCCGAACTTGCCGGCTGTTCGGGTTGTAGGCTGCCGTTCCCGCCACCGTACCGCTGAGGGCTTGCACGCGAATGTTGTTGAATGCTACCTCGTGGTTCTCTAGCACGATGTCCGAGGTCAGCGTTTTGATGGGATGTCCATAGGCCTCGCCTCCGCTGACCGACAACTGCCCGTGTCCGTGCTCATCGTTCTCCGTGCCAGACGCCTGCAGGCTGAAGTTCATCACCCCCGACACGGGATAGTTCGTGCCCAGCGTGCGCTGCAGGTCGGCGACACTGCCGTTGTGAATCGCAGCCCGCACCTCGAACGGTGAGTCGGCCGTGAAACTACCATCTACCAGAGTGGCTGAGCCGTCCACGTTCAACTGGGCGCCTCCCTGCTCGATCACTCCGTTGTGCACCGCGACCTTGTTCCTGCCATACTGCACATCGCCGGCAAACGAATCGACATGGATACGAGGCGCCTTGGGTTGAGGCTTCTGCTCAGGAGGGTGCTGTTCGACATGCAGAAGCGATTCCACCGTGCTCACCTTTGAGGGATGTGGTGCTGCAGCAACCGACGCCAGCGTTGGCGTGAAGACATAGCTGAAGTCAGTCGCCAGCAGGCGTCCGGCAATATCGGGATAGGCGACCTTGCCGCTCACCGTGCCGTTGAAGCTGGCCCTGCCATTGAGTTCAATCGGCGGCGGTGACTGGCCTATCGCACTCAGCAACGGTTGAAACTCATTCAGGTTGCTGGTGGTGACGCCCAGTTTCAACTGCAGGTCACGCGCTCCCAGTTCCCCGGAAGCGTTCGCCTCGCTGTGCGGTGTCGCGAGGTTCAACTGCGACACCGCCAGCAATCCAGTATGCACATCGTAGCGGCCGAGCAGCGCACCGCTCACCGGTAACTGGTCAGTCGCGCTTTGCGCCGGAGCTGTGGCGTCCAGCGCCAGTTCTGCGGTGGCGTGCGCGATCGACTCCTTCCACGCCAGGCCCACCGTCCCATTCACAGCGCCGGTGGCATTCAATTTGTCCAGCGGAAGCGCCTTGCTCGACAACGTGCGCACGACTTCCGTCAGGGACGCTCCACTCACCTTGAAATTTGCCGCACCTTGCTGCACCGGAAGAGCGCCCGATGACTTGGGCAGGCCGTTCGCCGAAGGCTTCCCATTCTTCCCCGATTTCTCGTTGCGGACTTGCGCGGTCGTGACCGCTAGCGGGGGAGCGTAGTTCTTCACCTCCGCATCGCCCGTCACCGTTCCGCCCAGCAAATGCGCGCTGATCTTCTTCAGCAGGATATGATCGCGATCGGCCGCGAAGTCAGCACCGGCGCTGGCATCGCGCAGCGAGAAACTCTGGTCCTGGTAGTTGACACCGCGAGCCACCAGCTTCCCGGTAGCAGTGAAGTTGTCGTGGGCGAAGTCACCCGAGCCGGTAACGTTCAATCCGCCTCCGCGCAGGTTGTACTGCCGGGTGATCGCGGCCAACTGCGCCAAGTCAATCGTTGCCCCATAGGTGAGTTGCACACGTGGGTGATTGAAATCGTCAATGGTTCCGCTCAGATCTATCGACGACTTCTCCGAGACCAGCTTCAGCGAACGCACCTGGATCCGGTTCTGCCACAAGCTGAATTCAGCATCCGCGCTGGCGGCGACGTCACGATAGTCCTGGTATTGCGTGTCTATCTTGCCGACGTGCAGAGTGCCGTCGTAGCGCCGCTGCAGCCGCTGAAAGTCCATCGTGAGCCCGACATCGTTGGCCTTGAAGTCCAGTGGCAGCTTTTGCTCATTCACCAGCAAACTCCCGTTGTGCAGTTCGACCCTTCCAACAGCGATGTCAAACAGTTGTTGGATTGGATCGCCGCTTGTTTTCACTTGCGGTCCGGGCACATTGGTCGATCCATCCTCCTTCACGATGAGGTGAATTTCCGGTTGCTCCAGCGTGAGCAGGTTCAGGTCAACGCTGGTATTGAGGAACGAAACTACGCGCAGCTTCACGTACAGCCGGTCGGCATGCGCCAGCGGAACATCACCCGCAGGTTCGAGCCCGCGAATGGTCAGCCCATTGGCCTCGATCTCCAGTCGTTTCACGTTCCAATGCAGAGACTGCAGTTCCACCGTCCCGCCGGTTGCCTTTTGGATTTGCGCAATCACGCGATCGCGAACAATGTCCTCGAACACCGGGCTGTTAAGGAACCAGCCAATAACCACCACGAACAGGACAAACAGTCCCGCCATCACCGCCCAGAACCACCAGGGGAAGCGCGACAGCCGAGTTGGTGCCTTTTCGCTCATGCTACTTTCCGCCAGCCGCCTCGGGACGTGAGGACGAGCCCTGTGATGGCACCGCCATCAAATTTTGTACCTGCGTCTGCTGGCGCAGGTTGTGCAGCCACGCCTCCAACAGTTCGTCCATGCGCTGCTGCACCAGAAGTTCATGGATTTTCGGACTCACTTCCTGCAACGTCACGATCTTGACTCCGGCTTTCTCCATGTCGGGAAGCACCTGGGCGCGGTAGTACGCTTCGACTTCCTCAGGTTGCACATGGACATTGGGCCGCAGGCGGACTTCAATGAAGTTCATCATCTGCATTTCGCGCCGCACGTTCGCCTCAACGTCGCGCTGCGACAATCCGTACGCCGCAATCAGCTTCTGCCAGCCTGGCTCGTCACTGGCCGCGGGAATCTGCGCCCGCAGTTTGGCGATGTCCGCACGAATTTCCTCACGCGACGGCGCCAGGTAGTTCGCGTCGGGCATCTGGATTTCCAGCACCCCGCGATCGATCAGCCGCTGCAAGGCGCTGGCGCGGTCCACCTCGGTCACGCTGGCCAGTGGCTTTTGCTGCATAAAGGCCTCAAAGCGCACGGCGTCGTCCCAGTCGCTTTGCAGCAGGGGTTTGCGGTTTACCGTGGCAATTACTCCGTCGATCACCTCGGCGGCGAAGGCCGCCATCGGAGCCAACAGCAAGATGCAAATCGTGATGTGTAGAAAGCGTCTCATCAGAAAGTCTGTCCAATACTGAAAAAGTAGTTGAAATGCTTGAGCGTCTGTACCGTGTTTTGATCGCGAATGGGATAGCGCGTGGGAGTGAAGTTGTAACTGAGATCGACGCGCACCGGACCGACTGGTGTTTTGTAGCGAATGCCGGTGCCAATCGCCTGCGGGTTGTAGCTGAAGTTGCAGGCCACGGTGCTATTGGGCGGCGTACAGGCCGCAATGGAAGGCTGGTTGAATCGCACTAATCCACCCCACAACTGGTTCGGAGTGGCAAAAACATTGCCCATGTCGTGAAAGAAGACGAAGCTGAGGTTGTCGGCGGCGTAGGGCAGCAGCACCGGAGGAGTGCGGATCTCAAGGTTGTTGACGAACAGCGCCTGCCCGCCAATCGGATAGCCGGTCTGCAAGTCGCGCGGCCCTGCCTGATTGATGGCGAAGCCGCGCATCGAGTTGCCGCCTCCGGCGAAGAACAACTCGGGAAGCGGAATGGCGGTGGCCGATCCGCCCGGATAGTAGTTCGTGCCATAGGGACGTTCGAGGCCAAGCTGCGTGTTGCGTGCGAACACCCATCTCTTGTGAAACGTGTAGTAGGTGGAGTTCTGGAATAGAAACTTGACGAAGTTCGATTCCGAACCCAGCGCGCTGGTCGCCAGTCCGGTATCGAGCAGGTTGTAGCTGCCCTTGTGAGTATCGACCGGGTTGTCGCGTTTATCGTGTACCCAGGTGAAGCTGGGCATGGCGATGCGCACTGGACGGGAGTAGAGCGGTATGAGGCCGGGATCGATCACCAGGCTGGCAGCATCGACGCGCACCCGCTGGTAGGTCATGCGGTAGAGGAATGTGGTGGTCCGGCTGTAACGTTCCTCGGCGCCGAACGAACCTTCCAGGCGCTCCGAGGTAAAGGTATTAACGTTGACCGTGTTGTCGTAGAAACCGCTCAGCGTTAAACGCCATTTCTCCTTGTTGAACAATCGAGGCGCATCGTAGCTGATCACCGCCCGCCGGGTGAGCAGGCCGACGCGCGCCCTCATGCTCAGCGTCTGGTCACGTCCGAACATGTTCAGGCGAGTGATTTCCAACACACCGTTGGGACTCACGCTCGCCTGGCCCTGGGGATTGTTGAGGGCCGGCGTGTTGCCGGTCGCGAACTCGATGCCGCCACCGTAGCGAAACGTCCATCGCGGTGCTTCCGCAATGTTGAACAGCACGTTCTTCTGTGGCTCGATCCCCTCGGGATTCTGGATGGCCATGTCCACCTGGTTGAAGATGCCCAGGTTGTAAAGCCGGCGCTGCGATTCCACCATGGCCGCCTGGCTCATGGGATCGCCGGCGCCTATCCGAATCTGGCGGTTCAGGATGTACGGCCGCGTTTTCTCCAATCCGGTGACGATCAACCGGTCGACGTTGACGCGTTGTCCCTCGACAACGCTGTAAGTCACATCCATGCGGAAGGGCTGGCCTTCCACCGGCTTGGCCGACGACTCAAACTGCACGTCTGGAAATCCGCGATTGTAATAGAAGAAGGTCAGCGCATCGCGATCGTTCATGATGTCGGCCTCGCTGAATGGCTGTCCCGGAACGCTGCTCAAGACGGGTGCGAGTTCTTCCATAGGGAAGCTGTTATTGCCTTCAATCGTCAGGTTCTTCACCAGGGTTTGCGGGCCTTCGGTAATCCGGAACACTACCGCCAGTTCGCCCGAGTGCGACTCATAGTTCTCGTCCAGAGAGGCTTCGACCTTCACCTCGCGGAACCCGTTCGCCTGATATAGCGCCTTGATGGATGTCGCATCGTCGGACATCATGCGCTGGCTGAACCTCCCATTGGTCAGCACCCAGTTCCTGGGCTGGATGGTCAGGCGCTCGCGAATCGTGGCCTCATCGAAATACTTGTTGCCAACGATCTTCACGGCTTCCAGTTGGTGCCGAGGCCCCTCGTCGATCTTGTAAACGATGTCCACCTGGTCTTCGTCGGACACCGGGCGTCGCTCGACCTCCACCGTGGCGTCGAAGTATCCCTTGGTCTGAAGATAATTGCGCAGGTTGCGGCGGCCTTCGTTCAGCAGATCGTCGTCTACCGCGTTCTCCTGGTAGACCGGCACCAGCTTTTTGAGTTGCCCGCCCGGGATCTTTGCGCCCTCGGTGCTGATGACGACCTTGGAGCCCTGTTCCACTTCAAACGTATAGTCCAGCGCGTTGGTGTCTGGGCGATAGTCGCGGTTGGTGAGCGATACCTGCGCCTCCAGGTGCTGATTCTTCTGGTAGTACTTGCGCAGCCGTTCCAGGGCTCGAGTCAGGTTCTCGTTCTTCACCTTCGAGCCTGGCTTCAGCTTGGTGATCTGGAGGACCTGCTCCGGGAGAATGCCCGCATCTCCCTCGACCTTGACCGTGCCCACCCGCGCCAGATCACCCGGCGTCACGTGAAAGATCATGTCCATCTGCCGGGTGTCATCGTGCGGCTTCAGCTCGTAAGTAATGGTCGGCTGGTAGTAGCCGTTGTCGCCCATCACCTTGGTCATGCGCTCCACCGCTCGCTTCGCGTTGTCTTCGGAGAACAGCTCCCCGAGATCGAGCTTGCTGGCATTGACCAACTGATGGGGTTTGGGAGGCGTTTTGGTATTCAGTCCCTCGACGTTGACGTCGCCGTTGAAATAATTTTCTGTGACCACAAAGGTGAGTGTGATGCCATTCGGCTCGGCGGGAGCGGCCTCGACGTGCAGGCTCGAAAACCGTCCCGTGGAGTACAGCACTTTGATCGATAAGCGCAGTGCTTCGCGATCCAGCGGTTCGCCGGGCTTCACCAGCGACAGGCTGCGCAGCATCTCGGAGTTCGTCCCGGCGATTCCGTGAAACTGAACCTCGCGTAGCATCTCGCCCTCGTACTTCGCGGCGCCGTTTAGCTCAATGGGATGCGGTTGGTCGGATAGCTTCTCGTTTCCGGGAATGGAGACTGGTGGAGGGTTCTGCCCCCATGCCACCGGACAACCCAACGCCAGTACGGCGCCCAGCAGGCCGATCCCGAAAATGAATGGCGTGGTTGGCTTCGTCAAACTCGTAACCCTTGCTGGACCCGCCGGTTCCAAGCCGCCGCGGTCGATCGGACTGCGGAAAAAGGCGCGTTTCAAGTCGTTTTGAAGGGGCGCAGCTTTAGCTGCGCCGTACAAGTCCTCTACTTCGTCATTCCTCGCGGGCGTCCGCCCGCGAGGAATCTGTTCTCTCGACGTTTTCCCATTCGTTCCCCACTGCCGATCGTCCCCCGCGAGTCTCAAGACGAAACCTCTGTGGCGTTCCTATAATAACTAAGGATGCACCCAGAGAGCAGGTAGCGCTGTTGGAATTCACCGAGCGGTACTCCCGCCAAATCCTCTTCCAACCCGTCGGAGCCGAAGGTCAGAAGAAACTGGCCGCTGCGCGCGTGGCCATTGTCGGCTGCGGAGCCACCGGATCGGCCCTGGCTTCCCTGCTGGCGCGTGCCGGAGTTGGCTACTTGCGCATCATCGATCGCGACTATGTTGAGGCCAGCAATCTGCAGCGACAGGTGCTGTTCGACGAGAGCGATGCCGCCGAGTCTCTACCCAAGGCCATCGCTGCCGCCCGCAAAATCAGCAGCTTTAACTCGGAAATTGTGGTCGAGCCGCATGCTGCCGACCTCGTCCCCAGCAACGTACATGACTTGCTCGCCAGCGTGGACCTCATCCTCGACGGCACCGACAATTTCGAAACTCGTTATCTGATCAACGATTTCGCTGTCAGCGAGAAGCTGCCGTGGATTTATGCCGCGGGCGTCGCCAGCTACGCCGTCACCATGACCGTGCTACCCGGGGAGACCGCCTGCCTCGCCTGTATCTTTCCTGATTCCCCCCGAGGAATGGTCGAGACATGCGACACTTCTGGCATCCTGAATTCAGTCGTGAACCTGGTGGCGTCGATTGCGGCAACCGAAGCCATGAAACTCATGGTCGGCGCGCGCGACCAGCTTCGCCGCACCCTGCTGTCGTGGGATGTCTGGAGCAACCAGCACGCGGAAGTAAGCGCAGCCCACCCTCGCTCCGATTGCCGTGCCTGCCAACAGCGCGACTTCGTGCATCTCGCCGGAGAAGGCCGCCCTCCCATTTCGATGTGTGGCCGCAACTCGGTACAGATTCACGAGCGCCAGCGTCCCATCGATTTCGACGAGATCACCCGCCGGCTCACCCCGCACGGACTGGTGAAGCACAACGAGTTCGTACTGAAATTTTGGCGCGAGCCTTATGAAATGACGCTCTTCCCCGACGGCCGCGCCATCATCAAGGGAACCACGGACACCGCGATCGCCAGGAGCCTATATGCAAGATTTGTGGGCTCGTAACAATTTAGGATAGGACTAGTAGCTATACTACTATCTATTGGCATAAGCCTCATCTCCCAACTCACTGCCTGTCCCACCGGAGCTTTCTTGTGAGGCAGGTAACAGTCTAGTAGTTACGCTACTGGTTTATGTCAAGTTGGTAACCAGATACTCGCTATCTGCAAACTTTTGCACATCCGCCTTGTGGACCGCTTCTAACCACTTGTTTTCTCAATCGAGCGTTTGGTAGTGAACGTGCGTAGAACTGTATAGCTGGCTCGTTCAGTTAATCGTGAGTGAGAACAAACTAGTTTCCCCAGCTAGTTCCGGTACGCGGCCCAAAAATCGCTTGGAGGTTCGACCCAATGGTAAAGATGACGAAGTTAATTGGTGCCAGACAAGTGGGCGTGACGCTTCTCTGTCTATTGGCATTGAGTTTGTTTACCCCACTCGCCTATGCTAACGCGCTCGGAAATGGGAGTTCAACGTTTCCCACCCCGCTG
>DATBZX010000371.1:0-17298 GCA_036512955.1 Terriglobales bacterium
GTCGCCCTTGTGGGTCGAACGGGTCATAAATGCGTTGCCGCACGCGCAATGCACGCGCACTTCGTTGTAAACCGGATGGATGGCTGCCTTCATGGGACTCCCTAACTCGCTTGTTGCAAACCTTGATTGTACCGGAATGGCCGCAATCTGGGCAACCTGCGGATGTTTCGCTGCAGAGTATTGGATTCGCGGGGCGGCAATCGGATGCAAGTCAACGCCAAGGGCAGCCGCGGATTGGCACGGATCGCACGGATCAGACACGGGCAAAAGACGAAAGCAACATTCACCACAGAGACACAGAGGACACGGAGAAGAGTCAGGCACAAAGCACAGGCAACCATGGATCGGCACGGACCATGCCAATTGCGCTGACGTTCCGGCGCGGGCGTCCAGTCTATTTCTTGTTGACGTGCTTCTTGAGTTCGACACCTGGGGTGAACTTGGCGACTTTGCGGGCGGCGATCTTGATGACGCCTCCCGTTTGCGGATTGCGCCCATTGCGGGCCTTACGCAGCGAAACAGAAAACGTTCCGAAACCAACGAGCGTTACGCGATCGCCCTTCTTCAGCGCGAGCGTGACGGCAGCAATCAGGTTATCGATGGCGGCCGCGGCGCTGGTTTTGGTAATGCCCGTGGAGGCCGCAATTTTCTCAACCAGATCCCCTTTGTTCATGATGGCTCCTCAACAGGTGGCTAATAGTGGCGGAAATATTTAGCTGCGAAAAGCGGCGCATGTCAAGAGAAACCGCAAAAAACACAGCTCGGTACGGATTTTCGGGGTCACGACGCCGAGCCAGGCGGGGGATCTACGCAAACCCCAAGCTTCTCGCCCAGCGTGGTGAATTCGGTAATCCAAAGCTTCGAAGCCTCGTCGCCCTCCTTCAGAACGACTGGATAGACGTGCTGCACGAGCTGGTAATACACGTTTTGCACGCGTCGCAGATCGACCTCGAAGGGCAATGAACGTACCAGATCAACCGCCAGGTTTAAACGGTGCAGCGAATCCTCGCGCGGCTTCACGGCCAGGTCGTCAGCCATGCGGCCAAAGCGCTTGGTTAGTGCAAAGCCGAGCCAAGCCTCGTCCCACTGGATTTTTTCGCGCGCGGCAGTGTCGAGCAGGGTCTGGACGCGCTCCAAGTCGAGTTGGTCAGCCATGAATTCTTTGCGCAGCGAAGTATTGAGGACGAACTCGGCAGTCTGGTGCAACATCTTGGGCAGCGGCGCGCCCATGCCGCTGAGAAAGCCCATGAGAGGAGCATGGTTCTCGTAGATGCGCCTGTATGCCTCCTCAGCTTCGTCCATGGTTGACCTCAGCAGCTTACTGACGACCTTCTGGCGCTCGTCGCGGAAGAGCGATTTGAGGGTGTAAGTCGCGCCGCCAAAGTGGCGATCAAGCAGACGCAGCACGGCGGGAAGATCAGCGGACTGAAAGGGCTCACGCAGTTCGCGGACGATGCTACGGAATTCAGCCTCGCCCGGATAGAGCCGGATTCCAGCCATGAGGTTGTGGTCGCCAAAATGAAGCACACCGAAGCTGACGTCCTCCTGCTCGCGGGTCACGCGGGACCGAACACTGGTAGTGCCGACCGCGAGACGAGCCCGGCCGGACTCGAGCCGCACGTCGTCGATTTGCTTGATCTCGTAGCTGGCGGTAAGGTCGCCGTCGCCGGGGCGATGGAACATGGAAGCGATCGCATAGTGAGCGGTCACGGCTGCGAGATCAACCTGCGCAGGTTTCACCCAGCGGTCGAAAACTTGCGCGCCGTCTCCGTACTCGGGAAGATTGCTTATGGCCGACTGCAGAAGTTCGCGGAAGGTCTGCTCGTGATGGTCGGGGAACAGCCTCTGGGCCAGTTGCAGGGCGCGTCCCGCGTACATGATAACTTGCACGGTTTCGATACCCGACAACTCATCGAAGAACCATCCGCAACTGGTGTACATCAGCATGGCGTGGCGCTGTATTTCGAGCAGCGACAGCACAGTAACGATTTCAGGTTCCGACAAACCGCGGCGGGCATGGGTAGCGAGGAACCTGGTTAAGGTGGCCTCGTCGCGGTCGAGCACGATGTTGACGTAATCTTCGCGGGCCTGCCAGGGATCGAGCAGCAGCTCCGCGGCCATGCTCTCGTAGGGTTCGACCAGGCTATCTCGCAAATGATCCAGCGCCTTGCGCAGCGGAGCCCGCCACGCCTGCTTCCAGCCCGGCTTGCCGCCCGAGTTGCAGCCACAGTCGGTGTTCCAGCGCCCAACACCATGCGAGCAACTCCACGCCGTATTCTCGACGATCTCGACTTCGTGGGTCGGCGGATTGATGGTGAGATATTCGGAATAATTCGTGAGCTTGGCGAGCTTGTTGGTTTCGATGTGATGCAGCGCGTAGGAGAGCGCCATCTCTCCCTTGAAGTGATGGTGGCCGTAAGTTTCGCCATCGGTGGCGATGTGCATGAGTTGCGGCCAGCGGCGGTTCTCGGCAAAGCCACTGATCAGCCGGTCGGCGAAACGCTTGCCATCGGAGAGCAAGCCTTCGAAGGCGACAGCGCGGGAGATGGGGCCGTCGTAGAAGAACAGATTGATGCTGCGGCCGGAAGGCAGATTGCAGAGATAGGGGCGGGTGGGATCGATCTTGCTGCCTTCCACGTTCTTGAACCTGACGGTGCCTATGTTCCGCTCTTGCCTGGCCTGCGAGGGAGCGAGAATGGTGAACTTGATTCCATTGGCGGCGAGCACTTCGAGGGTCTCGACGTCGACAGCGGTCTCCGCCAGCCACATGCCCTCGGGATCGCGATTGAAGCGATATTCAAAGTCACGGATGCCCCAGACCACCTGGGTCTGCTTGTCGCGGCGATTCGCCAGCGGCATGATCATGTGGTTGTAGACCTGCGCGATGGCGGAACCGTGACCCGAGAAGCGTTCCTGGCTCTTGCGGTCGGCGTCGAGAATGGCCTGATAGGTGTCGGGAGCGCGGTTGGCCATCCAGGAGAGCAGCGTGGGGCCGACGTTGAAGCTGATCCGCGAATAGTTGTTGACGATGCGGGTAATGCGGTTGTCGGGACTCAGGATGCGGGAAGCTGCGTTGGGAGCGTAACACTCAGCAGTGATGCGCTCGTTCCAGTCGTGATAGGGGTAAGCGGATTCCTGAAGTTCGATGGTTTCCAGCCATGGATTTTCGCGAGGCGGCTGATAAAAATGGCAATGAATACAAAGATAGCGGTCCATAAAGTATGTCGCTGATGATATCGGCGCAGGGGGATTGTTACAGTAGTTTTATTCGATGCCGGGATGCATCGTTAGTGCATACAACTTTTAGGGGGTACTCCGAATAGTGATTACTCTCGGCGGCACAAATCGATTGTTGCACCCGCACCGGTGCAAGATCGGGCGACGCTTGCACCTTCGCTGGCGGGGCAGTAGAGTCGAGCTTCAAACGAAGGCAGGACGAATGGCGTGAACACTCAAGACGAAACTCCGTGCGCGGTCTGTAATGACACCGGATGGCGAACCATTACGCGCGGCAAAGAGCGCGAGGTAGTGCGCTGCGAGTGCCGGCTGAAGAGCCGCGGCGAGCGACTGCTGGCGGCGGCGAAGATTCCTCCGCGCTACGAGCACTGCGATCTCAGCACATTCAAGTGCGATCAGGATGACAAGGACCAGCACAGCCTGGCAAAAGCGAAGTTATATGCCGGACGGTTCGTGGAAGAGTACCCGACGGAGAAGACAGGACTGCTCTTCGTCGGCTCAGTGGGCGTGGGCAAGACGCATCTGGCGGTGGGAATACTGAAAGCGCTGATTCGCGACAAGGGCGTGCCCTGCCTGTTCTGTGATTATCGCGAGCTGCTGAAGTCGATCCAGAATTCGTTCAACTCATCGGTGCAGGCAACAGAGATGGGAATTCTGCGGCCAGTGTTCGACGCCGAGGTGCTGGTGCTGGACGAGTTGGGCGCGGTGCGCAGCACCGAGTGGGTCTTCGACACGGTCAACTACATCCTGAACAGCCGCTATAACAACAACAAGACCACGATCATCACCACCAATTTCCCGGACAAGCCGGAGCAGGCGCGCGGCGAGGACGACAATTCGCGCAGCTACTCGGCAGCGGATCGCGCGGCGCGCCGCGAGACCCTGGGCGATCGCATTGGCGAGCGCATGCGTTCGCGACTGCACGAGATGTGCAAGAAGGTGGAGATGGACGGCCCGGATTTCCGGCTACATTCGAAGAAAGCGCATTTCCAGCCGATTGAAGCGCCGGCGCGGATCAAGGTTAAGAGCAAGAGGACGGAGTAGAGGCGTTGTGAGCCATTCGAAGTGGACCGAAGAACTCGAGCAGCGCCAGCGCAACGTGCTGCCGAGGGACTCGATTCGAAATGCTGCGGGTGTTGAGGGATACGTCATTCGAGGGGATAAGCCCCTCACAGGTGTACAGAGAATCGGTGCGCTTGTATTGGGGTTGTGTTACTCGCTTCCCGGCGTGGGCGGAGTAGTCGTCGCAGTCTTATTTGCTTCCGACAGAGACTCGTCACTTGCCAGATGGCAAGTTTTACTGCTGACGACGGGTCTCCTACTCGTCAGTGCTGGGTGGCTTTACATCAGCACGAAAATGATCATCAATTCGATTCGAGGCGGCGGTAAGAAAGCGGCCCATACTCGCCACTAACCACTATCCGCTAGAATCTTCGCGTGGAGTTTTCGCCCGATCACGATGCTGAGCTGTTTGCCGCCGCTCCGGCTAAGGCGGCGGTGTTCGTGCTGCGCGGCGACGAGGGCAGCGATCCCTACATCGGCAAGACGGCGAACTTGCGGCGGAGACTGCAACGACTGCTGGGGCAGACGGAGGGACAGGGCCGCAAGCTCAATCTGCGGGATCGCGTGCAGGCGGTCGAGTGGACGCCGACGGGGTCCGACTTCGAGGCGTCACTGCTGCTGTATAAGACGATCCGGTGCGAGTTTCCCAAAACGTATGAGGCGCGATTGCGTTTTCGCTTCGCGCCACTGGTCAAGCTGATCCTCGACAATCCGTACCCGCGCGCGACGGTGACGACGCGAATCAGCGGACGCAAGAGCCAGTCGCAATATTTTGGGCCGTTTCCGACACGTGTGGCGGCGGAGAAGTTTGCCAACGACTCGCTCGATTTTTTCAAGATGCGGCGCTGCACAGACGACCTGCATCCCGATGAGGCGTTTCCCGGCTGCATCTATTCCGAGATGAAGATGTGCCTCGCGCCGTGTTTCAAGGGCTGCAGCGACGAGGAGTACAACACCGAGGTGGAACGGGTGCAGCAGTATTTCGCCAGCGGCGGGCAATCGCTGGTGCGCGAGATCGAGCGGCTGCGCGATGAGGCTTCAGCCAATCTCGACTTTGAGGGCGCGGCGACGCTGCATATCCGGCTGGAAAAAGTGAAGTCAGCGAGGGCGCAGTTACCGGAGATCGTGCGCCGGCTGGACGAATTGAACGGTGTGCTGATTCAGCCGTCGGCTGAGGCCGATTCGCTGGCGCTGTTCAAGATTGCAGCAGGCTGGATTGCCGATCCGGTGCGGCTGGATCTGGCCTCGAAGGCCGAAGCCGCGCACATGCAGGCAAAGCCGCAGTCGATGGAAGCGCGCATCGCCGAGGCGCTGGCTGCGGTGGAAGCTCCGAAGATGCAGAGCGCGCTGGAATGGATGGAACATCTCGCGCTGCTCAAACGCTGGTACTACCGCACCGTGAAAACGGGTGAGCTGTTCCTGGCAGACAGCAAGGGTGAGTTGCCGATGCGGCGAGTGGTGCGCGGCGTGTCGCGCGTGTTCAAGGGCGAGAAGGCGACGGGTGATTTGAGCGAAACGGCGGGGGATTATTGGAAGTTCAGGGCGTTAGAGGGTGGAGTAAAACCGGGTTAACCACGGATTTGCCCGGATCGATAGTCTCACTTCAGCCAGGAGGGTTTCTCCGATACGGGTATGTATTCTTCCCGGTAACGCAGACGAATACCTTTGTGGTCCGATTTTGCCTGTCCGGTCAACTCGACATTGAGCCTATGGCGCTTGTCATCGATGGACGGCCGGTCTGAAGCCAAGGTCGTATCGGAAGTGGAGCTGGACAAAGATCATGTCGAGTGAAGTGGCGTAGTCCTCCGAAAAGACAGAAAAATACTGTCCGCCGGTATGGTATGCCATGTAATGCGATATCTGTTCCTGCTCGCCGTTTGCAAGGGGCAACATATCTGGAACGTGTTTGTCTTTTATGCCGAATACGATGCCTGAGGTCTCCAGCAAATCATCGACCACCTGGTTGAGGGCGCCGAGCGGCTGGCCGGTGCGATCACCGTCGAGAAACACGATGACAGGCAAGGGCCGCGGGTTTCTGTTCTGGGCGTCCTGGATGAGCGACCGAGCCATTCGCCGGTAGGTAGCTTCGCCAACTTTATCCGCATCACCGCCTCCCATGAACTTGATGGGTTTGATGGCCTGGGAAAGAACCTCAATGGTTTTGTCGCGGTCGTTGGTGGGCAACAGGTCGAGCTTAGTTTCGCCGTTATCACACCAGTGGGCGACACCTACGGTATCTGACTTGTCGAGATGATCGAGTGCAGGGCGAAACAGGTTTACGCGGCCGACAAACTCCGCGGAGCCTCCCATTTTTCCGCGTGCATTACAGAGAACAACAAACCAAATCACAACCGGTTGGGTGCCATATTGCGCGCCGCTATCGAATGTGGAGATTGGGACTTCCTTCCCATTGTCAGTCACGCGAAAATCCTGCTTTTTCAGGTCGAGGACCGGCAGTCCCGTCTTGGGATCCAGGGTGCTGACTTCCGCGATCGTCAACGCAGTGGTGACACGGATCGTGTCCTGAGAGACACACAAGTGCGGGAAAAGGAGAGCCGCTATCAGTCCGTGGAAAAGGAAGGCTTTCACGTTCGCCTCACACTCTAGCAGATGGCCTTCTTGGGTGTTTGCGGTTGACCACATGCACCCCGTCTCTCCAGCGCTCGTCGACCTGTACCACCGTCCACTCGATTCCCGGAGAAAGGTAGCGCAATAGAATGTCGGTTGCGGGATGCGTGCGTAGGGCCGGGGCGACGAGATAGAGCAGAGGCGGAGCTGCGGAGAGTTCGCGTCCGGCGAAGTAACCGTTGCGGAGGAAGTCTCCATTTTGCTGGTGCCAACGCACTCGTGCCCAGTAGTCGAGGCCCTGCAGCGGGAGATGAATGTCTTCATCGGCCTTCAGCTCCAAGATCGCGAGGCGGCCGTCGAGAGTGCAGGTGAGGACGTCGATCATGGCGCGATCGCTCGAAGCGAAGGCAGGGACTTGCGAATAGACGAACCGATGATCGAGACGCTCATCGATGGCGCGAACATCGCGGATGATCAGCGATTCCAGCCAGCGCTCGGGGCAGGCACGAAAGACGGGATCGCCTTGGATGCCGTGAGCTTGCCGGTGCTTAGCTAGGCGTGTGACCAGGTCGCGAAAAATTGCCTCGTTGGATTCGTCGAGAGTGTATTCGGCGGGCCAGAGCCCAAACGTGATCACCTCGTCATTGCGGAATGAACCTGGCACCGGAGCCAGGCTGGCGCGCGCAAATTCCAGACCGTTCAGGCGGAAAACGATCTCGCTCGGCGACTCTACGTGAGCTTCGCAGTCGGGGGCAAGCCCTTGCATACGCGCGATGGATGCGGCAAAGCGGCCATGGGCTGCGGACACGTCGACGGCGCGAACCAGCCGGGTGATGATGTTGCCGGAGTCGGCGCAGTCCAAGGGCTCGCAGGTTTCGCCACGCTCGTCGAGTTCGTGGAGTTGCCACTTGGCGGCATCGCGATTGAGGTGGGCCATGCGCTGGCGAATCACCTCAGCGCGGCCTGCGGGCGCGAAGAGCTTTAGCCCTTCGACGTGGGCGCGACCGGCAAGTTGCTCGCGTAGGCGATCCATCCAGAGAGTGCCAAAGGTGAGCGCGGCATCGATCGAGGGCTGGGTTTCTTCCGCGTTGACCCCGAGCACTGCAAACGCCGATTGACCCATGCGCAGCAGGCCGCGAGTGTAGACCGGACTGCAGGAATGTTCGAGGTCGGCACGGCTGCTGACAGAGTCGAGTTTCCATCCGGGATACTGACGCATCAGCACGCGCTCAAAGACCTGCCGGTAGCGGCCGCGGATGGCGCGCAGCGCTGTGGGAGTGCGTTGATCGCGGTCGGCGCAAATCTCCAGGACCGTGGGTTGCGACTGGCCAAAACGTAGCACGCTGAGATGAAGCACCCGGAATTTCATTTCGGCGTCGAGTATGCGGCGGACGGCGTTGCGCTCTTCCGACCAGAGATGCAGGACGCACTTGCCTTCGCCGGAGACGGCGTAGCGCGCGGTGGCGAAATCAAAGAGGGGTTCGCCATTCTCGATGACGATGGCGTGCGGGGATTCGGCGAGGAAGGCTTCGAGCATCCTGCCCAGCGCGTCTGCCGAAATGGCACAGCTCTGCATACCCGCCCCTTAGGGGAAGCCTAGTGAAAGACGCCGTCCGCCGCTGCATCCCGGGACACAGACACGTGTGATAATGAAACATTCCGGCAGAAACGCAAGACTTCGCCGCAAGCCAGTGGGCCCGCGTCGTCTGCGCCTATCGGACATCTAACCAAGAGTGACTATGGACAATCAGTTCTTCTTTGAGCGCTACGGCTTGGCGAACGCGGATGTAGAGCGATACCTGGCTGCAGCGCTATCCGCCGGCGGCGATTTTGCCGACCTCTATTTTGAATACGACACTTCGACCTCGGTTTCGCTCGACGAGAGCATGGTGAAGTCGGCGTCGCAGGGCATCACAGTGGGCTGCGGGGTGCGCGTGCTTTCGGGCGAACGCACCGGCTACGCCTACACTGACGACCTGGCTCCGGAGCGCATCCTGCATGCGGCGAGGACGGCGGCGATGATCGCCAGCGGTCCGGCAAAGCAGCCGGTCGTGGGCTTGACTGACGGTCCTGCGCACAATCTGTATCCCGTGCCATTGCCGTCGGTGGAAGCCGACGTCATGGCGAAGGTGGACCTGGTGAACCGAGCGGATGTCGCGGCACGCGCCTACGATCCTCGCATCAAAGAGGTGCGGGTGAGCTATGTGGACGATCTGCGGCGCATCCTGGTGATCGGCTCCGATGGCAGCTTTGCCGAGGACTCGCAGCCGATGGCGCGCATGGGCGTGTTCTGCATCGCGAAGTCGGGTAGCGAATCGTCGCACGGGACTTCGGGCGGAGGCGGACGGGTGGCTCTGGATTTCTTCCTGACGGAGAAAACTCCTGAACACTTCGCTAAGGAAGCTGCGCGGCAGGCGATCATCCAGTTGGACGCGATCGAGGCCCCGGCGGGCGAGATGGAAGTGGTGCTCGGTCCGGGATGGCCGGGAATTCTCCTGCACGAAGCGATTGGTCACGGACTCGAAGCCGACTTCAACCGCAAGAAGACTTCGGCGTTCTCGGGCATGATGGGGCGGCGCGTGGCCAGCGATAAATGCACGGTGGTGGACAACGGCACCATGCCAGGCCGTCGTGGTTCGCTGAACGTCGATGACGAGGGCAACCCGACTGGCAACACGGTGCTGATCGAGAAGGGAATCCTGAAGGGCTACCTTACCGATAAGTTGTCGGCGCGGCTGATGGGAATGTCGAACACCGGCAACGGGCGGCGCGAGAGCTATCAGCATATTCCGATGCCGCGTATGACCAACACCTACATGCTCGCGGGGCAGGATTCGCCGGAGGACATCATTCGCTCGGTGAAGCATGGTGTGTATGCCGTCAACTTTGGTGGCGGGCAGGTGGACATCACCAACGGCAAGTTCGTGTTCTCGGCGTCCGAGGCCTACATGATCGAGGACGGCAAGATCACAGCTCCTTTGAAGAATGCCACCCTGATTGGCAACGGTCCCGACGTGCTGACGAAAGTTTCGATGGTCGGCAACGACCTGCAGCTCGACGAGGGCGTGGGTACCTGTGGCAAGGACGGACAGTCCGTGCCGGTGGGCGTTGGCATCCCGACGTTGAAGGTGGACCGGCTGACGGTGGGCGGAACCGGCGGGTAGAACCCTTGTAGCCGCGGATCTCCACGGATCAATTTCCGGTAGAAAGACACCAGCAACCGCGGATTGCGCGGAGCACGCGGATACGGCTGGGGCACAAGAAGCAAACGCATTCGCAATTCACGCTAGTCAGAATTCATACGAACTAATTTGGGAGTTTCATGAACGTATCGACGCAAGAACACGCGACAAGTGCGCAAGCGGCACCAGCCGATCTAAAGGAAATCGCAGCCGATGTAGTCAGCCGCGCAATGAAGGGCGGCGCCACGGCAGCCGAGGCGGTTGCTGTGAATGGCAGCGAGTTCTCCACTGTGGTGCGGTTGGGTGAAGTTGAGACCCTGAAGGACTCGGGATCGAAGGCGGTGGGAGTGCGCGTCTTCTTCGGACAGCGTGCCGCCACTACCTACTCCAGCGACCTGACGCCCGAGGGAGTTCAGGCCCTGGTCGAGTCAGCGCTCAAACTGGCGAAGGTAACGAGCGAAGATCCATTCTCGGGAATTCCAGAACCGTCGCAGCAGGGCAAGCTGGAAGGTGACCTCGAGCTCTACAACGACGATGTATATTCGCTTTCGACGGCGGCCCGCATCGACTACGCGCGGCGTGCGGAAAAAGCCGCGCTGGACGCCGACCCGCGGATCTTCAACTCGGACGGCGGCAGCTTCGACGCGTCCATCGGGTACAAGGTGCTGGCGAATTCCAACGGCTTTATCGGCGATTCGCGTCGGTCCTACTGCTCGGTGTCAGCAGTCCCGATTGCGCAGATCGAAGGCTCCAGCATGCAGCGCGACTATTGGTATTCGGTGGCCATGACGCTGAAGAAGCTGGAGTCTCCCGAAGAAGTCGGACGCATCGCCGCCCAGCGTACGCTGCGCCGCCTGGGAGCGCGCAAGGTCAAGACAGCGCGAGTGCCAATCGTGTTCGAGAACACTGTCGCTGGTTCGCTGGTGGGACACATCTTCGAGGCGGTGAACGGCGACTCGGTCTATCGCGGCGCTTCGTACCTGGCGGGCAAACTGAATGAGAAGATCGCGGGCGACAACATCAACATCGTCGACGATGGAACCATGGTAGGCGGTTTCGGCACCAGTGCGTTTGACTCCGAAGGCGTGGCCAGCCGCAAGACGACCGTGATTGAAAACGGCGTCCTCAAGTCGTACCTGCTGAATACCTACACGGCGAAGAAGCTGGGAATGCAAACCACTGGCAACGCTTCGCGTGGCCTGGCGGGAACGCCGGGAATCGGGCCGGGCAATTTTTTCCTTAAACCGGGCGCGAAGAACCTGAAGGAAATCATCGGCGACATCAAGGAAGGTTTGTTCGTGACTGAGTTTCTCGGCTTCGGCGTCAACCTGGTGACGGGCGACTTCTCGCGTGGCGCCAGCGGGCTGTGGATCGAGAACGGTGAGCTGACGTTTCCCGTGGAAGAGATCACGGTCGCCGGCAACTTGAAGGACATGTTCTCGAACCTTAGCGAGATTGGGAATGACCTGGAGTTTCGCGGGGCGATTGCCTCCCCGACGCTGCGGATCGACGGGATGACGATCGCGGGCGAGTAACTCAGTTGCCCGTAGTCACTTGCCAGTTTCCAGAGAGCGGATGCTTAGTTATTGACCGCGACTTCCCTCCCTCTTTCTTGGTGACGACTACCCGCGTGGTTCCGCACCGGCGCCGGAACTTTTAGGTGCGGATCGCGTCTAGTACTACTGTGCTATGGAAAACCATTTCTTTCGCCGTGCTATTAGTTTTTGCTGGCGTCCTTGCGCTCGCGCAGGACGTAAGTCCGCCAGCTTCCTCTTCCGCACAAACTGGAATTACAGCCACCACAGACAAGGAAGAACGATCGAGGCCGCCGACCAACGACCCGCAGGTGATCATGCGGCGGGCGGTGCAGAAGGACATCTTCAACTGGCAAGCCGCCAAGGACTACACGTTCCTGGAGCGCACGCAGGAAGACGCCCTCGGTGGCAACGGGCAGGTGAAGTCGAGCAAGTCGGAAACGCACGAGATCCTGGTTCTCTACGGCGAACCGTTCTCGCGCATGGTGGCGAAGGACGACAAGCCGCTGTCTGAAAAGGAAAAGAAGAAGGAAGACGAGGACTTCGAGAAAGAGACGCGGAAGCGCGAGAACGAGACATCCGAAGAGCGGCAGAAGCGAGTCCAGAAGTATGAGAAGGAACGCGCAGACCAGCGGGCGTTTGTGCGTGAGATCCTCGATGCCTACATCTTTACCCTGATTGGCACCGAGGTGCTGAATGGGCGGGCGACGTGGGTAATCGATGCCACGCCGCGTCCGGGATTTGAGGGCAAGCGCCGGGAATCGAAAATGCTGAACAAGATCAAGCCGCGCTTCTGGATCGATCAGCAGGACTACAGTTGGACCAAGTTGCGTGCCGAGTTCACCGACACAGTGTCGTTCGGCTGGGTGGTGGCGCGACTGCACAAGGGCTCGCAATTTGAAATGCAACAGGTACGCGTGAACGATGAAGTCTGGTTGCCGCAGCGTGTCGACGTAAAGCTGGATGCGCGGGTTGCTCTGTTGAAGGGGATTAACGAAGACGTTCACGTGACTTATAAAGACTACCGCAAGTTCCGCACGGCCACGAAGATCTCCGTGGCCGATTCCGGGACGGTGCCGTAATGGCCTGCAAAGTAAATCTAAGGAACAACTCGAGTAAACCTGAGGTCATTCTCCAGCGCGATTAAGAAAAGTAATCGCGGGTTCTTTGATAGACTCGATGTAACGCCGTTTGGCTCGCACGAACATGCCGAGCCCACTACTTTTTTCCCCACGCCGCTCGTCTCTGGGTAGATCGCGCAACTTCCGCGAGGCACATTCAGCAGGAAACTCCGGCCCTCGAGTCAAGAGGACAACAATGGCGACCAACCCGCGAAACACAATCAGCGAGCGGAACGACCTCACACTAGTACCCAAAGATCGGACGAAGAAAACGAAAACTCCTCGAACTCTGTTCCGCACCGCGGTCAGTACGGTAGTCGCACTATTGTTGCTGGCCGTCGTTCTGCGCTATTTGCCTCCGGGCCCAAGAAATGCGCAGGCCAATGTTGGGACGGCTCCAGTTGAAGCGTTGACCGACGACCTGCAGCTCGGCAGCGTGCAGATGAGGCACCCCATCGCCGGCGAAGCGCTCTACCTTGACGGCGTGGTCAAAAACGCCGGTGCCGTTTCCGTAACTGGCGCCACGGTAGAGGCGGACTTCCACGACGTGCAGGGAAAAGTCGTCAGCAGCGTACAGAAGCCGATCGTCGGTATGGCCCACGGAGGAACCGACCTAATCCGTAGTGAGTTTACGAGAAATCCAATTCAGCCAAACGAAATGCGCTTCTTCCGCGTAGCGATCGAACAAGTTCCACCCAACTGGAACCGCGAAGTTCCCGAGCTGAAGATCGTCGAAGTCAAGGCCCGTTAACGGGTCGCACCGCGCCGGTGGCTACACGCGGGACGGTTGCTCTGAACGATTTGCTGTTGGTATCCAAGCGCAAATCGTTCCGGAGTCGTGCCTGAGTCGAGGTCGTGCTCTTCGACGGATGCCGCGCGGAGAGATTCAAGCAGACAACTCCCGCGATGATTAGCATGATGGCAACGGCCTTGAGGCCACTCGCCTGTTCGTGGAACAGGATGACACCCAGCACAGCTATAGCCGCCGTCCCAACTGCCGACCAAATGGCGTAAACCGCTCCTATCTCCAGTTCTTTCAATGCGTTGGTCATGGGGATGAAACTCAGGCCGTAAAGCACAAACATCCCCAAAGTAGGCACACTGCGGGTAAGTCCGTCAGACAACTTCATCAATACGGTTGCTGCTACTTCTAGAGAGATCGCAAGAAATAACCAAATCCAGCACATACGGACGTCACTTTCGGGTACAAGCCAAGGGAAAAGTCCCAGGATCACCAACCTGCGGGTGTGCAACGTCGTACCCATGACGGTCGCGTGCGCAACTGGGGATCAAAGAAAGACAACAACTGAGCCTTGGGAACCCTAATGGTCGGGTAGGGAAAACAGGCAGGGGCTATCGGAGGGAGTAAGCCAGACGGGATTGTTGAAGCGTTTCATGGCGACCGCCAGTGTTTAGTATAGCCCGCCAACCCGTCAAAAGCTAGCTTGAAGTCAGCGTAAATTATTGATTAAATTGATGTTACAGCCGTGTTACAGAATCGCTCGAGTGTCCCGGTTGCGGGTCGGGAGTAAAATCGGGTCGTCATGGAACAGGCCTTTGAACCCGCTCCCTCGCCCGACCAGAAACGCAACTGGATACCCCTTCTTGTTGGCTTGATCGCCGTCGTCGTAGCGGTGGGCGCAATCCTCGTCTTTCTGCGCCCTAAGTCACAGGGAGGCATCGAGGCCAACCCATACGCGGAGAAGTTGAAGCTTTCGGACATCAAGCTCAGCGCGGCCGAGAATTACATGGGTGGAACCGTGACCTATCTTGACTTCAACATCACAAACAGCGGCGACAAAGCGCTGGTGGGCGCCGATGTGAAAGCCCAGTTCAAGGACACGATGGGCCAGATCGTACAGAAAGAGACGATTCCGCTACATGTTCTGGTGGAGAACCAACTCGCGGGGTATCCCGACCTGGTGGACATGAGCCGCGCGCCTGTCGGGCCGGGACAGACCAAGACAGTGAGGATTACGCTGGAACATGTATCAGATGCCTGGAACCAAAGCTATCCGGATATGGAGTTGGTGAATTTGAAGCTGAAGTAGGGGCAAAGCGGCCGCGGATTTCACGGATCACACGGATAGGACTTAGGTCTGCAGAACAAAGGCAACCTGCGACTGCGCCAAGAATGGGGATAAGTTTCAGGGCAGCGCTTTCCTGCTAATCTTTTTTCATGAATGCCTTCCGCGCCGCAGCGTTCGTCTTGGCCGTCTCGCTGTGCCTTGGTCTCTCGCTGAATGCACAAGATCAGGCGGCCCCGGTTGCTCCGCTAGTACAGCCAGCTCAAACGCAAGCTCAGACCGCGCCGGCGACGCCTGCAACCGCTCCGCTGATCCCGCCGAAAGAGCCCAGTGTTCTCGGCGAGTTGGAGATCGTTACGTTCAACAGCAAGATCTTTCGCAATATTCGCAATTTGCGGGTGTGGCTGCCGGGCAACTACTTCGCACCCGTCAATCGCAACAAGCATTACCCGGTGCTCTACATGCAGGACGGCCAAAACCTGTTTGATGAGGCGACGGCTTTTAACCACGAATGGCGGGTTGACGAGACCATTGAGTTCCTGACCGGCAGCATGCGCATCGGGCCGATGATCGTGGTAGGCATCGACAACGCCGGAGGCCGCCGCGCCAATGAGTACCTGCCGTATCCTGACCCGGAAAACAAGGAGCTAGGAAAGCCGGAAACGCAGGATGTTCACGGCAAGGAATATGCCGACTTCGTCATCAAAGAAGTCATGCCCTTCATTCAGAAGAAATATCGCGTGGCACTGGGACCGGCGAACACCGGCTTGGGAGGTTCATCGTACGGAGGAGCGGTGACGCTGGCGGCGGTGCTCACGCATCCCGGAGTGTTCGGCAAGGTGCTGATTGAAAGCCCGTCGCTGCTGATTGGCGAGAGGCAGTTGCTCAAAGACGCGGAGAAGGCCGCGCAATTTCCGCAGAAGATGTTCCTGGCCATAGGCACTGCGGAAGAGGCCGACGAAAAGGCGAGCGCCAAAGACGCAGACGCTGTGCGTGACTTGGAGAAGATCCTGCGCGCCAAGGGACTGGGCCCCCATCGGCTGAAGGTCGTAGTCGAGGAGGGCGCGCATCACAACGAGACTGCCTGGTCGAAGCGTCTGCCGGATGCGCTGCTGTTTCTTTACTCCAGCGATATTCACTTGCTCCCGACTAATTGAAATGCTTTTCACCACGGAGGCACAGAGGACACGGAGAAGATTGAGTCATAAGAAGAAGGCTGAACCGCGGATTCCGCGGATAAACGCAGATCAGAATTAGGTAAAAAGAAATCAGCGTTCATCTGCGAAATCTGCGGTTACTTTTGCTTTTCTGCCTAAGATTGATCCGTGTCGATCCGTGCAAATCCGCGGCTGAAAGTCTTTGCGTTCCCGTTGCTACAATGAGCCTGTGCCTGACAACGCCAAGCCTCGTTTGACGGAGATGGTGAAAGCCGCGGGTTGAGCCAGCAAGCTAAGTCCGGCGGTGCTGGACTCAGTGCTTGGGAAATTAGCCCGGCAACACGATCCCAACGTGCTCATCGGCTTCGATACAGCCGACGACGCGGGCGTGTATCAACTCACGCCGGAGCTGGCGCTCGTCCAAACGGTGGATTTCTTCACCCCGATCGTGGATGACCCATACACCTTCGGGCAGATTGCGGCGACCAACTCCCTCAGTGACGTGTACGCGATGGGCGGGCGTCCGATCAGTGCGATGACACTCGTGTGTTTCCCGGAGACGGGCGATGTGACGATCCTGGAGCAGATGCTGGCGGGCGGGCTGTCGAAGATGATCGAGGCCAACTGCACGGTTATCGGCGGGCACAGCATCAAGGACGACGAGATCAAGCTGGGCTACTCGGTGACAGGCACGGTGCATCCCGAGCGCGTGCTGGCCAACAGCGGCGCCAAGCCCGGCGATAGGTTGATTTTCACGAAAGCCATTGGGACAGGAGTGATCTCGACGGCGATCAAACGGGGCCACGCAGATGCCGCCTGGGTGCGTGGCGCAGTACACGCCATGACCACGCTGAACAAGGCGGCAGCGGATGTGGTGACCTCGGGCGGATTCACGATCCATGCCATGACCGACGTGACGGGATTCGGGCTGATCGGGCATCTGCGCGAGGTGGCGCGGGGATCAGGCGTCAGCGTGCGGCTGTATGCGTCGCGAGTGCCTCTGCTGGAAGGTGCGCTGGAATGTGTCCGCCATGGCTGTGTTCCCGGAGGCCTGAAAGCAAACCGCGGTTTCGCAGAGGGATGTGTCGAGTACGCCGACGACGTTCCGGAAGATGTGAGGACGCTGTTCTACGACCCGCAGACGGCGGGAGGATTGCTAATCTCGGTGGCGGAAACCGATGCGGCGCAACTAACTACGCAGTTGGGCGACGGCGGAGTGAACGCGGTCGAAATTGGCGAAGTGGTGGAGAAGCAGAAGCCTTTGATTGCCGTACTGGCGTAGCAACCGAACGGCGATGCCAAAAATCAGGGCGGCCATGTCGGCCGCCCATTCTTGTTGATTGCTAGCTGCTTCCTACGCCTGTGCTGGACGCTCTCCTGCGGCCGGGCTTGGTTGGCCCGGAGCTGGC
>DATBZX010000372.1:0-21124 GCA_036512955.1 Terriglobales bacterium
CGATCCCTGCTTCATGGACGCCAATCAGGTCGGCTTCGTCCACGAACTTACCTGGGACGAAATCAAGACCATGTTGGACAACGCCATCACCATCAAGCCGCGCCGCCAGATGTCGGTACAGTTCTCCGGCGGCGAGCCCACGTTGTCGCCCTACTTCCTCGACGCGGTCGCCTACGCGCGCAAGGTCGGCTACAACAGCGTGCAGGCTGCCACCAACGGCATCGAGTTCGCCAAGAGTCCCGAGTTCGCCAAGCAGGCCTTTGAAGCCGGTCTGCGCTACGCCTATCTGCAGTTCGACGGCATCGGCAACGCTGCCAACTCGCACCGCCTCGTCGGCAACCTGTTCGATGTGAAATTACAGGCGATCGAGAACCTGCACAACGCCGGCGTTGATATCGTGCCGGTTGTGACGATCGTCAACGACCTCAACAACGAGCAGGTCGGACGCATCATCCAGTTCGCGCTCGACAATCCCAAGCGCATTTCGTTCCTCTCGTTCCAGCCCGTTTCGTTTACCGGACGCGACGAGGCCATCACCGACGAGCGCCGTCACGCGCAGCGCTACACTCTGTCTCATCTCGCGCACGACGTGAAGAACCAGACCGGACTGGGCGAGCCCACCCGTGACTGGTTCCCCATCTCGTTCATGAGCACCTTCTCTGATTGGGCCGACCTGGTTCACGGACCTGACAAGGATTGGGGCTCCCTGAGTTGCGGCTGCCACCCGAATTGCGGCGTGGGCATGGCTGTCATGATCGACAAGGAAACCAAGGAAGCCGTTCCTGTAACTGCGTTCCTCAACGGCGATACCATCGCGAAAGACATCGCCAAGGTGAACGACGCTGCCCGCGGCAAGTGGATGTCGATCGCAGGAATGACGCTGGCTCTGTTGAAGAACTATGACCCGTTCAAGTCTCCGACGCACTTCAAGTTCGTAGACCTGCTGAAGAAGTTTGACAAGACCTTTGCCGCGACCGGCAAGGACTACGGCAAGGTCAGCGGAGACCGCACCGAGACCGACATCGAGAAGCGCCGTCGCGATCGCTGGAACTTCCTGTTCATCGCAGGCATGTGGTTCCAGGATTTGTTCAACTACGATTTCCGCCGCACCGAGCAGTGCATCATTCCTTATGCCACGCAGGAAGGCGAGATCAGCTTCTGCGCCTATAACACCGGCGTGGGCTGGCGCAATATCGTCGAGAAGATGCACATGACCGCCACCCTTACCAAGTGGTACGAGGAGCACGGCCGTCACGAGATCTTCGCCGGTAACAAGAAGGTGAGCCTCGCAACCACAGACCACACCCTCAAGCTGGTGCAGGAACACGTTGACGCCGAAGCCAACCACACGCTCGATGATCTCGGCATTGCCAAGAACGCCCGTCAGGAGAAGTTCAAGGCGCGTGACGAAAAGATCAAGCAGGAAGCCGAAAACGCCCGTATGCTCGCTCTCTACAAAGAGCATGTGCTGGGTGAGAAGGTACCTGAGGATAAGGGTGGCTTCGTTCCGCTAGGCAGCATCGGCGGCATCAAGCCGGCTCCCGCAAAGGAAGTAGCCGAGCCCGCCTTCGGCGACTAGTTTTTTCGATTGTCATCCTGAGCGAGGACGCGCATAACAGAGCGCGTCCGAGTCGAAGGATCTGCCGTTCAACCGGTCGCGCAAGTGGCCGGTTTTGTTTTGTTCGTGCAGTCAATCCGGTGAAGCGAATCGAGCTGCAAGCCGCGACTCTTTATTTCTTAAGTGCCGGGCGCGTCCATCTGGACGTCTTCGATCATGTCGCCATTGACGGTGGCCAGAACCACTCTTACGGGACGCCCCATCCCCATTGCTTTTCGTAAGGTTCCAACAATTTCGCCAAACGCCGGATTGGCCTTCGGCAGACGGTAGAAGCGAGCCGACTCCAGAAACACAATCTCGCAATAGTCTCGACCTTCCGGCTCGCGGATATGCGCGACCGTCATGGTTCGCGAAGGTCTTCCTGCGTCATTCATAAAACATCAATATCACATTACGCAGGCTGCCGACATTTAGTCAGCAGCCTCGATGACCTCGCCGATACCCGAAGTCGGATCGGCCTTCAGCATGTCGTCAGATTCTGATAATTTAGCAACGTCTGGTCCGTCGCTGTGTAGTTCGGATCGGTCGTAAATTGTGTTCCCGCATAGTTCGCTGGCGAATAGGCCGAACCCGGCTGTATCGAATACATCGACACATTGGCATCTGCGCTGCATGCCGTATTCTTCTGCGCCGAAAGCCAACTGCTCAGCAATACCGGTTTGTCGAACATTCCCGGATCGATGACCAGCGCCAGCTCGATACTGATTGACAAGAGCTTAATTCGCACCCGAACCAGCGGAGCGACGTGATACCACCAAAACACACAGCAGCCTCCCCACTTATTCGCCTGTACGGCCAGCGTGTCGCTGTTCTGGTTCGCAAAGCTGAATACCTTCTCGCAGCAATACCCGTACTTCTCGGCGATGATCTTGCGCATCTTGTGGGCACGCGCATAGCAACCGTCAATCACATATTGAAAAGGAATGCAGGGCGAGATTGCGTACGGGCCCGGAAGGTTGCACGACTGATTGGCGCAAAAATCGAAGATCTGTTTCGCCTTCGAGTAATTGGGCAAGGTCTTTTTGCAAAGCTTAAAGGCCGGCCATTTCAGCTTGCGTCCGACCAGGTTGAATGCTGTCGGGTCAATCTCGTCTATGTTGATCGCCACCGATTTCGCTGGCTTTTCCAGCAACTTTCTGTTCCTGTGAAACTCTTCAACTTCGCCCGGTTCCACCGTGCCGATTCTTTGAATCACGCCCTTGCGCGGATCGAGAACCACCCGTAGCGGTTCGTTCTTCTTCAGCACTTCGCGCAGACGACCCAGAAGCTCGGGCCGCGACTTTTCCTGCGTCCTGAGTGAGAAGATCTGCTGCTTTTCATTGAACAGAATCTCCTCTGCATTTTTCGCGCCGCGAACCGCAGCAACCGTTACGATCTCCGTATTTCTCTCCGTCGGCATAATGATCTCCTCTCGAGACAGGCAGTGCCAGAGATCGACGAAGCAGCGACGCCTTTCCTTTCTGAAGCTTGCGTAGATTGGGAAGCATTCTGTGCCGAAGGGTGGGATGAGTCAAGCGCAATCTGCGAAAGCGCTGGACCTGAGGTCTCACAATTGAAAGAACCCGGCCTCCCAGGAGGCCCTCCCCCTGGGGTTATCCCTGATACTCCCCCCTGGTCTCCGACGTGGTATGTTGGCTGCCCCTTGCTGTACGATTTTCATGACGGAGGCCCGTGCAATGACGAAGGTTCGATCGATTCGGGAAACGTTTACTATTGCGATTTTGGCTGGATTGACACTGTTTGCGGTCTCCGCATGGAGCCAATCCATCAACGCCAACATCACCGGCGGCGCTGGCACCGGCAAGTGTACGTTTGAGGTTCGCGTAGACGGCGTTGCCAACGTGCAGATACGCGGCAACCAGGGCTTCCTGCAGACCAAAAGCGGCATGCCGGCGCAGTGGGTTCGCCTCAAGTGCAACCAGCCGCTGCCCCGCAACCCCATCAACTTCCGCTTCCAGGGTGTCGATGGTCGCGGGCGGCAGTACATGCTCAAGGATCCCGCGTCCAATAACGGTGTCGCGGTGGTCCGCATTGAAGATACCCGAAATGGCATCGAAGGCTACACCGGCGATATCTTCTGGAGTGGCGGAAACAACAACGGCGGCAACTGGAACGGCGGTTGGTGGAACGATAACTGGAATGGTGGTGGCGGATGGGGCGGAGGCGGCGGCGGTAGCCCGTATCCTCCCCCTGGGGGCGGCAACAATCAGTGGAGCAACAACCTGATTCCCAACTGCCAGAACAACGTTCGCAACAAGATCAGGTCACAGACCGGCGGTGCGTCGGTTTCGTTTAACGGTAACCCCAGCCGAAAGCAGGCGGCTTCCTTCGTGATGGTGGACGGCTACGGCAACGCCCGCGGCAACAATGGCAGACAGGGTAACTTCAGCTACCACTGCACCGTGCATCCCAACGGAAACGTGGCCGACGCAAGCTACAACTGGACCAGTGGCAACTTCAACCCTCAACCGCAGCCGCGCTGATGTGCGCTGAACTTGGTTCAATGCCACCCTGCTCCGTCGCAGCGGGCAGGGTGTTTTCTAGTACGCACCCGTCTTTCCAAAATGTGGGTGCCCCATCCTGGTCCGCCCTTAGCGGGCCAGGATGGGAGCGAAAGGACCGTCAGTTCCCGCAGGATGCCCAAGCACCACTGCGCCACCACCGGTTTTAGTTGACCGTAATCGTCTTCTTCACCGACGGAATTCCGTTCACCACCACCTCAAGCGTAGTCGAACCCAACTCGATCGTCGCCGGGACATCGAATAATGTTGACTGCGTGCTGGCACTCTGGACCTGATAGCTGGACTGGCCGTGGGTCTTGGCGTAGAAGACGTGGTGAGTCGCCACGTTGGTCAAGCGAACCAGTGCATAGTTGGTGGCGGACTGGTAATCGTCCCCATAGGCTGCGCCCTGCGACATCCCGGCAAACCGCAAGCCCGAGATGGAGTAATTCGTGTGCCCATGAGTGACGACTGACGGAGACGAGGTGATCGTCGGCTGCCAGGCGGTCATGTACGTGCCGGCTGGATTGAACAGCTCAACCGTCGTGCTGTAATCGGTGAACAGTATTTGTCCCGTCGGCAAGTTCAGCAAATGTCCGTAGAAAGATGAGTCACTGGCAATGTTAGTTGGTCCAGAAATCTGCGTTAGAGTGGTTCCATTCCACTCAAAGAACGAAGCTCCCGTCAGGAACTCGTGCGGGCTGGCGAGCAGCAGGACTTTGCCATTGATTTCCAGGGCGCCCGGACCATCGGCAATGTCGAAGTTGTTGGGGAAGTTCGGACCGGCTGTCCACTGATTGGTGGAAGAGTGGTAAATCGCAGTGGATGGGACCGCCCCTGCCTGGAAGACAGTTCCGTCGGGTCGCAGCACCGCCGGTCCCATTTCGTGGCCTGCACTGTCCCATAGCTGGCTAGGCGTGGTCGGGCCGCACGCCCACTTACCCGTTGAAATTGTGTAGATTTCGGAAGCCTTGTTGCCTCCGCAGGTGTTTGTGCTTACATACGCATCCACCGTCAGCAACTTGCCATTGGGGAGGAGCGTCCACCCTTCTTCGTCGTTTTCGTCACCCTTGCCGCTGCCGACGGCAGTCCACGTCAACGTCACAGGATTCAACGTCGCCGCTTGCTTACTGCAGCAATTCGCCTGCATGTAGGTGCCGTTCGGAAGGACCACAGACTGGGCGTCCCCGATGGTGGTCCATCCTGCCGGTGGACTCACTGACTGCCAAGTGTTAGCCACTGGATTGTATATTGCGCCCTTGTTCGTCCACACTGCCGATCCGTTGTTGTATTCGCCGCCCTCGATAATCAAACGACCGTCCGGCAGAACAGCCGAGCCGAAGAAAACCGGAGCGTAGCCGGCCGGTGTGGACGCGATGCTTCTCCAGGTACCCGCACTGTAGCTTCCGGTGATGCTTGGCGTGAGCTTGTACCAATTGGCAGGGCTGCTCTGCTCGGAATGCACGATGACAGTGCCGTCCGTCATCAGCCATGCGGAGCCAGCCCCCGCGCCAGGAAATGTGGGTGCTTTCGTCCAGGACTGTGCGTTGGCCATGTTCAACGCCAACAACACACTCCCAACCAATGCAAGTGTTCGCAGAATTCGCATAACTCTCCTTTGCAATTCGTTCACTGATTTGGATGTCGATTGCGGGCCCGGGCCTTGCGACACTCAGAGATGCGTTGACATCTCCTTTTCAGGAAAGTTCGTCGAGGCTGTTCTGTGGAAGTAGACAGCCGTCAACAGACGGTGGCGAGGAATTGCAAATCGGAACTTCCCGATGGGGCCGCAAGAGTTCCCAGACTATACACCAGTTTGGTGAATGCGAGCGCACTTTATTTGAGAGTGCGTGTGCTAAAAACCGTTCGGCAATAACAAGCTTGCGCTAGTAGCGCCCTGCCACCATTTGGTGTTGGATTTTCGGCTCTTCATACCCATGCGGCTTCTGCCGCGGTGGCAACTTCGGAGCTTTGTAAGGAATCTCCTCGTACGGGATGCGGCTCAGGATGTCTGCAATGCAGTTCAACCGCGCCCGCTTCTTGTCGTCTGAATGCACGACGTACCAGGGTGCCTGCGCAATGTCGGTCGCCGCCAGCATGGCGTCTCGCGCCCGCGAATAGTCGTACCATCTGCGGTGCGACTCCAGGTCCATCGGGCTCAGCTTCCACCGCTTCGACGTATCCTTGATGCGCGCCAGGAACCGCTTGTGCTGTTCTTTCTCGCTCACTTCCATCCAGTACTTCAGCAGGATAATGCCGTCATTGACAATCGACATCTCGAAGTTCGGACAGTTCTTCAGGAACCTGGTGTAGTCCTGTTTGCTGCAGAAGCCTATCACGTGTTCTACACCCGCGCGGTTATACCAACTTCGGTCGAAGATCACGATCTCGCCACCGGCGGGCAGTTGCTCGATATAGCGCTGCAGGTAGATCTGCGTCTTCTGCCGTTCGGTCGGCGCCGGTAGTGCCACTACGCGAAATACCCGCGGACTTACCCGCTCGGCGATGCGCTTGATGGTTCCACCCTTGCCTGCCGCATCCCGGCCTTCGAAGATGATGACGATTCGTGCCCCAGTAGCCCTTACCCACTCCTGCAGTTTCACCAGTTCGGTTTGCAGCTTGAACATCTCTTTCTCGTACTCTTTGTTGTTCATCTTCGCGCTGCCTTCATCCGGCTCGGCAGCAAGCTGCGGTGAACTCGTCTCGGCATCGTGCGCGTGCTTCTTTTTTGATCCCTTGCCCATGGGACCTCCTGTATTCACTGGAATGACACTACGGAGAAACTTGATTGTACGCGCCGAAATAGAACTGGAGAATCGGGACTATTCCCGCAACGGGCAACTGTAGCCCTTATTCCCTTCAAGATTCAAAGATCACCCTCATCTTCCCTACCCGCGGAGATAGACTGAGTCTGCCATGTGGCAACGCGTCCCTTTGCTGTTGCGCGTCCTGTTAGCTGCGGTCGCGGTGACCGGCTCAGCGACCGTGGTCTGGGGATCTCTCATCCAGGCAAATTTGAGATTCTACCCGCGACTACCTTGGGCGGTGGCCGTGATGGCGGTGTTTCTCGTCTTCTACTGGAGATACTTGAAAGGCTGGGGTTGGCCCCGGTCTACGGCCGGAGCACGCCGCTCAGGTTTACGCGCCGAACCGATTTCTTCTTCCGTATGGCAATGGTCGCTGCTGGCAGGAGGGCTCGGATTAGCTGCATCGATCGCGCTGTTTATCCTGTCACACAGGCTGATCCATTGGCCGCATCCTCCTCGTCCCGATCTTTCGCACATTCCTTTCATCACCGTTTTGCCGAGCTTGATCATGAGCGCCATGGTCGCGGGCATCAGCGAAGAAGCTGGATTCCGCGGCTTCATGCAGGGCCCCCTGGAGCGGCGTTATGGTCCCGCAATTGGCATCACCGTTACCAGCGTTGCCTTTGGCCTGGCTCACATGACACACGGCCTGTTTTTGCCGGCAATTCTCTTCGACATCGGGTGGGGCGCCATCTACGGATTGCTCACTTACAGGAGCGGTTCCATCGTACCGGCGATCATTCTCCACAGCGCTGCCGACGCTCTGGAATTCGTTGCCGCTTGGAAACTCCCGCCAACCCCGCCCAAGCCTCTGGTGTGGACGAGTGGCCCCGATATGTCACTCTGGTTCAACTGCGCTCTGGTGATATTGCTCGCAAGTGCCGCCATTTGGGCCTTCCGCCGGCTGGCCAAAATCAAACCACCGGTGGGGTTCGCCCCAGGCCTGTCGTAACCAGCAGGTATGGGCCCTCGCTGTGCTCACACATCCCCTCTGGTTCGCATCCCCAAAATCCGCATCCGTTCAATGACCCTGCGATCACCTTCGCTGGCCGATTCTACCGTTCGCTGCAACCCTGCCTCACTCGCTTAAGTGCCCAAGTTCACTGCAATAAGACCCGTTAGAGCCCAAAATGTCTAGGACGAAGGGGGTATTCGTGTGTCCCCGAGTGCCCAGTTTCAGTCCCACAGTCTTTAGCCCGAGGTGAGTTTCGCAGTGAGTACCCAAACATTGTCTCCCGAAGTAGCCGTTACGACCCCGGTCCTCCAAAAGCGTCCCGGCCTGCGCATCCTGCAGCCCGAAGTGACATACACCGGCGCTCCCATCAAGCCGCTGCAACGAGGACTGCCCAAGACGACGGAGTCGCTCTGCCCCGAATGCACCAAGGTCATCGCGGCCGAGATCATCGAGGACGACGGCAAAGTAGTAATGGAGAAGAGTTGCGCTGAGCACGGATCGTTCCGCGACATCGTCTTCAGCGACGTCGACCTCTACCTGAAAATGGAAGAGTGGAACTTCGGCGACAACCTCGGCCTTTCCAATCCCCAGATCGAAGGCGCTAAGACGTGTCCTGACGACTGCGGACTCTGCGGCATGCACACTTCCCATACCGCCCTGGCCAATGTGGACCTCACCAACCGCTGCAACCTGACTTGTCCCGTTTGCTTCGCTAACGCCAACGTCGCGGGCTATCTCTACGAGCCGAACATCGACCAGGTTCGCACCATGCTGGAAACGCTGCGCAACGAGCGTCCGGTCGATGGCCGGGTCGTCCAGTTCTCCGGTGGAGAGCCCACAATCCATCCGCAGTTCTTCGAGATTCTCTCTATGGCGCGCGAGATGGGATTCACCCACATTCAGGCCGCCACCAATGGCATCGAACTTGCCAATCTCGAATTCGCGCAGAAAGCGAAAGCGGCTGGACTGGCCACACTCTACCTGCAGTTCGATGGAGTGACCGACGACGTGTACCGTCGCACCCGCGGGCAGGCACTCCTCGAAACCAAGATGAAGGTCATCGAGAATTGCCGCGCCACCGGCATGAAGATCGTGTTCGTCCCTACCATCGTCAAGGGACTTAACGATCATGAGATTGGCGACATCGTCCGCGTCGCCATCGAGAACATCGACACCGTCTCCGGCATCAGCTTCCAGCCGGTTGCCTTCACCGGACGCATCGCTAAGCACGAATTGCTGGCCAAGCGCTTCACCCTGGCCGATCTCGCGCGCTGTGTTGGCGAGCAGACCGGCATCACCAATTTGCAAGAAGACTGGTTCCCGCTGGCTTGCGTCACGCCATTCTCCAAGCTGACTTCCGCCATTCGCGGCACCGGCGTGCCCACCATCTCGTCGCACCCGCACTGCTCGCTGGGTACCTACTTCTTCGTCGATCAGGAAACGAAACAGGCCGTCCCCATCACTCAATTTGTTGATGTGCCCGGTATGTTGCAGGACATGGAAGAGCTGTCCCGCAAGACCACGCGGCTGCAGTTCAAGCTCTACTCCGGCGTGAAGGTGTGGAACATGATGCGCAAGCGCTTCCACGATGAAAAAGCTCCCCGCGGCCTGACCTACAAGAAGTTCCTGCAGACGTTACAGGGTCTGACCGATAAGAAGCTGGGGCGCGATGGAATGGACGGAACGTTTACCTACCGCACGCTACTGGTTGCTGGCATGCACTTCCAGGACGCCTACAACTACGACATCGAGCGCGTGAAACGTTGCGTGATTCATTACGCCACGCCAGACGGGAAGCTGTATCCGTTCTGTACTTACAACTCGGGACCGTGCTACCGCGAGAAGATCGAGCGTCAGTTCTCGATTCCGTGGGACCCGAAGACGCAGCAGCCACTGCAGATTGCAACAGAATCAAAGGCCTGCAGTTGTTGAATCCTCGAAACAAATGACAAAGGGCTGATCATGCGGTCAGCCCTTTTCACATTTCCTTTGTCATCCTGAGCGGAACGAGAACGCGGCAGCGGTCGAGTGCAGTCGAAGGACCTCTATTTCGCCATCAGTCCGTCGCTCCTCTACCCCGGCGGCCAGGTGAACTTCCGCCCGCCGAGCAAATGCAGGTGCAGGTGGAACACCGATTGTCCCGATAGCGGACCAACGTTATACACCGTGCGGTAGCCATCCTCGATGCCACGTTCGCGTCCAAGTTTCGCAGCGACCAGTTGGCAATAGCCCAGCAACTCAGCGTCCTCCGCAGTAGCCTCTTTCAGCCCGACAATATGCCGCTTGGGAACGATGAGCACGTGCGTGGGCGCCTTGGGATTGATGTCCTCAAAAACAAATACCTTGTCGTCTTCGTAAACTTTTGTGGCCGAAATCTTACCTGCGATGATTTTGCAGAAGAGGCAGTTATCCATGAGAGTGTCTACTCCTTAGCTCTTTTCGTCTCTGCGCGCCAACAGGAACGCCCGCATCAGTTCGTTGAGATCGCCGTCGAGCACCCGGTCCACGTCGCCGATTTCCGTCCTGGTTCTCAGGTCCTTGATCATGCGATACGGTTGCAGAACATACGACCGAATCTGCGAACCGAAACCGATGTCGAGCTTGGAATCCTCAATGTGCTTGGTGGCGGCTTTCTTCTTGTCGAGTTCGAATTCGTAGAGGCGCGAACGCAAGATGCTCATAGCCTTGTCTTTGTTTTTGTGTTGCGAGCGCTCGTTCTGACACGCAGCCACAATCCCGGTCGGGATGTGCGTGATGCGCACCGCCGAGTCCGTCGTGTTCACATGCTGTCCACCCTTCCCGCCGGAGCGGTAAGTGTCGATGCGAATGTCGTCGGGCTTGATATCGATCTCGATGCTCTCATCGATTTCCGGAGACACGTAGACGCTGGCGAACGACGTATGCCGTCGCTTGGCTTGGTCGAAGGGCGAGATACGCACCAGGCGATGCACCCCGATTTCACTCGTCAGTAGTCCGAAGGCGTAATCCCCATTCACACCGAACGTGGCCGATTTGATGCCCGCCTCTTCGCCCGGCTGGTATTCATACATCTGAGTGGTGAACCCATCGCGTTCCGCCCAGCGCAGGTACATGCGCATGAGCATCTCGGCCCAGTCCTGCGACTCGGTGCCGCCCGCGCCCGGATGAATAGTCACGATGGCATTGCGTTCGTCGTTAGGACCGGAGAGCAGAGTCGCGATCTCCAGTTTATCGACCATGGCGCGCAGCGCATCGATCTCACGGCGCAAATCAGCCGAGACGTTTTCGCCCTCTTGGGCCAATTCGAAATAGGCGGCTATGTCTCCGGTGCGCTGCTCAAGCTCTGTCGCCGTGGCTAGCGTGTTCTCAAGCCGCTTCTTCTCGCGCATGACCTGCTGTGATTTTTCGGGGTTGGACCAGAGCGTGGGATCGGCTGTCTGCTTATCGATCTCGCTCAGTTTTTCGCGCAGCTTGGGCGCGTCAAAGATACTCCTGAAGGTCGTGGACCTTGTCGCGCAACGCGGCGAATTCCTGCTCTAACTCTTCGACCATGGGGTGTTTCTTCCTTCCAATTCACGGGCTAAAGCCCCAAATCACTTACCTCGGAGACACGGAGACACGGAGTCTCTTGAACAAAATTTGCCCGTACTCCCTGTGCCTCCGCGGTGAATCTCGTTCCCCGGGGTGAGCTGCAGGGCCACTCATATTCCGGTCGGAGTATAAAGGCCGGCACTACCACCTAAACCGGCGCGGGCTGCATGATTTCCGCGGGTTCGCGGAAGCGCAACGCTACGCCTGCCAACGTGATTATCGCACAGATAAACGGGAACCAGTCGCCGTGTCGGGTGTAGAACGTAGTCGTTTCCACGAGCGAGTACGCGGCTTGCAGCGAGGTGCGCTGATTGCGTGGGGCCTGCGCCACGATGCGTCCGTAAGGATCGATCACCGCTGTAATTCCGGTGTTGGTATCGCGCACCAGCCAGCGTTGGTTTTCGACCGAGCGCATGCGGGCCATGTTCAGATGCTGCAACGGCGCGGAGGAATCGCCGTACCATCCGTCATTCGAGACGTTGACGAACACTTCCGCCCCATTAAGAGCAAACTGTCGCACCTCGTTGGGAAAGACGGACTCGTAACAAATGAAGGCTCCGAGCTTCATGTTCCCGGCATCGAGCGGCATGCGACTACCTCCACGCCCGAAGGTGCCGATCTCGCGGGTGAGCGGCTTAGCGAAACTGATCAGATTCTCGAACGGGATGAATTCGCCAAACGGTACGAGATGGATCTTGTCGTAGCGCGCAATCCACTCACCGCTCGGTGCGACTAGCGCAGCGGAGTTGAAGATGTCGGGCTGCTGGTTGCGATCTCCGGCGTGTTCGATCCCCATCGATCCAGTGATGATGTAGGAATCGGTTGTGCGCGCCAGTTCGCCCAGGGTGCCGCGCAAATGAAGATCGGTGACGAAGAATGGTGCGGGCGATTCCGGCCAGATGATCAGACCAGGGGATTCCGGCGTTGCATTTTGCGGCCGCACGCTCAGCGCGCGCAATTCGCTGAGTGTCTGCTGCAGATAGTCGAGCGTCCACGCATCGGAGTCGAGAATCGGAACATTGGACTGCACCAGCGTGACGCCGCGATTGCCAAGAGGCACCGGAGCGGGCACGTACTTTCCCGCATGCAATACCAGGGCAGATGCCAGCGCTGCTGCCAGCAAAACATTGCGCCGCGCACGTGGCACAAGAAATGCCGCAGCCACGGCAGTATTTACCAGCGCGATCTCAAACGAGATGCCATAGACGCCGGTCACGGTCGCGATGCGCGACAACGGAATGTTGTCGATTTGCGTGGTGCCCAGCAGGTCCCAGGGGAATCCAGTGACATAGGTGCGGGCCAGTTCAACCGCGACCCAGGCGAAGGGAGCGAACACCAGCGCGCGCAGACTGTAGCCATTGCGGCGCCGCGCGATCAGCGCCACCAACAACCCGAACAGTCCGTGGTACAGCCCCAGATATAACGCAAACAAGACCAGAATGACGACGGAGGTCGGGGCGTTCAGACCGCCATACAAGTGCATGGTGTGGAAGACCCAATAGCAACTGCCGAGATACCAGATGATTCCGCTGGCATAACCCAACAGAAAACCCTGCCATGCGGTCGCGGGCGCGTACCATTTGCCGTCTTCGACCATGGTAAGAAGCGCGTCCTGATTCCGGCATTGGAGGATGGCGTAGATGAGAGGCGCGAGGGCAACCCAGCTCAGGAAATAAAGAGCGGGCTTAGGGAAGATCAGGACCTGCAAAACGCCTGATGTGGCGGCCAGCAACCAGGCTTTGCGGCGAATGAGAAGCACGAGTTGAGTGTAGCAAACGATTAAGATTGCAAAATGGAGAGGCTAGGCTAGGGATTCCCACTCCTCGGGATCAATGTGGGCCTGACTCAAAATGCTTCGGAGTGTGCCGACCGGAATCTCGTGTTTCCTGGGAACGATGGCCGTGTCCATCGCGGTTTCAGAACGTCGCACAAATTTGACGTGGCTTCCCTTTTGGGTGGTTTCGACAAACCCAACAGACTCCAGGCGTCGCTTGACGTCGCGAAACGGCAACGCCCTAAGCCGCCCCAACCTCGACCTCTATGGTGCGAACTTTAGGAGGCCTCGTAGCTTGCGGCGGCTCGAAGTGGAGTTCCAGGGCCTCTTTCAGATTGCCTAGCGCTTCCTCTTCGGTTTCGCCCTGACTGGCTACGTCAACTTCGAGGCATTGCGAGACGTACCAATCTCCTTCGCGCCAAACCGATGCCGCAAATGGACGGATCATAGCTGTATTTTCGCACGGGACGGAGCACCCTTACAAAACTCTGCTGCCAGCAACCAAGCGTTGCGGCGGATGACGAGCACGACTTGAGTTTAGCAAAGGGGAATAAACCGGAGGTTGCAGGGAGCAACTATCCACTAGCAATTAGCAACTAGCTTTCAGACTCGGTCGAACGGACGATGTTGAATCAGCGGCGGTTGGCAGCATTGACCTGCTTTAGACACCGCAAGGCCAAGTCGTCGTTAATTGCCTTCAGTCCCTTTCGAACTTGTGCCAACGTCTTAGGAGACATTCCGCTACCGTCGGTCTCGCCGGCCTCGCTGCACAACTCATTCTGACGGGCTGCTGGGAGTGGGCGGATCGTATCCACAAACTCGGTGGCATTTGTCGTTAGAACATTCGCGTAGAAGTCACCCAGCATTTCTGCGAGTGCCCCATCGTAGCTGCCTGTTCCAGCGATCATGAGAGGTTTCAGAACGTCCTTACGACCAGCGCGGTACAGCCCGATCAGAAACCCCGCAGTATCCTCATCGCAGCCGTTCTTGATTCTCGGAGAATTGCAACCGCGCAACACGTTGACCAGGTAATCGCGATTCGCCTCGTAGTCGGATCCTAGCGATGCCAGCAGAAATGCGACTTCCTGAGTCCGCTTGCCCTTCGCACGCTTTTGCTCCGCTTGGAGTTGCTTGATCGTATGAGCTCTTTCGGCGGGATCGATTTTGGCGACGCGCACCGTTGCCCCATAGACGATGAGATTTTGAACGATATCTCCGCTTGCGGGAATTTGTGTTTGAGCGAATGCTGTCAGTCGAATTAGCAAAACTGCCACGACTAGAAGAGATTTCATTTCTCTGTGACTTACACCACGCAACCTAGCAAGAACCACGAACACGCGCCATGTTCGTTTCTCACTAAGTCTCGTAAGTGTTGTCGCGCCAGCGAACAGCAGGTCACTCGACTCAGACGCGCATCCTAAGCGCGTCCTCGTTCAGGATCACAATAGTGACGAAGGCCGCCCTCTCGAATGGCCTTTGCTTATTGCTAACTGCTTATTGCTGGTTGCTCTTATTTGATCGCCACCAGCTTGTTCACCAGCTCTGAGTAATCCTTCTTCTCGATCCCATGAACCTGCTTGTTGTACTCGTCCACCTTGGCCGAGTAGTTCATAGAGCAGAATTTCGGGCCGCACATCGAACAGAACGCCGCCTCTTTGTAATACGCGTCGGGCAGCGTCTCGTCGTGCATGCTGCGCGCGGTTTCGGGGTCGAGCGACAACTCAAACTGCTTGTCCCAGTCGAAGGTGTAGCGAGCGTAACTGATGGCGTTGTCGCGGTCCTGCGCTCCCGGACGATGACGCGCCACGTCAGCCGCATGCGCCGCGATCTTATAGGCGATGATGCCGTCTTTCACGTCTTTGTCGTTGGGCAGTCCGAGGTGCTCTTTCGGAGTTACGTAGCACAGCATCGACGCGCCATGCCAGCCGATCAACGCTGCGCCGATGGCCGACGTGATGTGGTCGTAGCCGGGGGCGATGTCGATCACCAGCGGCCCAAGCGTGTAGAACGGCGCACCGTGGCAGAGCTCTACTTCCTTCTCCACCTGCTCCTTGATCTTGTCGAGCGGCACGTGGCCGGGGCCTTCGATCATCACCTGCACATCGCGTTCCCAGGCTTTGGTCGTCAGCTCGCCCAGGGTCTTGAGTTCGGCAAACTGCGCCTCGTCGCTGGCATCGGCAATGCAGCCGGGCCGCAGGCCATCGCCTAACGAATAGCTCACGTCGTGCTTGGCGAGGATCTTGGTGATGTCGTCGAAGCGCTCGTAGAGGAAGTTCTGCTTGTGGTGGTGGGCCATCCACTGCGCCAGGATCGCGCCACCGCGGCTCACGATGCCGGTAATGCGACTGGTGATCATGGGCAGGAATTCGACCAGCACGCCGGCATGGATGGTCATGTAGTCCACACCCTGCTCGGCCTGCTCCTCAATCACTTCGAGCATGACGTCGATGGTGAGGTCTTCGATGCGCTTCACGCGCGAGACCGCCTCGTAAATCGGCACCGTGCCAATGGGCACCGGCGAGTGCCTCAAAATAGCCTCGCGGATGTCGTGAATGTTGCCGCCGGTGGAGAGGTCCATCACCGTGTCGGCGCCGTGATGCACTGAGGTGTGCAACTTCTTCAGCTCTTCGTCAACGTTGCTGGTGATGGCCGAATTGCCGATGTTGGCGTTGATCTTGCAGCGGGACTCGATGCCGATGGCCATCGGCTCCAACTCGGGATGGTTGACGTTGGCTGGGATGATCATCCGTCCAACTGCCACTTCGTCGCGAATAAGTTCCGGCGCAACTTTTTCGCGCTCGGCCACGAATACCATCTCTTCGGTGAGCAGACCCTTGCGCGCAAAGTGCATTTGCGACATGTTGGTGTCGCCGCTGCGCGTGGCCTCTTCGCGGCGCTTGGTGATCCACTCGGCGCGCGGCTTCAAAACGCCCGCACTGTTGCCGTTGCTGCCATTGTTGTCGCTCATAAGCTGAGATTACCCCTTAGAACCAATGCGCTATTATACCGCCGGAAAACGATGTGGATGGGATTTGGCACGGGGCGGTGACAATTCTGTTGGGGACGATAATTGGTTGTGATGCGCTCCTTTTTCTAATATGCTCCGACATCACGTGAGGTTGGCTTTTCGGTAGGAGAGGAGCTATTTGGAATGGCAGAAAACAAGACTAAGCCCACTGAAGTGAGTGTGTCGAAGTTCATCGAGGCCATCACGGACGAGACCAAGCGCGCCGATGCCAAGGCGCTGGTCAAGTTGATGCAAAGCGCGTCCGGCGAAAAGCCGAAGATGTGGGGGCCGGCGATTGTCGGTTTCGGCAGCATTCACTACAAGTACGAGTCCGGCCGCGAGGGCGACATGCCGGTAATCGCATTTTCGCCGCGCAAGGCGGCCAGTGTGTTGTATGGCGCGATCGGGTTCGATGGCGCAGACAAACTGCTAGCCAAGCTCGGCAACCACACGACCGGTAAGGGCTGCCTGTACATCAAGAATTTGAGCGATCTGGACCAGAAGGTGCTGGGGACGCTGGTGCTGAGGTCGTTGGCGGCGAAGCGCGCGCGCCGTCCGAGCTAGCGAAACCACTCGCAAAATCCGCCGCGGCGACTCTGCCTCAATCTTAAAAAAAAATGTTATACATAACTATAACACTACATCGCTTTAAGTATAGTCAGTAGAATCTTATAGTTAATATGTGCCACTGCAACTACAGTGCACTGCTATATATAGCTAGAGCACTACACCACCATAACGCGGTCTCCGGTAGGGAATTCCCCAAGGAAAGACATATTCTGTTTTCAAAGAACAAGCCGGCTGGGCAAGAGACACCAATCCCTTCGCCTCACGAAGCATTAATGACACAACGAACTTCACGGGGATAGGACGTAGGACACAGATGCTGGTGATAAGAGGTCAACGCGCCAGGAGGAAGCACGAGCCAATCAACCGACCCTGGAGCGCCTTTTTCCAACGGCGTACAGCAACATACCCCCACCAATCAGCAGCACGCTGAAAAAGACGACCTTCGCCACCGCCAGCACCTTGTTGGGCTCGCTGGGATCGGGGACGACTGAGGCCACGATCACCGCGCAGGTAGTGATGAGGGCGATGATTGCGAGGGTAATAGCGACGGGCTTGCCGCCCGGAACCGTGATGACGCCGGGCTCGACGCGCTCGCGTTGAAGGCGGATCATAGCGGCAAACATGAACAGATAGGGCCCGAAGTTGGTGATGATGGTCATGGTCACCAGCACCTGGTACGCGCCGCGCACGGTGCTGCCCGCTTGTCCCATGAGGATGAATACCATGCAGCAAATGGCTTGTGTAATTAGCGAGACTGCCGGAGTCCCCCACCTGGGATGCACGCGGCCAAAGGCGGGCGGAAGGTAACGGTCGATACCGACCACGAACGGGATGCGAGCGAGAGCGGCTAGGTAGGCACCCACGCCTCCAAGATTAGCGAGACAAATAAACAGCGCGACCGCGGGGCCGAGGCCGTTCCAGCCGACACGGGCGGCTGAACTGGTGATGGCCTGCATGATGCCTTCCATGCTGCCGCCCTGCGCCGCAGGCAGCGCAACCAAGACGGCGACGGTTCCCAGAATGTAGCCACCAGTAATCAGGGCTCCGGCGGTGAAAAGGGCGCGGGGAATGGTGCGGCGCGCATCCTTGATTTCGTCGCCCATGAACGATGCCGACTCCGCTCCGCTGAACGCGTAGAGAATGGTCGCCCAGACGCCGAGCGTGCCGAGGTTCAGCGAGGGACGAATGGCCGATGGGGTGAAGTGCGTCGCGGAGCCGAACTTCGCGCATGCGATCACCGCGACGGCGCACAGCAGCGTGACGGGGATCCAGACGCCAAGCGCGCCGAGGTTGCTGAGCCATTTGCCGATGTTGAGGCCGACGATGTTGAGCGCGAGGGCAAGGCCAACTCCGAAAAATGAAAAGGCGATGAAGTAGGCCGGGCTACGCTGCAGGGCGTTCCAGCGGGTGCCTCCGACGTAGAGGGCGTTACTGGCCGCGAAGTAGAGCACGGCAGGAAAGTAAGGGAGATTGCTGGCCCAGTAGATCCATCCGGTAAGGAAGGCTGGGCCGTCGCCGAAGGCGCGCTTGATCCAGAGATACATGCCGCCCTCCTGCGGATAGCGCGAGGAGAGTTCCATGACGCACAGGGCCAGCGGAATGAAGATGGTGAGCAGGCCAACGATCCAGATGGCGATGGAACTGGGACCGCTGCTGGCGGCGACAGGAATCCAGCGCAGGCTCAGCGTGGTAACCACGTAGAACATAACGAGGTCGCGGAAGCCCAACACTCGTTTGGGGTGCGGCGCACTGTCGGCTTGGCCCGTAGCAGGGGCCGCCGCGCTCAATTTCAACTCAGCGGGAGTTGGACGCATGCCGTGTACCGATACCTCAGAGCGCCAGGAAGTAGCGGTAGAACTCCTCATCGCGCTTCCATCCCAGCCTTTCGTAGAGCCGTTGCGCGGCATGATTGTCGGTGGCCGTCTCCAGCATAAGACCATCCGCCTGGGTGCCCTCTGCAAACTGCCGGGCGCGATTCATCAACGCAAAACCCACGCTCTGCTTGCGCGCCTCCGGAACCACATAGAGGTCGCTGAGAATCCACTGTCTCGTCAGGTTGAGAGACGAGAACACGGGATAAAGATGTACAAACCCCTGAGCGCCATGTTCATGCTGGGCATAGAAGAGCGCGGACTCGCCCTTGCTCAGGCGGGCGAACAGAAAGCGCCGCGCCGCCTCTTCATTGGACGGCCGTTTGTAAAACTGGCGGTAAGCGTCGAACAGTGGGGCTACGACCCCCACATCAGCCGGCGTAGCTTGTACCACTTCGATCTCGAACGTTGCAGAGTACATTCCGACAAGGAAACACGTCGGAAACGCTGCGTCAACTGTTTTATGTTACGGGTACCGACGCAACGGGGAGGCTTCAGGACGCGAGTCGGAGCTGGTTTGGGGCCAAGCGTTCCGCTATTTTCGCTGAAATTCGGTCGCGGAAATTTCCCCTTGCTACGGGAATTGGTTTATCATTCGCGCAAACACGAAAGTGTGCGTGGGCCAGACCGCTTTTGCGGAAACGCACACTGCAATTGGGGATTCGTTACAAACTACGTTCTTGCTCCAACCGCCCGGTGTTAGGAGTTCTTATGTCTGAGTATTCGCCGGATAACGGCGCTGCGGCCGCGCCGGCGCCAGTGAAACGGTCACAGCAAAAGCGCTCGCTGATTCTCGACGCCGCGATGCGTCACTTCGCCGAGCATGGCTACGAAGCCGCACGCGTGGGTGACATGGCAAACCATTTGGGTATCGCCAAAGGGTCTGTCTTTCAGCACTTCGGCAGCAAGGATGGGCTGTTCTTCGAGGCCTATAAGTCCGCGTTGCGCTCGTTGCCGCCGTATCTCGATGTCCCCGCCGAAGTCAAGGATGCCGGTTTCTTCGCGGTGGTGCGGCACCGGCTGTCGGTCGGCCCGCAGTTTCTGGAAAAATACCGCGTTTCTTATCGCATCGTCCTGCTTGGAAACTACGGGTCAGACCTCAACCTCAAGAAGCGCATCACACGTTTTGTCGGTACGGAGGATCCGCTGGGCGCCACGGAACTTATCAAGATGGGACTCGAACGCGGCGAAGTTCGCACCGACATCGATCAGTTCCTGATCACATCTTTTCTGGAGTGCACCTTCGAGCGCATGCACGACTTCCTGCTGACCGCAGAGGTCGATCCCGAACTGTTTCATCGCAGCGCAAATTCCAATGGAAACAAAGAGCGGATGATCGACCACTTCGTGACGGTCCTGCGTGGCGCGATCGGAGTTCCTCAGCGGGCATAACTCGCCGGCGACATTCGCCTGTTATCATGGCTTCCCGCAAACATCCGGGGAGGTCCGATGGCGTTGCCGCTGCATGAAATCCTGCTTTCCTACAACGATGAGAGTCCGCTGGCGGAGGCTTCCACCATTCCAGCCGCCTGGTATGTCGATGAGCGTATCGCCCATCTTGAGCGGCAACATGTCTTCGGCGGAACCTGGCAGGTGGTGGCCCGCGTTGATCAGTTGCAGCGTCCCGGACAATTTGTAACCACGCAACTGGCGGGCGAGCCGCTGGTCATCATGCGCTCCGCCGACGGCAATCTTCGCGCTTTCTACAATGTCTGCCGCCATCACGCCGCGGCTGTCGTCACCGAAGCCGAAGGCAATGCCGCGATTTTCCGATGCCCCTATCACGGGTGGAGCTACGGCCTCGACGGCGGGCTGAAAGGCGCTCCGGAGTTTGAAGGCGTCTGCGGTTTTGATCGCGCCCAGAACGGACTGGTTCCGGTGCAGTGCGAAGCGTGGGAGCAGTTTGTCTTCGTCAACCTCGATCCCAATGCCGCGCCGCTTGCCGGCTTCCTAGGTGGGCTCGTCGCAAGGGTCGCGCCGCTCAATCTTGCGTCAGTGCATTTTTTCGAACGCCGCGTTTACTCGATGGGATGCAACTGGAAGGTGTTCGTCGATAACTATCTCGACGGCGGGTATCACGTGCCGCATCTGCACAAGGCGCTCAATAGCGTGCTTGAGTACAAGCAGTACACCATCGAGAACGAAGATCGTTATTGTTTGCAATCGAGCCCGATGGTTGCTTCCGAGGTTGATGCTGCGACTTCAGCTACGCGTCAAGGTGATCGAGCACGGTACTTCTGGCAGTATCCCAACTTCATGATCAATCTCTACCAGGGATACATGGACACCAACCTCGTGTTGCCCGATGGCGTGGACCGCTGCACGGTTATCTTTGATTTCTATTTCGACAACGTGAGCGAAGCGGCCGCAGAACGCAATCGCCAGAGCATCGCGGTGGGCGAACGCGTAAACGACGAAGACGTGGGAATCTGCGAGTCAGTGCAGCGCGGG
>DATBZX010000373.1:0-24043 GCA_036512955.1 Terriglobales bacterium
GGCCGCAAGCAACCAGCACAATGCATCGGCCAGCGGGAACGTCACGCCTTGGCGTGCGCTCTGATACAGCGCTCCGCCGTCGGCGTCGGTGGCAACCTGCAGATGGTTGTAGGTCCACATCCACAACTGCATCGCCGTCGCCAACGAACATGCGCCCGTACCGGGGCGATGTTCCGCAACCCGCCGCATGTCGAGAATCCACTGCTGGAACTGCGCCTGGAACAACTCGTTGGTCATGGTGATGCTGAGGTTGCGCCTCTGCACCGCCTCGGGCCCTTCGTACGTGGCCTCGAGTTGCGTGTCCATCCACTTGTAGGTGAGGAAGCCGGGGCAGTCCTCGGTGATGCCGTATCCGCCCATCAAGCTGAGCGCCTCGCGCATCGCATTTGAGCCGATGCCGGTGTTCCACAGTTTGCACGCCGGACAGAACACATTGGTGATCGCATCTTTTAACGCGAACTGCACCAGTGGGTCTGCCTTCAGATCTTCGTAGCACCCGCCATTGCGTTTCTCGGGCGACTTGCTTTCCTGCCGAAGCAGTTCGATCGCCGACTTGTTCACATCGCGGAAGAACTTCAATTCCGACCTGCCGCGGCTCACGCCCTTTGAGGTGAGAATCTCGTTCTTCTCTCCCTCCAGGACATCCATCTCGTCGCACAATCGCGCCGCAGCAAAGCCCAGCGAAGCGCCCGCCTCGCCGACGGCCCACAAGCCTGCCAGCCGATGCAGTGCATCCTGGCGCTGCTGCAAACCGAGTTCGTAACGCAACATTCCGGCCTTGGCCTGCTCGGAGCCACGGAAGCGTCCGCGCTGATACCGAATGATTGGCTCAACCGCCGAAAGCAGCTTGGCCGACGTCATGAGAGCCACGGTCACGCGCGTGCGCTTGAAGACCGCCTCGATCACTTCGCTGTGACTGAAGTTCGGGATGATCGTGCCGTCTTTCACACTGTATCCGCCGACGATGCGACTGGCAGGCACGGTCACATTGAAAATGGGATCGCAAGTCGAGGAGAGTTGGTGCACCAACTTGCGCGTTGGCGTACCGCGATCGAACACGCCGGGATCCGTTTCCTCGACGATCACGATGCATGAGCCCTTGATGCGATCGTCGCCTGAGTCCACGGCGGCGGTCACGAAGTTGGCGAACCCCATGTTGGTGATGAACCGGCCACGCTTCTCGACGCGCAGCACCGGCTCTTCCCCGTCCGCCCATTTCTCGATGCGCAGCTTGCCATTCAGGATGCCGGTATCGACGCCCACGTAGGGAATCGGCTCGGTGAGGCAGAATGCTCCGCGAAACGGCTTATAGTCCGTGCCGGGTTGCGGGACCGCGAGCGACATGTAGTGGGCTTTTTGTTCCTCGGTACCGCGCTCGTGGATCGGGGCCAGCGCCAGGCATCCCGCAAGGCTGCAGGTAGCAGCTCCGGCATCAACCCACGCTAGCTCAAATGCGGTCAGCGCCAAGGCAAGGTTCTTCGGGCCGGCCATGTAGCCGCCCTGTTCGGGATCCATGAAGACGGCGGTAATGCCAGATTGGTCGAACGCATCCAACAGCGTGGCTTTTTCGGCGGTCCATTCATGGGTACCGCGGAGCCCCTGGGCAACGAGTCGCGCGACCGGGCCGCGTGCCGCCTCACGCGCGGACTGCACCAGCATCTGCAGGTCATAACGGTCGGCAAAGCGCCAAAGAATCTGGCGAACGTTGTCGTCGGGCAACGTACGCAAAGTTTCGGATCGCACTCTCGAGACAGTGGTGGCCATGCGATCACCTCCAGGTGAAATCAACCTTTTATTTTCAGTTGTCAATGGCCAAGAGTCCTGTGACGTAGATCATAGGGGCAGGTGACGTGCTGCCAAGCCGGGCAAATCATGCCGGCGAGCAGAGCCTCGGCGTACTAGGTCAGTTTTGTGCGTTGCGAAATTCAAGATAGGCCAGGTTCATGTCGCCTTCCGTCACAATATGGACGGTCAGCACGTGCAGGCCAGCGGGCAACTCCACTTCGGCGAGTTTTTTGGCCGTGTTCCAGTGGTGCCACTGCCGCCACGCCAGCGGCTCGGCGGAACTGGCCGTGGCCTGGATCTTCAGCGGCGTTGCGAGGGTCTTGCCGTCGAGGTCGAGCCCGATGTCGCCGCCATGCTGCGAGGTGTAGAGCAGGTCGATGGTGTATCGCCCAGCCTTGGCCACCTGGACTGTGAGGTTGAACCATTCGCCCGGATGGGTCCATCCGACGTAAAGTTGGCCGGGCGGAGGCACAACCTGGTTGTAGGGATTGTCATCCACCGGAGGTTGCCGCCCGACTTTGACATACGAAATATCGACGCCCTCGTTTACCCGAAAACCATTCAGGTAGGAACCATCCAGCGGATTCAATTCCCCGCTGCCGTGGTTGACCGCGTCGGTGTCGTGGTACGCAACACCTTCGCCGCCGAAATCGTAGTAGGCACACTGAACTTTTCCCGGTATCGTCTGTGGCCCGCCTGAATATTGCTGATCGTGAAATGGTTGGCCTTTGTACGCGGCAGCATTGCCGGAAGCGGAAGTTGAAAACTGAGCATCCGTAAGAGGCGCGAAGGTTACGAGGCCGAACACAAAGAAAGTAGCAGTAAGGGTGCGGCGGGTATGTCGGAGCATGACGCCCGATTATAGGCCACACTCACAACCTGTCGATTGGACATCGCTAGCGGTGTGACGAAGCTACCTCAAGCCGCTTCTCTTCGATCGAACCGTAAACCGAAGAACGCATACAGCGCCACCACGACGAAACCGGATAACGGAACCAGATATCCCATCGCGTAGCTGCCGGTTTGGCGCGCGATGTAGCCAAGCGCCGGAGGCATGATGGCCGCTCCCGCCAGCGCCATCACGATCAGCGAACCGCCAAGCTTGGTGCTCGGTCCCAGTCCCCTGACGCCCACCGCGAAGATGGTCGGATACATGATCGACATGAAGAAGCTGGTCGCCACCAGCGCACAGCCGCCGACCATGCCCGGGTGCAGGATGCCGACCAGCATCAGCGCGATGTTGACCAGCGCGTACACGCCCATCATGAGCGACGGGCGGATCCAGCGCATCAGCCACGTGGAGAGGATGCGCCCCAGGCTCAGCGCGATCAGATGCCCGGTGAGGAAAAGCGCGGCCGTGCGCTCGCCCACGCCGGTATATTGCTTCATATAGAAGATGCAGGCGCTCCAAGTGCTCACCTGCGCACCCACGTAGAAGAACTGCGCCACCACCGCGAGCCAAAGATGCGGATAGTGGAACAGGTCGGAGAAGCGTCCGCGGTCGCCGCTGTCTTCGTGCTCGCTGTGGATCGGCGGAAAGTTCGTGCGCCCAATCGCCACCGCCATCAGCAACACCACGCAGCCCAGCACGACATACGTCGGTACCACGCGCATGATTTCGCCGTGCAGATACGCCGCATAGGTGCCCGCCGTTCTCATCTCGGCAACTCTCGCGGCGGAGTGCTCGACACCCGAGAAGATGAAGAACGTCCCCACCAGCACGCCCGTAATGGTGCCCGGCGGGTTGAATGCCTGCGCGAAATTCAACCGCCGCTCTGAAGTTTCAAGCGGGCCAAAATGCGCGATGAATGGATTGGAAGCAGTTTCAAGAATCGCCGAGCCGCAACCCACGATGAACAAAGCGATCAGGAACGGGACGTAGCGACCGATCACCGCCGCAGGCCAGAAAAGCAGCGTGCCGCTTCCGAACACACAGAGTCCGGCGAGGATCCCGGATTTGTACCCGTAACGCCGCATCATCAGCGCCGACGGAATCGCCATTGAGAAGTAGCCGAAGAATACGGCAGTCTGTACCAACTGTGCCTGCAGTGGCGACAGCTCGAACGACTTCTTGAATTGCTGCACCAGGATGTCGGTGAGGTTGTTGGACATTCCCCAGAGAAAGAACAGGGCGGTCACTAGCGCGAACGGCAGTAGGTGTTCAATTGGAAACAGCGGGACGGAATTCGCGGCTTCAGTCTTCGAGTTGCCGCCGCTGTTGGACGTGGCGAAGTGCAATGCAGGCCTCACCTGTGCATGAGTTCGAAAGACCGCCTGACCATACCACGGCAGGGGCAATGACTCGAGACGCACTGCACACAGAAACAGCAAAGCCGCAACCCGAAAGCTGCGGCTTTGGCCAATAAAGAGTGAAGCGTGATTAGAGGTTGAGCTTGCGGCGCAACAGTCCCGCGACTCCAATTACGCCCGAACCAAATAGCATCATGCTGCCCGGTTCAGGAGTCGCGGTGTAGGACAAACCTGTGAGACCACCGTCCAACCATGCTACGGAACCTCCGCCGAATGGCACGGTATTCTGCAGTACCAATTCGACCTGGTAGCCGCCGCTGACAGGTGCGATTCCGGCAAATGAGACCGCGCCGCCGACGTTCAGGATGTCGCCATTGTAGTTGTCATCGGGCAGCGTAGTCTGGGCAACTGCAACGCCATTGACATAGACAAACCAGGTCTCCGTATTTCCGTTGCCCAGGAAGTCCTGAAAGTTCCAGTTCGCCGACAACCCCGTGACTGACGTTGTGGGAAGGACGAAGATCGACGAGATCACGAAATCGCCTGCGTCGAACTGGAAGTCCGTCTGTCCACCCGACGGGATGGTGCCGCAGCCATTGGTGAGGCTGCAGTAGGCGTCGCCGGCGGTTGGGAACGGCACGGTGCTGGTGACGGAAGTTGTGAGCGACGAACTAGCCCCTACGGGCTTCAACGAACTGGCGCTCGCCATGCCGACTACGAGGAAACAGAGTGCGGCTACGAGAGCGACACTCCGCAACGATAGGTTCTTCATTCTAAAATCCTCCGCTCAAGCCGCACGTATTGTGCCGCTCGTGACTGAAGTGGCGATAGCAACCCAACAACAGAAACCAGGCACTACCGGGGTTAACTTTCCTGCCAGCGTCTTAAACTGTGGACTTTCAACTCAACGCTGCCATTTCTCTCTGACGCCACGGCTCATCAAATAACATATCGCGAATCTAAGCGATGCACGATGAACAAGCCGGTTCCGCAAGATGAACCCCGCGGCGCCGCGTTGTGCGTCGCCGCAGGAATCAATCTAGTGAAGAACGGTTGGCGTACAGCTCGGGAACTTCAGCGATGCGATGCGCGTGCTCCAGTCGAACCTGGTAGTCACCGTGTAGTACTCGGCGGTGTACCAGAGCGTGCACCCGTCGAGGTCGAGGGTCATGCTGGTGTAATCGCCCCAGCGGTGGCTGGTATCAGGTTGCGAACCGGTAGCGATGGTCTGGTCCACAATCGCGGCTTCCCCTTGCATCGTGCCCAGAGGATCGGTCGGCGCACGTCCGGTGTAATAGATGTCCGGATGCTGCGTCGAACTGGAGCGGCTATAGCCCATCGCAATATTGCCCACCTTGTCCATGGCGAGCGAGCCCATGAAACGGTAGATGGAATCGGGAGCGTAGGTGCCGCCCTGGTAGGCTGCCAGGGCCGTCGGGTTGCCGGCCGGAGCACGGAACTCGTACCAACGCTGGGCGCCTGTGCCGCCATTCACGATGGCGTGACTGACCAGATAGGAGGTGACAGGCACATTCGCCCGATTGACGCTGCGGTGGAGCGCCAGGCGGAACATGAGGCGATCGCCCAGTGAATCCAAGCCTCCGGTGCTGGTGACAACCCCTAGCTGCGGAATACATCCCGACGAGCCGAAGTTGCACAAACCAACGAACGCCGGCAAGCCGGTCGGGATGGGGTGAGTTCCGTTGACTCCCGTCAGCACCGCGGTTCCGGCCGTAAAGTTGACGGAATAGGTGTACTCGTAAAGGTTTGTCTCACTGCTGAAGTTGTCGATACTCCCGACGTAGACTTCCGGAGTACCTGCCGGCATCGGCAGGTCCACAGTGTCAAGATCGGCTGGCAACATGCTGTCGTCAAACAGCGTGCCGTTGGAATTGTCCAATGTGCAAACCTGTTCGGCCGTAGGATCGCCCACCAGCATCTTCACGCGGTTGTAAGCGCAGGGCATGGCTCCCAGGAAGGCATTCCCAGCAGCGTTGAAAACGTTGTTCGCCTGGTAGTAAGCCTCTGGCTGAATGCCTAGCTTGGGATAGTCGGGAAAGTTACCGCCCATGGGGAACTGATAGCGATAGTAGGTGCCCAAAGCATCGGGGCTGGTGGAAATCGCAAAGCAGCCCGCGAAGGGCGCGGAAAATACTGGCTGGAACAGGACCCAGCAGCTCCAGTCACGAAGTCATCACCAAGTCCACCAATATCTCGTACTGGCCGGACGGTAAGTCGGTGCAGAAGATGGCGCTGACCACGTACGACGAAAACAACAATTTCGCCAGTGAAATCGTTGAGGATTACAGCCAGTCGGGCAAGCACGTTTTCGGGCACCAACTGTTCCACGACCCCACGACCGGTATTTACCGTTGCTTCGACTGGAACACAGCGCAGCAAAAGCACGTCGCCATCGAGTGCCCTGAATCGGAAGAATCTCACGAAGCCCCGAAGGAGGCGCCAAAAGTCACGCGAGAAGAAGTGATGCAACACTTGGCAGCCGCGCGGCAGGCTGCTCAAGCGGAACAGAAATCACTGCGGATGAGGCCCAAGGGGCCAGTACCGCCATCCGTGACAACCACTAATAAGGAAGTAGGTGTTGTGCTGCCGGTACGGTTGCGCCCAGGGCAGCGGGTCTCGGGCCGGCTGGTGGAAGATCCCGATCGCTTTGCTGGACAACCTGAGCTGATGGTCATTCGGGCAACATTGCCCCTCGAGTCCGGAGGCGAGGCATCGGCGTTGAACGGTTGGACGTTTGAGTTAAAAGGTGCAGAGCCGCAACCGGCAAGCGGGCCGATCAGCTTTGTGGTTCCCAATACCGCTGGCCCAGTGGAATTCGCGCTGCGGCAGTCGGGCGATCCCGCGATTGCGGTCTCGGGCAAGTTCCAGGTGCCGACGACAACGTCGAAGGAAACGCCTTTCCCGGCGGCCTTCCAGTCGGCTGCACTGTGCTTCAAGCGAGATGTGTGCATGGTGACCGGCAAGTTCAGCGGCGACAGTCGCAACACCTTTGCCGCGTTCGACAGCAGTCCCGCAAGCATCATCGCCGAAACCGAGACTACTGCTGTTATCGCCGTGCCGTTGTATATGAACCTGGGCCCAGCCGCGCTGATTGTGGCGGAGGGAACAAAGGTCGAGGCGATGATGACGGTGGTTGGGCTGCTCGAACTGACACACTACCGCGAGATCCTCGAGGCACGGCAGGAAATGATCACGATGCTGGAAGTGGACGGAGTGCCGGAGTTGACTGACGAACAGTGGCACTACGGGGTGTTTCCTCCAAGTAACCTCGACAGAGCGCGTGCCCTGATTCCCGGCTTCAATCCAGCGAAAACCATCGAGCAGGAACGCGAGCGGCGCGAGAAGCAGGAAAAACTCGACGGGATGAAGAAGAAAGATGACAAGAAGGACGAAGCCGCCGGCATGGTCCTGGTCATCGTGAACAACACCACACCCGATGTCGCCACCATGCGCCTGGCAAAGCAGCAGGAATTCATTTTCCACCTGACTCCCGAATCGTTTTCCAGAGGTGAGTTCAAGTACGACATCGTGGTAGATGCATCAAAGACCGGAATGTTTGTCCTGAAAACGACGGCCATTCCGTTCCTGGCTCCGGTCAAGGCGCAGGAATTTGAGGTTGGAACTCCCGCCTCAAAGAACTGAAGCCGCGCAACCTCCGATTGTTCTGGCGGAGCCAACCCCGATCGCGTTCGGCTTGGCCGAAAGCGCCCGCCAGTTCTATGATCCAGACGAACATCAAACCCAGGGGCCCGCCCGCTCTCTGCTTTGTGTCGCCCGCACTCTTGCCGATGCCACTGCACAACGGCATGAATCGCGCGACGGTCGGTCCAGGTTAGGGGATTTCTGAATGCGCGTCTGTTGCACTGCGCTCTTCTGCTTTTTGATCGCTTTTTCCGCCATGGCTCAATCCATCCCAAGCACTGTCATCTTCTGGGAAGCGGGCTTCCCTGCTGCGGACACCGCCTCTCCGGATCGCGCAGCGCTGGCGGCATTGCCGAATGTGCGATTCGCCAACACGCAGGAACTGGCGGGCGCGCTGGCCTCGGCCGATGCCAAGCTGCTGGTGTTGCCGTACGGTTCAGCTTTTCCGGAAGAAGCGTGGCCCGCGATTTATGCCTATCTGCAACGCGGCGGAAATTTGCTGGCTGTCGGTGGACGTCCATTTTCGCGCGCAGCCTATCGCGAGTGCGACGCCGGCGACGCATGCCTGTGGAAGCTGCGTTATCCACGCAACGCCTGGGCGAAGGCGCTGTTCATCAACGATTACACAGAGACGCCGGGGCCCAGGGGCTTGTCGGCGCTGGGCAACGACGATCTGCCCGAAGTAACTCCACCGTCACTCTCGTGGAAGCGTGCATGGAGCCCGACAGTGCGCATGAGCGCCGAGGGACTTTACTCGCGAATCGGGACGGCGGGAACGATCGACATGCGGCTCGACGCACTGGTTTGGTTCCAGGACGGTGACAGTCACAAACTCGCCGCGCCGGTCATCGAACTCGATCACATCAAGAACAACTTTGTGGGCGGTCGCTGGGTGATGGTGCTGGCTGATCTCGAACAATCTCTGGCACCAGCGGATCTGAGCAGGCTGGCGCAGCGCGCGCTTGAAGGTGCGCGCGAAATCGTCGTGCAGCCCACTACCGCGCTCTTCCTGCCCGGCGAAACTCCGAGCTTCGAGGTTCGCGTGGACCGTTTTGCAACCAAGCCAGCCGCGCTGCGGCTCGAGTTGAGCGACAGCGCTGAAAGCAGCAAACCGGTGACGCAATCCTTTCCACTCGACATCGCGCAGTATCCCTTTCTCAGCAGCGTGCAGATGCCGCCACCGTCGCAAAGTGGACTGCACACCGTAACAGCAAGGTTCCTGGACGGCGACACATTGATCGCGCAGTATCGAACCGGCTACTGGGTTCGCGACCAGAAGCTGATGCAGTCCGGCCCGGTGGTCGCGCTCGACAAGAACTTCTTCCTCATCGACGGCAAGCCGTTGCCGATTGTCGGCACCACCTACATGGCGAGCGATGTGCAGCGCCAGTACCTTATGCAGCCCAATCCGTTCGTGTGGGACCGCGACTTTGCACAGATGCATGACAACGGCATCAACATGATCCGCACCGGACTGTGGACGGCGTGGGACCAGGTGATGAAAGAACCAGGCGTGGTGCAGGAATCTGCGCTGCGCAATCTGGAAGCCTTCTTCATGACGGCGCGGCGCTACAACATACCCGTCCAGTTCACCTTCTTCGCCTTCATTCCCGACAACTTCGGGGGGGCCAATCCCTATCTCGATCCTGAGGCGGTGCGGCGGCAACAGAACTACATCACTGCCGTTGTGGCGCGGTTCAAAGATGTGCCGTGGCTGATGTGGGACCTGATCAACGAGCCCAGCTTCGACAAGACGACTCACTTGTGGGTGACGCGCGCCATCGGCGACCGCTTCGAGTTACATCGCTGGAATGAGTATCTGAACAAAGTGCACGGAACTAACGATGCCGCGGCCAACGCCTGGAACATGACGGCCCTGCCGTCGCCAATGCCTGTGCCCGACGAGCCGGACTTCGCTCCCGGCAGCGTGTATCGCGGCGGACATCCTTTGTCGGGGCACGACTTCTACCTCTTCGCGCAACAGCAGTTCGTAGAATGGGCGCAAACCATGCGGCAGACGATTCGTGCGACTGGCAGCAAACAACTGGTCACGGTGGGGCAGGATGAGGGCGGCGGAACGGATCGCTTGAACACGTCGTACTGGGTGGACGCGGTGGACTTCACGACGAACCACAGTTGGTGGCTCAACGACGCGCTGCTGTGGGATTCGCTGGTCGCCAAACAACCCGGTAAGCCGCTTCTGATCCAGGAAACCGGGTTGCAGAATGACTTTCAGATTGATGACACGTGGCGCCGAAGCGCGGACAATCAGGCCTACACGCTGGAACGAAAATGCGCACTGGCACTGGCTACGAGCGCCGGCGTTATCGACTGGCTATGGAACGTAAACGCATACATGACCGAGGACGTAGAGGTCACGATCGGAGTGGTGCGTCCGGACTACACCGAGAAGGCGGAATCCGCCGTGATGCGCGGCCTCGCGAAGTTCGCAAACACCAATCGTGAAGCGTTTCGCGCGCCCGAGCAGCCGCCGGTGGCCATCATCCTGCCGCAGGACCTGCTGTTTTCGCCCATGAATCCGGCTGCTGTGGCGGCCCAACAGAAGGCGGTGCGCGTGCTGCATAACTACCTGCATGTTCCCGCATACACGATTGCGGAAAACCAGTTGGCGCACATGGGACAGCCCAAGCTGGCAATCCTTCCCTCGCCTCACGTCCTCGACGAGGACGCATGGAAACAGTTGCTGGCTTATGTCTCACAGGGTGGGACATTGCTGATCACCGGTTCGTTCGATCGTGATCCTTATTGGCGCTACACCGAGCGGCTCAAAGGTCTGGGTGTGGAAGCGCAAGTACTCCCACTGAACTTTCGCCAGGGATCGATAGCGCTGGACGGTAAGTCGGTTGCGGTGTCATTTGACCAGCAGGCGTTCGTGGACGAATTGCGCTTCGCCGACCAATCTGGCTGGAAGGAGCTGACCGTCGGCAAAGGCAAGCTCTTGATCGCGTCGTATCCGGTGGAAATGAGCGAAGGCAACGACGCGACGGTTGCGGTTTATGCTGCCGCCCTGCGCCGGGCGGCCGTTGAGCCGCCGTACGAAGCGCGTCAACTCTCGGTGGGAGTGCTGGCGCGGCCTACGGTATTCGAGAACTCTATGCTCTACCTTTTCATGTCGGAGAGCGGGCGCGACGAGCCCATCGACGTGCGCGACAAGATTACCGGGGCTGAGATTAAATTCACTCTTCCTGAACAGCGCGCCGCACTCGTGCTGCTGAATAAGAAGGATGGGCGCGTAATCGGAAGGTACGACTATTGAAATCGACGCGCAAAGATGAATACGTTCGACAGCGACTTGGCGTAGATCACGGACACTAACCTGGGAACGACAAACGCTCTCACCACGCACCCATACAGCGCACCACTCGGCCGTCCCCTTCGCAAACTCGCACGGCAGCAAAGGGTAAGTACATTCCCGCCAGCTTCTAAAGGATTGACCCGATGGCCTGACGGATATTGGGTTGGTACTCTCCTGTCTGCGGGCAACAAAGTGTGTCGCTCGTGAGTAGCCGGTCACAATGCATCGCCTCACAGAATAGATAGCTGTGCGGAGTCCGGCCGAGCAAAACTCAAAATGATTTCCGGGACCAGGTGAATGGAAAGCGCCCCAATCCGTTCGTCTTTTTGCACAAGGAGCAATAACAATGAGGTTCGTTTTTAAATCTGTGATTCACACTTTCCTGTGCGCTGTTTTGCTGCTAGGCAGCGCGGCGTTCGCAGGCGCGCAGCAGCCGGCTGACCAGCAATCTGCTCCTGCCGCAGACAATACCAAAGTCAACGAGCGGGACAAGAATCAGAATGAGCCCACGGCCAGTCAGCAAAAGGAAAATCCAACAGATCGCGCCGTCACTCAGCAGATAAGAAAATCACTGATGGACGACAAGTCGCTTTCGACCTATGCGCAAAACGTCAAGATCATCACACAAGACGGCCAGGTCACACTGAAGGGACCCGTGCGGTCCGAAGCCGAGAAGCAGATGATCGAGCAGAAAGCCGCTGAGGTCGCCGGCAAAGACAAGGTAACCAGCGAATTGGACGTTAAACCGCAGCAATAAGATCTTTAGGCAAAAGGAGAAACGAAATGGCAGGTAAAAACACAGCAGTTTTTGGCATTTACCCGAATGTCGCAAGCGTAGACAACGCCGTAGACGCTCTGAAGTCGGCGGGCTTTCGGAATTCAGACATTTCAGTGCTATTCCCAGAAAGCACCGGAACGAGGGATTTTGCTCATGAAAAAAATACCAAGGCCCCGGAAGGCGCAGCAACTGGTGCGGGTGCCGGCGCTGTGGTGGGTGGTGGGCTGGGTTGGTTGGCTGGCATAGGCGCCCTCGCAATTCCTGGACTAGGACCTTTTATCGCTGCTGGACCTATCGTGGCGGCCCTGGCAGGGGCTGGTGCCGGTGGTGCAGTCGGCGGCCTCACCGGTGCCCTAATCGGCATGGGCATCCCGGAATATGAGGCCAAGCGGTACGAAGGACGGGTGAAGGACGGCGGGATTCTGTTGTCAGTTCACTCTGACGATTCTGCCTGGACAAAGAAAGCGAAGTCGATTCTCGAAGGCACCGGCGCCCAGGATATCTCCTCTTCCGGCGAAGCCAGTGCCGACAAGAAAGAAAACAAGCGAGACGTCCGCGACGTTGCCTAGATACGAAGCTACATCTACAGCAACGTGGAGCTCGGCGGCAGAGGTGACCTGTCGCCGGGTTTTACTGTTGATGCCAGAAATCAGGCTACTTCGCTGCACTCCATACCGACTGCAACGGCCAGATTGTTAACGAGACTACCTTACCGCCGCCCCTGGAATACACTTCGATTCCCGTACTGCCCGGCGGTGGATAGATGCGGTCAGTCATGACCTTCTCGCCGTCGTTGGCGAAGACCTCTACGCTCGATCGATCGACGAAGATGTGCAGCTTGACTTGCTTGGTGCTGTTCAAGTTGGTGGAGTAGCGACCGGGAAACTCCTTACTGAATGACACGTCGCCGGACTTGGTGCGATCCACGAAGAGCGTGTTCGACGACGGAATAAGACCAACAATGGTTTCGACGCCGTCGCCCTTGCGCAGACGGAAACCAAACTCCTCAGCTTTCGATAGTTCTACCTCAGCTTCGATCTCATAGGTTTCACCTTCGAGAGCCACCTTGGCGATCTTAGCGTTCGCATCCTGCACAGTAGTGTTCTTGACGGAAAACGGCTGGCCGCGCAGACTTTGTAACTCCCGTATCGGAGCCTGCACCATCAACAACTGGTTGCCCACCCGCCTCAGCGACAGCGTTCGCGGGACCGACTGCGCGCCGCGCCACAGCACCGTGGGTTCGTCTTTGGCGTAAAGCCAGTTGCTGGTCCAGCCAATCCAAATCTTGCGCGAGTCGCCCGTCGGCATGTCGTTAAACGAGTTGGTCGCGTAAAAGTCCTTGCCGTAGTCGGCCCACAGCTTCCCACCCGCGGGGTTTTCTTCGGTGAACTGCTTGCCATCAAAGTGGCCGACCAGATAGCGCACACCTGTCCCTCCGGCAGGCGCTCCGGGATTGCGATTGATGATCAACACCCAGCGCGTTTCCTTGTTGCCCTCGACCGGCAGTTCGAGCAGGTCAGGACACTCCCACTGTCCGGCGTCATCCTCTGCGGGGCCAAACTCGCTGAGCTTGGTCCAGTGCTTGAGGTCGGTCGAGTCGAAGAACAACGCCTTGCGACGGTCAGCCAACACCGCAACTAGCACCCATTTCTTCTGCGGCGCGTACCAGAATACTTTGGGATCGCGAAAGTCCTCGGCATCGACGTCGATCACCGGATTAGCCGCATAGTTCGTCCACGTGCGTCCGCGATCGTTGCTATAGGCGATGTGCTGCTTCTGCCGGTCTTTGTAGGCGGCAGCGTAAATCGCAATCAGGCACGAGTGGTCCTGCGGGTCGGGGTTCTTACACAGGCCGCTGGAGTTATTCCAATCCACTACGGCGCTGCCCGAGTAGGCCATGTATTTCGCGTCTTCGGGAATCGCCACCGGCAGGTGCTTCCAATGCACCATGTCGGAGCTGACGGCGTGGCCCCAGCCCATGTGTCCCCAGACCTGTCCTTCGGGGTTGTACTGGTAGAACAAGTGATACTCGCCCTTGTAGAACACCATGCCGTTGGGATCGTTCATGAAGTTGTGCGCCGGGGTGAAGTGATACTGCGGCCGCCACGGCTGGTCGTAGCTGTCCTGGGCGAATGCACCGATGGTCAGCATGCAAAGTGCCACGATCAGCGCGGCAACATGCCATCGCATCCGGCGGAACCAAATTGTCAAGCGTGTCGCTGTCATCATGGTTGAACTCCGATTGCGTCGTTAATCTCCGCCATCACGCGAGAACGGCACACGCGAGAAGGCGGGAAACAGTGGAAGCGATGATCGTTTTCTTCATGGTAGTCGGGGACTCGGCCCTTAACCCGCATGAAATTGTGCCTGAAAGATTAGCCTACAGCTAGTCGTTTGCGCTTTGATCGATAGCACCGGGTACACGCCGAGAGACGTGCACCCGCTGTTCGCGTTCTAACGGCGGTTTACTGTCCGATGGCAACCTGCACCGGCTTGCCCTGGGTCGAATCCGGAGCGACCCACACCGTCAGTTGCGCCGGTTCCACCACGTTTTTCATTTCTATGTTCCAGAAACTCAGTTCCTCGCGGCCCAGCGTGAATTCGACCTTCTGCGACTGACCCGGAGCGAGCGTAACGCGGCGGAAGCCCTTCAGTTCGCGCACGGGGCGCACGACACTGGTGCCGGTCTGGCGAATGTACAATTGCACCACCTCGTCGGCGGCTCGCGTACCGGCGTTTCGCACTTCGGCAGTGACCTTGAGGTTGACGGACCCCGCGTTGAGATCCTTCGCGCTGACTGCCGTAGCGCTTAGGGTCGCTGGCGAGTAGGAGAACGTCGAGTAAGTCAGTCCGTATCCGAAGGGATACAGCGCCGAGATCTGTTCGTCAACGTAGCGCGACAGGTACTTTTCATTGCTAGTCTTGGGCGGACGCGACAGGTCAACGCCATCAGCCGGACGCCCGGTGCTGAAGTGGTTATAGTACAGCGGCTCCTGCCCCACGGCGCGCGGGAAGCTCACGGTCAGCCTGCCGCTCGGACTGATGGTTCCAAGCAACACATTGGCCAACGCCGGACCGGCTTGGATGCCGGGGAACCACGCCTCCATGATCGCCGGTACGTGCTGCGCCGCCCAGTTCAACACCAGCGGACGTCCGCTGAAGACTATTAGGACGATTGGTTTACCAGTAGCTGCGACGGCTTCGAGCAACTGCTGCTGCTTGCCCGGAAGGTCGAAGTGAGCGCGGGACCCGCCTTCACCGGTCATCCACTGGGCATCTTCGCCTAGCGCAAGTACCACAATGTCAGACCTATTAGCGGCTCCCACAGCGTCAGAGAATCCCGTGTCGGAAGTGCCCATGATGTCGGCGCCTTTGACATAAAGAACCTTTCCTTGAGCAGCTTCAACTTGCTTGGTCAGCGCCGAACGCAGCGTGACAACGTCGTTGGGATTGCCTTTGGCCGCCCACGAGCCCAACATTTGCCCCGCATCATCCGCCAGCGGGCCGATCAGCGCGATGGTCCTGCCGTTCGCCTTCAGCGGAAGCACGGCGCCCTCATTTTTCAGCAGGACAAACGACTCTTCCGCCGCCTTGCGCGCCAACTCCGCATCTTCGGAGGCGATTCCGTCCGGCCCCTTGCCTTCGGTGTAAGGGCTCTCAAACAAACCGAGCGCGATCTTCACCCGCAACACCCGTCTAACCGAGTCGTCGACTACCGACTCGGGCACCACGCCCGACTTCACCAGTTCCGCAAGGTGTGGGCCATAGGCGTTGCTTTCCATGTCCATATCCACGCCGGCCAGGATCGCCTTTCCCGCCGCCACAGCGTGGTTGGCGGCTACGCCCTGCGCGATTAACTCCCCTATCGAGTTCCAATCGCTCACCACAAATCCCTTGAAGCCCCATTCCTTGCGCAGGACCTGGGTCAGTGTAAAGGCGTTCGCGCTGGCCGGGACCTCGTTGAGCGATTCGAACGCACTCATGAATGTGGCGGCGCCGGCGTCAATGGTCGCCTGGAACGGCGGGAGGTAAACCTGGCGCAAGAGCCTAACAGGAATTTCGGCAGCGTTGTAATCTCGTCCGCCTTCAGCCGCGCCGTATCCTACGAAGTGCTTGCTGCAAGCGGCAATGGATTCGGGGTCGCTCAGCTTGGCGCCCTGATACCCATGGACGTAGGCGGCGGCCATCGCAGCACCGAGATACGGATCTTCGCCCGCACCTTCCACGATGCGTCCCCAGCGGGCATCCCGCGCAATGTCAACCATCGGCGAGTACGCCCAGCGCACGCCTGCGCGGCTGGCCTCCTTCGCGGCCACCCGCGCCGCGCGCTCTACCAGCGCCGGGTCCCAGGTGGCAGACAAGCCCAGCGGCACGGGAAACTCCGTGCGAAAACCGTGGATGACGTCGAGTCCGAACAGTAGTGGAATGTGCAGCCGCGACTTCTCTACGGCGATCCTTTGCATGGCGTTGGTGTCGGCCGCGCCCGTCAGGTTGAAGATGGAGCCGAGCTGGCCGGCGGCCACCATCTCTTTGTAGTTGCTGCGCCCGGTGCCGGGGCCGGTTGGCGCACCCTGAGAGTAGGTGATCAGTTGCCCGACTTTTTCCTCGAGCGTCATTTGCTTAAGAAGCTGCTCTACGCGGGACTCAACCTGGGGATCACTGCTCCACGAGGGAGCTGGTTGTGCAACCGCGAAAGTTATAAGAGCCAAAACGCAAAGTACAACTCGAATAGTTCGCATTATAAAGACGGCCTTCCTTTGGCACTGCGTACCGACCATTGAAAACGATAACGCGCCATTACACAAATCTACCGCTCAGGTAGCACCGTGACGACTGCAAATCATGCGCGCGGCGCCTGACACCAGAAACCACCGCTAAGTTCCCGCAGACATGGCGGGAGCCAATCCCTCGACTCCGGTGTCTGTACCGAGTGAAAAGGAGCGACTGTATGTTCGAAGATAGCTTGGTTGAATCGAGCGGCGCGTTGAGCAGACAAAATCCGTGGACCGCCTCATTGTCGTTCGTTGTTCAGGGACTTCTCGCGGGAGTACTGGTGCTGCTGCCACTCATCTATACCGAGGCGCTGCCCTGGCGCCAGCTCACAGCCATCGTCACTGCACCTGTTCCGCCGCCTCCTGCAACGTCGTCTCCCGACCGGCCGCCCGCGCGGCAATCTCGTCTGTTAACCGACGACGGAGTGATTCGCGTGCCGGTTTCAATTCCAACCCGCGTCGCCATGGTGCACGACGAAGAAGCCACCGTCGGTGCCGGCACCACTCCCGAAGTGGCGGGAGTGCCGGGAGGAACCGGGGCTGGGGTACCGAACAGCGTTATCAGCAACATCATCCAAGTCCCTCCAACCATGCCGAAGGTGGTCGCGCCATCGAAGGTGCGGGTGTCTTCGGGAGTCGCACAGGGCTTGCTGATCCACCAGGTGAAGCCGGCGTATCCGTCGCTTGCTGTGCAGGCGCGGGTCCAGGGGACGGTAGTTCTTCAGGCAGTGATCGCCAAGGACGGCACCGTGCGCGACTTGCGCGTGCTCAGCGGTCATCCGCTGCTGGTGCAGGCGGCGCTGGAAGCGGTGCAACTCTGGCGCTACAAGCCGTACCTGCTCAACGAACAACCGGTGGAAGTGGACACGCAGATTAACGTGAACTTCACTCTGGGAAGCCACTGAAGGAGGCTGCATGCTGCGCCCGGGGCGCAAAAAAGCCGGACACCAAAATGCCCGGCCTGCAGGGTGAAACTCGCTTAGGGTTAGAACGGGGCGATGAAGCCCGGTTTAAGCCTGCCGGGCGCGAGATGCCTTCCGCACATTGGGACGATGGTGATCTCAACTTCCCCGCTCGCTGGCGGATCTTCCGCGCCACGCTGGACGGCGATTACTGAATACGGGCGAGTTCCTTGGAATAAAGTCGGTTACGGGGAAACTCGGTTGCCAGGCCTGCTAGCAACACGCGGGCAGTGTTCTTGTCGTTGTCGCGCAAGGCCGCAACCGCCAGCAACAGGCGGGCAAATGGAGCGAGGTAGTATCCCCTGTTGGCGGTCAAACGCAGGCGCTTGATGCCCTCCTCCTTGTCGGTCTGCGATCCTGTCATACGAAGTACCCAGCGTACCGGAGCCGGAGTAGTACCCAGCAAATAGTTCTCCACGCCCACGGCCAAAAACGCGTCGTAGCAGGTCGGATCAACCGCCAGCAGCTGTTGCGCCGTGACTCGCGAAATCTTCATGTAGCTGAGACTGGCGAGGTTCCGCTTCTCGATCATGGCGGTGTAGTCGCCGCGCAGCCCGTTGGCCAGCACCTTTGAAAACAAGGCGTTGGCGTCATTCGGCGAGGTAGCCAGAACCTTGTTCAAGAGTTCGTCGCTACGTGCGAGCTCTTTCTCAAATGCCGCCTTCACCGCCGGATCTGGTTTCTGCTGAGTACGGTTGTCGAATTTCTGGTCGTCTGTGAACAGGTCGGATTCCAGGATCTGCAGGCGGTTAAACTCGGCAAACAGGTACGCCGCTCCGTCAGCTACGTAGCCGAGCGGATCGTCGGGACGGGTCTTTTGGTAGCTGTGGAATGTGATGTGCGCACCGGAGAAATCAAGGTTGTACATCTGGCGAAACCCGAGATCGAGGTCCGGCTGCAGCACTACTCGATTAGGCACCTGGCTCATGACTGAAACCGAGCATGCCAACCACAGGACTGCCGCGGCCCCGACTCTCGTAATTTGGCGACCCACCAACAAAGTCACACCTTGAAGAAGAATTTTGGGGCTTGATCCTCTAACCCCTGCGGGGAGGAATGCCGCGTCCTCTTACCTGTATTTTGATTCGCTCCCCCATCGCAAAGATAAGGTTTGATCGTAACCTTTTGCAAATCTTTGACAACCGAACGGCTGCGTATCGCCTGGGGAGAAACATTACATAAAAGTAACTGCGATTTGCAGCCCGAACGGGTAAAATAGGTGGGCGCACGCAATCCGTTACATCTTAACTGGTCTGGCCGGCCCTCGAACTCTGCGTCTACAGTGCCAATCCCTGTTGACGCGATCGTTATTTGCAGGACGAACTGAATCTTTGTACATCCAGGAAGCGACAGGTATCTAACGATTTCGCCGCTTCCGCTCGCTGGGTGCACATTTCTGATCTGAGTGTCGACCGATCGCTGGAATCCGGGATCTGCGCATTTTAGTAGCTTCAGAGACAGGAATGTTCGACTTCGTAACATTGCAATCACGCTTTGTCCCTGTGAGGGATGGCCGCCGGCTGTGGCGAATGCTCGTCCAGTTGGGCGCGATTGCTTTGTTCTGTTCTCTGACGGCGAGCCTGGCGTTGGCTGCCGACCATCCGTTGACGGTACAGATTTCGGTCATCGACGAGAAGAACCAGCCGGTCGCGGACGCCAACATTTCTGTAGCGCTCGGCGATAGGCAACTGACCACGGCGGCGACAGGCCCAGCCGGCAAGACGAGTGTCGACCTGCCTTCGTCCGGCACGTACCTTGTGACCGTCACGAAGAAAGGTTATTTCAACACCCAAACTTCGATCGACGCGCCCGCCAGCGAAGACAAGCCCATCGAAGTTGTCCTGAACTCAGTCGCACTCAGCCAACAGACGGTTGATGTGAAGGGCGATGCTGCGAATGCCGTGACCGATGATAGCGGCGTTCAGCAGGATTTGCCAACCGCGCAGGCGAAACTCTCGCCGACGCGCCCGGCCACGCTGACCGACGCGCTGCCGCTGATTCCCGGCATCATCCGCGGTCAGGATGGCGCGGTCAAGATTGCGGGGTTCGGCGAGGACCATAGCGCGCTGCTGGTGAACTCGGTGGATGTCACGGACCCGGCGACCGGCAACTTTGGACTGAGTGTTCCGATTGACAGCGTTCAGACGGTGCAAGTCTCGGTAATGCCCTACCTGGCACAATACGGACGATTCACTGCCGGCGTCGTGACTGCCGAAACCCGGCGCGGCGGCGATAAGTGGGAGTACAGCCTCAACGATCCGCTGCCGGAATGGCGCATCCGCAGTGGGCATCTGGATGGCGTCAAGAGCGCGACCCCGCGCTTCAATTTCAGCGGCCCGGTCGTAAAGAACAAACTCTACTTCCTTGAAGGCGCGGAGTATCTGCTCAATAAGAACTCGGTGCGCACGCTGCCCTATCCCGAGAACCAGTACACCTCGCAGGCCATCAATTCCTTCACTCAAGTCGATTGGATCATTTCGCCCAACCAGACGCTCACGGCCAGCCTGCACATGGCGCCTCACACCATGGAATACGTCGGACTGAATTACTTCGACCCCCAACCGGTGACGCCAGATGCCAACTTCCATGAATCGACGGCAACGATCCTTCATCGCTGGTCGCTGGGAGGCGGCGTGTTGCAGAGCACTCTAGCGGAAACCAGCGTAAGTAGCGATGTCAGGCCGCAGGCGTATTCGCAACCGATGACGCTCATGCCAACCGGCAACTCAGGAAACTACTTCAGCCAGGAATCGCGCAACTCCAGCCGTTATGAGTGGATCGAGAACTACACCGTGAAGCCGTTGAAATTCCTGGGCGAGCACACCATTCAAATCGGCTCGGTGCTGGGGCACAGCGAAAACATGGGCCAGTTCTATGCCCGCCCGGTGCTCCTCGATGGCGCCAACGGCCAACCGCTGCAGCGCATCGACTATACCGGCGGCAAGCCCTTCGATCTTTCCGACTTCGAGCCTGCTTTCTTCGTGCAAGACCACTGGGTGCTGAATTCGCACCTCGCATTCGATGCAGGAGTACGTTACGAAGCGCAGTCGATCACCTCCACCACGCGTACGGCACCACGTGGCGGTTTCGTGTGGTCTCCGGACACCGGCAAGACAGTCATTCGCGGCGGCATGGGCATCTTCTACGATTCAGTCCCGCTGGATATTTACGCTTTCAACAGCTACCCCGAACAGCGCATCACGACCTACGACTCGGCGGGATTGCCCGTGGGCCCTCCGGTACGCTACATCAACCTGACGGACCAGGCGGTGCAGTCGAAGTTTGCGTTCATTGACCGGAAGAACAAGACCGGCAATTTCGCGCCTTACAGCATGGCGTGGAACCTGGAGGCGGAGCGCCAGATCAGCCGCATGCTGACGGTACGACTCAAATACCTTCAAAGCTGGGAAGAAGGCGTTATCACGCTGCAGCCCGAGGTGGTGGACAAGCGCCATGCCATGGTGCTTGGATCCAATGGTTCGGCCCAGACCCGGCAGGCGGAGTTCACCTCGCGGATCGGGGCCAACGCCAATCGCCAGTTCTACTTTTCGTACGTCCGTCAGTATGCCTACGGTGACGTGAGCAGCGCGAGTTCTTACCTGGGCAATTTCCCGTACCCCGTGGTGCGCGATGGACTGGTATCCGCCCTGCCCAGCGAAATTCCCAACCGCTTTCTGCTGTGGGGAACGTATTCTCTTCCCTACAAATTCATGGTCAATCCGCACCTCGAACTGCGCAACGGATTCCCCTATCAGCCGACTGACGCGCTACAGCAGTGGGTGCAGACGACAGGGCCGCAATACCGCTTCCCGCGCTACTTCTCGGCCGATCTCGCCGTGGCCAAGGACTTAAAGGTGCGAGAGACACACGCGGTACGGCTGACGGTGACGGTACTGAACCTGACCAACCACTTCAATCCGCTGCAGGTCCACTCCAACGTCGCCGACCCGCAGTACGGGAACTTCTTCGGCAATTACAACCGTAAGTACCTGCTCGATTTCGATTTCTTGTTCTAGCTGACTGGTACTCCTCAAGAACATCGCTCGCGAAGTTGAGTCCCATCGCACAACCAGATAAGCTTCTGTGATTGCTCCAACACTGCGACCAATAGGGGAACATGAATGGCAAAGTACCGAACGTTGATAGCGGCGTTTGCGCTGGTGATTTTTGCAATGGGCAGCGCGGCGGCGTTCGCTGCTTCCAACCAAGACGGTGCTCAGGGCAATGCTACCCGTCTGAAGCCTGCCTACCGCTTTGAACGCAGCAAGTGGATTTACGTCCACCTGGAAGGCACGCCTTCAGACATTGGCTATCAGCATGGCTATCTTCTGGCGCCCGAGATCGCGGACGGGCTCAACACCGTCAAGTTTCTCGACACTCGCCGCACCAAACGTGATTGGGACTTCTACCGGAACGTCGCGAAGACTATCCTCTGGCCGAAAATTGACGCCGAGTACCAGCAGGAGCTGCAGGGTATCGCCGATGGCGTTAAGGCCCACGGTGTATCGATGGATGTTTGGGACGTAGTGGCGCTGAATGCCATGGAGGAAGTCCCGGACTACTACGTGCCGACGCTCGATCGCCAGGAGAAACGCGCGGGCGCACCCAAGCTGACGTCCCCGGGCAATTGCAGCGCCTTCGTCGCGACTGGATCGATGACGAAAGACCACAAGCCTGTAATCGCCCACAGTAATTGGACCAACATAGCGACCGGCAGCCGATGGACAGTGATCTTCGACATCGTTCCCACTCACGGCTATCACGTCCTGCAGGACGGCTTCCCGGGCATCATCGTCAGCGACGACGATTTCGGAATCAACTCCGCGGGGCTGATGGTCACGGAAACCACGATCACCCAGTTCTCGCTCTTCGATCCGAAAGGAGTTCCGGAATTCGTGCGCGCCCGCAAAGCGCTGCAGTACTCCAACTCCATCGACCAGTTCGTGAAGATCATGCTCGACGGCAACAATGGCGGCTACGCCAATGACTGGCTGCTCGCCGACAACAATACCGGCGAAGTAGCGCGCTTCGAACTCGGCCTGAAGATGCACCGCGTATGGCGTACCAAGGACGGCTACTTCGTCGGCTCCAATTTCCCCAGCGACCCTGCGCTGATCAAGGCTGAAACAACTTTCGATCCCACCAATCTCGGCAACTCCATGAATGCCCGCCATGTGCGCTGGGACGAACTGATGAAGCAGTACCAGGGGCAGATCAACATCGAGTTGGCGCAAAAGTTTCTCGCCGATCATCGGGACAGCTACGAGAAGAAGGAAGACCGCAATGAGCGCGCTCTATGCGGGCACGAGGCCAACTCACCTCGTGGGGTGCCCGAGTGGGAGTCGCTTCCCTACACTCCCGGCGGCGCCGTGACCGCCCAGGCCGCCGACAGCAATATGACGAAGAACATGACGCTGCGGGCTCGCGCCGGTTATCCCTGCGGGGAAGACTTCCTGGCCGATCCATTTCTGAAAGAGCATCCCGAGTTCGAGTGGCAACGCCCGGTGCTGCAGGACATGAAGGGCAATCCCTGGGCGGAGTTCAAGGCAGGCGAGAAGCCGTAGGTTCGTCGTGATTTGTCGCGCAAAAACAACCGCGGATTGGCAAGGATAAGTGATAGCTAGTGATAAAGCCTATTCACAACAGTTATCCTCCACGTGGCTCACCGCGCAGGCCATTCGCGCCCATGAACATCCAACAGAAAATTGCCGAACTTCACGACCAAGGCTTCTGCGTGTTAACGGCTCACTTTCCGAAGCCTTTGCTTGATGCGTGCCGCGAAGCGTTTTGGCCGACGCTCCTGAGTTATCTTGAGGACAATCATGAAAACTCCAACCGCGGCCCCTGTCGCCACTTTCTGCCGATGCCGTTCGTGTCACCATGCTATGCCCCGGAGTTCTTCTTCGACACCGACGTGCTTAGAATTGTGCGCTGCGCAATGGACGACAGAGTAGTCGCGGACCAATGGGGCTGCGACGTGCCGATGAGGGGTTCCGACTACCAGCGATTTCATGCCGATTATCAGCGTCCATTGTTTACAGAAGCCCCTGACATGCAGTTGCCCGCCTATATGCTGAACGTCAGCTTTGGCCTGGTGCGAATAACAACTGCAAACGGGCCCCTAGAAATAGCCCCGGGCACTCACCGGATGCTATGGAACGAAGCCCACCGGCTAATTGCGTCAGGGGAAATTGAGACGCGGACCGTTCCGTTGGAGGTCGGAGACGTTCTAATTCGCCATCCTGGGTGCCTGCATAGAGGAACGCCAAACACGACCGATGTACCTCGACCTCTCGTGACCGTTCGTTATGTTCGCCGCTGGTACGCCGACAACAGCCGCGAGGTGAATTCCATTCCACTAACCCTTTGGCAGTCACTAACAGCCCGTGGTGCAAGTCTGGATTCGCAAGTAAAAACACTTGAGGTATCCACAGACATTGTTCGTAGAATCGCCCTATGGCGATGGGCACGCGCAAGCAACGGGAGAAGCAAGAGGGATTGTGGATCGCGCACAGGG
>DATBZX010000374.1:0-18630 GCA_036512955.1 Terriglobales bacterium
GTCGCTGGGGGTCCGTCCGCGGCTCGCCAATAACACCGCTGGCAGTGGACGTGGCCCTTGGTACCTGGCTCGGGCCAAAGCCCTCTCTGTTGGGCTCTCCAATGCTTACTTCAAATCGCTTGGACTTCCGACCTTGATCGATGAGTGCTAGCGTAACCAACTCGAACCGCCGTGTACGGACCCGTACGCACGGTGGTGTGGCAGGGGTCGGCGGGTGACCGCCGCCCCTATGCCGATCAAACCGGCATGTGGGAGATTACTCCCCATAAGTCGGCATGGCGGCCGGAATCCGGAAGCTGGTGCCGGGCGAGGATCCATCGATGCTGGCGCGTTTATGGGGAGTAATCGGACGCAGAAGCCGATTTGTCTTGTGGCAGAATCACTTGTGAGTGTTGGGCGTTGGCGACGTCTCTGTGTATGTTGATCATGTCGCGTCAAGTCGATGTAGCTTCGGGCGGCCTCTGCGAACGAAAGGAATTCTCGCGTCGGATACTTCCGCTTCGTTCCGCCAAGCGCCTCCTGGAAAGAGCACCATCGATCTACTACGGTCTTGGCTACGCGGTTCTTCTCGGGATTGTCCATCGAATGCTGCCTTGGCGCCCAGCGACACCGGCGCTTGATTCGACCGTCACCTTTCTCAATACCACAGATTGCCGGACAGGGCGCAGGGCACGCCAGCCGCGCCCTGCCCAGATACCGACTTCCTTGGCGCTTTGCTGGTGTATTGCCCACCGCTCGGGAGGAATCCCAGCGATTGTCGGGGGCAGACTTCCCAGATCAAGACTTCTGGACAGGAATGATAGATTTCCGAGAAGTGCGTTTGAACGAAACCGGGCCTTTCACTTCGTGTCGGAGCGGGATGGGGGCGATGGCACTTTGTTCGCGGAACGGAATTGGGCCTCCATCTCGTCTATGGCTTGCGGAAGCCTCTCCGGATGGTGGATGAGATCGAGGAAATAAAACCGCATATCGAAAGGTGCTCCCACAAGTTCGCGACGCTCGGCAGGGAGTGGGGGGCCGCCCGATGAGCGCTAACTTAAGCCGTCTGGGCTTGAAGCGGCCTGGCGACTTCCCAAACCTCGTTTGCACTTTTGCACCTTTGCACCAGCGTTTCTGGCTAGGAGCGTGTCTGAGTAACGCAAAATCAGGTGCTTCACCCACAATATCTTGCGCTTGATGGCAATGTGAATCGCAATATGTGGCTATGAAAATGATTACTCGGACACGCTCCTAGGGATTGGACCTGTGCGGTAGCGACAATTTACAAACACCTTTGCTCCTGCCCTTGAGGTTCCTCAGTGTTACAGCTCTGCAATGCACCTCCCTATCGTCCGACGAGAATGAAGGCGCCCCAGTAGTAGGGCAGGTCTGTCACGTTAAGTTCAATCGTTACAGCAAGTATCGAGTTCTTGGTAGGAACACCTCGATCAACTGTTGGTGTGCAGCGGGCAACTTGTGTTCTCACGGCAATCGATCTCGCCGTAGAGACATGGATCTCCCAATTGGACAGCGCTAGCCAATCAGCGTAGGGTCATGGATGAGAGAGTTTGTATTCTCCTCATTCAGACCCATTGAAGCTAAGTCAGCCTTTCTGAAGTTCTCTCCTCTTAGTTGTGCAACCGAGGAGTGAATGTGCCTAGGCCTAAGTCTCAAGTTAGCCAGCCATCTACCGACGTAACAGAAACGAATCCTTTGGCCAAGACAGACCCAGCCGTCGGTTTGTCGGAAGATGCAATCCGAATACGTGCCTATCAGATTTACGAGTTTCGCAACAGAACCAATGATCAGGCTGCTGACGACTGGTTTCAGGCACAGAGGGAATTGACCGAACTCTTGTGTGGAATCTGATCTTGCTCGGTGCCGACTTCACTGATGGCAATCCCGAAGGTGGCGCACCCTCGCAGATGGAATGAGAAGGCTGGTCCGATGAAGGTAATATGTTAAGCGCCCAACGAAATCGCCCTCGGGCAACGGCCGTTCGCAAGCATCATGAGCCGATGCTCTGAACCTGCAGAAAGCAATGATACGCATCCCGCTCAATGAGGTAAGGCCAGACCCTCGCCCCCGGGGCGCTGTTGTCATCGCCCATCCGGACGACGAGACGCTATGGTGCGGCGGTTACATACTGACTCATCCGGGGTTTCTTTGGCGCATCGTGACCTTGTGCAGGGCGGTGGATCCGGACCGCGCGCCCAAGTTCCGCCGGGTCTTGCAGAGATTGGGAGCCGAGGGTGAAATGGCGGATCTCGATGATGGACCCGACCAGGCCCCGCTGCCGATTGAGCAAGTCGGGGAGACCACCGCACGGCTGCTGGCTGGAACCAGCTACAACTTGATTTTGACCCACGGCCCGAATGGCGAGTACACACGGCACCGGCGGCATGCGGAGTGCAGCCAGGCCGTCGTTGAGCTTTGGCGATCGGGCGGTATCGACACAAAGCGATTGTGGCTGTTTGCCTACGAGGACGGGGGCCGGGCGTACTTGCCTCGTGTTCGCGACGATGCCGATCGGCGAGACGTGTTGGCGGACGACGTCTGGCTCGAAAAGCGCCGGCTGATTACGGATTTTTACGGGTTTGGGCCCGAAAGCTGGGAAGCACAGACCACTCCGAGAGAAGAAGGGTTCTGGTGCTTTGACTCGGCCCAGGCAGCGATCCAGCGTACCGCACCCTTGGAGCAATAATCATGAAAGTGCTGGTTCTGACCGAGTACCCACCATCGGCGGCGGGACTGGCGACGCAGGGTGAGCTATTGTGCAGGGGCCTGAGCGAGATCGGCGCGGACGTCCACCCTGTGCATTTCGAATCGCCCCAGGAAAAGGAATGGTACTATCGCTGGTTCCAGCCCGATGTGGTGGTCGGCATCGGGTTCTGGGGCCATCTTCCGCACCTGATCTTACACCCGCAGCAGTTCGGTATGAGGGCCGTCCCATGGCTCGTGGCCGATGGTTATGTCGCGGCACACCACGAGCTGCTTAACGCTCTGCCCCTGATCCTGCTCACCTCCAACTGGGTGAAGGAGACATACATCAGGGACGGCATCAAGGGGGACAATATCGAGGTGTTGCCGGTGGGTTGTGACACGGACGCCTTCTTGCCGCGCGGCCACGATGAGCTGAAGGTCGGTTCGATCCGCGAGGCTTTGGGAGTGGCTGATGACCAGATCATGATCCTGACCGTCGGCGGCGACGCGGCGTCCAAGGGCGCCCAGGAGGTCATGCAGGCGCTGGCGCGGATTGACTCCGAGGCGCCCGACTGGAAATATGTCTGCAAGGTTTGGCCCCAGCCTCGCACCGTGCAACAGAATCTGATCGACCTCAAACTGGCAACTCAGTTAGGCATCGACAAGAAGGTTGTTTACTGCACTAATGTGGTCTCGCACAATTTCATGCCCTACCTGTTGGCCGCCTGCGACATCTACGCTGCACCGTCGCGCCTGGAGGGCTTCGGGATGCTGCAAGTAGAGGCCAATTCCTGCGCCAGGCCGGTGGTCGCGATCAACGCGATGGCATTTCTTGACACGATGGTCCACGGCGAAACAGCATTCCTGGCGGACGTAGCAGAGGAGATAAAGATTGATGAGGCGGTATTCGGAGAAGGGCACGGGATCGACGATAGCCATCGCATCGTATTCCCAAGCCAGCGGACAGCGGAGTACCGGGCCAGCGTCGACGGCATCGCCAAGTACCTCCTGAAACTCATGCGGGACGCCGGCCTCCGACGGCGGATGGGCCTAGCCGGCCGAAAACGCGTGGTGGAGTCGTTCGATTATCGCCAGGTGGCCAGGCGGTTTCTGAGGCTCGTCTCTGACCGTCTGGGAATTCAGTAGAGAGTGGATCGACGAGGTAGCCACGTTCATGGACGAGAAGTCGCTAGGAGTCTGTCGGGAATATGGAATCACAATCTTGACCTTGCCGTTGGAGGTGCACTGAGCAGCGCCAAAGTCTGAAGTTGGAAACCGGGTTTTACCTCATTGGTTGCCTTCGTAAGCCCGCAAGACCCTTTTTCGCAGCCTATGCATGGCCTTTCTTGTTGCTTCCTTAAGACATCTCCCAGGCTCGGCCTGAGCGGAACAGCTTGAGTAAGTTGTGGGTGAGACAGATCAGTTTCCATTCCGCTCGCACCTTCTGCAATCCGCGCAGCAGGAACCGTCGGAACCCACGCCACTCTTTGATCTGCCCAAACACCGGTTCCACAATCGCCTTGCGCATCCGATACAGGTCCCGTTCCGCTTGTGTTTTCAGCTTTTGCTTCATTTGCTCCAACAACCCAGCCTCTGCGGTTGACTCCGTCGCGTCCTCATCCTCTGCCTTACTCGGCTCCCCATGTTTCGGCTTCCCCGTGGCCACGTGCAAGTCGATACCTTGCACCCGCGCGTCTCCACTTGCTTTCCATTCCAATAGCCGTTGTCGGCGCTAGCCGCCTGGGGCTGGGCCCCGATATTCTGCTTCACCTGCTCCAACATGGGCACCAATTGCTGCTTGTCGTTGCTCTGCTGCGTTACCTCCGCCGCCACGATCACTTGCGCTTCGCCATCCACCGCGATCTGCGCGTTGTAGCCTTGCACGAAGCTGCCCTGGTGGCCCCCATCGGGCATGATCCGGCTTTCCGGGTCGGTGAAGTTGCGTTGCGCTTTCGGGTCGGGCACCGCCTGCTCCGGATCCGGCACCTGCGGTTCACGTCCGCTCACCTTCTTGCCCGTGCGGGCTTCTTGCTCCTGGCGCTGCCTGATCTGAGCTTCGGCGGCAGCTTTCTTTTCCTCGGCCTTCTGTTTGGCTTCCGCTTCCAACTCCGCTTTCGCCGCTCGAATCTTGGCCAGTCGGCTCTCCCGCCGCGCCAACTCCGCCGGCAACTCCTCGCCCGCCTGATCCTTCCCGTACTTCTCGTCTTCGGCCGCATCCACCGCTTCGGCACGCTGCAGCAGCGCTTCCACTTCTGCTTGCAGTTTCTTCTCCGCTTCGCTCATCCGCTCATAGCTCATCGCCTTGTGCTTGCTGGCATTCCCCTGGATCTTGCTGCCATCGATCGCCACGTGTCCCAGCTTCACCAGTCCCGCTTTCTCACACAACTGCAAGGCTTGGCAAAACAGCCCCGCCAGCGCCCCCAGATGCCGCTTGCGGAACTCTGCCAAAGTGCTATGGTCGGGATGTTCGTCGGCTGCCAAGTACCGAAACGCTATATCCTCGTAGGTCTTCGCCTGGATCTTGCGCGAGCTGTAGCTCCCGATGCAGTAGCCGTAGAGCAACACCCGCACCATCATCGCCGGGTCATAGGCGGCTTGCCCGCGCCCATCCTTTTCTTCATAGGACTCATAGATAGCCCCAAGATCCAAGGCATCCACCACATCCACCAGAAAGCGTGCTAAGTGCTTTTCTGGCAGCCAATCATGCAGGGACGGCGGGAGTAGCAGCGCCTGGTTCACATCCGCGGATCGAAAGCACTTTCCCATGGCCGCATCTTAAGCCCAAACACCCTCTGGAAAAACTGTCATGTTTGGTGCTTCGCAGAATCTATTCCCGACAGACTCCTAGCATCTATCGATCGGGCCAAAGAGGCAGCCGTCCGCGTTCTGCTTCATAACGCGCGAGGGCCATTTCAAGGACTTCCACGGACCGCCGGATGGGGATATCCGGAGCCCTACACGCGAGATCTGATGATTTCAGCATTGGGCCTTCTGGTCACCGGCAATGAAGAACTTACCGATGCGCTGCGCCGCACACTGGTGGCGCTGGCAACCAATCAGACGCCGCTTGGCCACATCCCATCAATCGCGCACGATCCCGGCGACCGTGGCGCCAGCGATTCCACGCCGCTTTTCCTCTTTGGCCTGGCACTGTGCAGGAGGTCAATCAACGAGCCGGAGTTCCTCAAAGAGGCGGCGCACAACGCACTGAAGTGGATGCGGTACCAGAGCCCTAAGGACACTGTGATGGTCGCGCAATTGCCGACCAGCGACTGGCGTGACGAGCAGTGGGTGCTCGGTTATGGGCTATACGTGAATGCATTGGTTTACGCTTACCTTGCGCTTTATGGCGAACACGAGTCCGCCGGTCGCCTGCGCGACCTGATGAACGGGCTGGCTGTCCCCGCCGACGAACGGAACCCACACGAGCACGAGCGTCTTGTGGTGCCGTCCAAGCCGTATTACGCCCTCTACTCCTACAAGATGTACAACAGCGAGCGTTTCGATTTGCTGGGCAACAGCCTGGCGATCCTGACGGGGATTGCCTCGCTCGATCGGGCGCGAAACATGGTGGCGTGGGTTGAGGCCGAGTGCCAGGCGATGCGGGAACACGGGGATCTGACCGTGGATCTGCCACCGTGTCTGTTTCCGTATATCTTGCCCCAACATCCCGACTGGCGGCCGCGATACGAGCGATTCAATCAGCCTGGCGAGTATCACAACGGGGGCGTCTGGCCATTTGTCTGCGGCTTCTACGTAGCGGCAGGGCGTATGGGCCTGGCCGAGCGGAAGCTGCTGGCGCTGACCGAACTGGTCAAACCTTGGCACGAAAACGACGCAGACTGGGGTTTCGACGAGTGGATTAAGGCGCAGACAGGCCAACCCAGCGGACGGACTGGCAGACGTGGTCGGCTGCCATGTACCTATACGCTGCCGAGTGTGTGCAGCAGCAACGCACCCCGTTCTTTGACGAGATCCGCATAGGGTGATCCGGGCGCAACTAAGTAGCCGGCGGGCAGCTTTCCGACCCGAAATAGCGCTGGCATTCTTCCTTCGAGAGCGTGAATAGGCGGATGCGGTCGCGGACCTGGGCGCGGACAACACGTTCGAGATCTCCGATCATCGAGAACGCCACGCATGCGTTGCCGGCGAGCTCCTGCCCGAGGCTCAGGGCTGCAGCCGCGACGCGCTGGTCGCCACTCTTGATCTGCTCCAACTCGGCAGCAGCCCGTCGACGCAATGGGCGTACAAATAGAGCTGGATGGTACGTGCTCCGGCAAAATCAGCAAGAAACAGCCGGGTCGTCACAGCAAGGATGGCAGAGAGCTGCGTCAACGACATCGATTGCATTCCACCTAGGAAGTCGAGTGCCGAACGCCGCATTCGGGCGACCTCGCCAAAGGCGAACAAGTACGTCGAACGGCTGCAAAGGAACGGCTCATGAAAGAGAATTCTAAGGTCCGCAAGATTGCTTTTGTCGGCGGTCACTTGCCACGCAAGTGCGGCATCGCGACGTTCACGTCCGACTTGTTGGCGGCCGTCGCCGCTGCGCATCCACAAAACCAGTGTCTCTCGGTTTCCGTCAATGACGTTGAGGGTGGCTATAAGTACCCCGAAGTAGTTCGCTTCGAAATTGAGGAACAAGACCTTTCGTCCTATCTACGTGCCGCGGATTTTCTCAACATCAGCAACGTGGACATCGTCTGCTTGCAGCACGAGTTCGGCATTTTCGGGGGGCCCGCCGGCGGTCATATTTTGGCATTCCTGCGCGAATTGAGGATGCCTGTTGTCACCACGCTCCACACCATTCTGCGTGAGCCGAGGGCTGACCAACGGCGCGTGATGCAGGAGTTAATCTCACTGTCGACGCGGCTCGTTATCATGGCTGAGCGCGGACGACAGATGCTACAGGACATCTACCAGGCGCCCTTGGCCAAAATCGACGTAATCCCGCATGGCATTCCCGACGTTGGGTTTGTCGATCCGACTTATTTCAAGGACCAGTTCGGTGTAGAAGGCAAGGTGGTGCTCCTCACGTTTGGGCTACTCTCCCCGAACAAGGGAATCGAACATGTGCTCAACGCTCTGCCGCATATTCTGTCTGAGCTTCCCGACGTCGTTTACATTGTCTTGGGTGCCACCCATCCCAACGAATTGCGCGAGCATGGCGAGGCCTACCGGCTTAGCCTCGAGATCCTAGCCAAGAAGCAAAAGGTCGAAAAGAACGTTATCTTCTACAACCAGTTCGTCGACCTTGAAAATTTGAAGGAGTTCCTCGGCGCCGCGGATCTTTACATTACGCCTTACCTCAACGAAGCGCAGATCACGTCAGGCACACTGGCCTACGCGTTCGGCTCTGGCAAGGCGGTGGTTTCCACCCCGTACTGGCACGCGGCGGAATTGTTGGCGGAGGACCGAGGCGTGTTGGTGCCGTTCGGGGATTGCCAGGCCGTGGCACGCGAGGTGATCAGTCTGCTGCGCGACGACACCCGCCGCCATGCCATGCGCAAGAACGCCTATCGGATTGGCCGTGACATGGTGTGGAGCAACGTCGCACGGCAGTACATGCGTTCGTTCGAGTCATCGCGACTGGAAGGAGCGGCGCGGTCTCGAAAGTCTCTCGCCACCAAGACACTCGACCAGAAGCCGCGCGAACTGCCTGAGCTTAAGTTGAGTCATCTCTTCCGGATGACTGATTCCATCGGAGTCTTTCAGCACGCCATTTTCAGCGCACCAAACTTTTCTGAGGGTTATTGCGCCGACGATAATGCGCGTGCGTTGGTTCTCGCGGTGCTACTCGGTGAATTGGGAGAGGACCCGGAAGGATTGCGGACATTGGCCACCACCTGCACGGCCTTTCTCCATTACGCGTTCGATCTCAAAACGAAACGCTTCCACAACCACATGAAATTTGACCGCCGCTGGCTCGACTCCCAAGGATCTGAGGACTGTCAAGGTCGAACGCTCTGGGCCCTAGGCGTATGCGTGGGGCGATCGCCATTCCGGAGCTTCCAGATGCTGGCCGGACAACTCTTCGCGCAGGCATTGCCTCCCGTCACTGAATTCACTTCGCCGCGAGCCTGGGCGTTCGGCCTTATCGGTATCCACGAATACCTGCGGCGGCTAAGCGGCGACAGCTTGGTCAACCAGACTCGTGAGACGCTTACTTCAAAGCTCATGGAACTCTTCGACGCGCACGCCAAACCGGACTGGTGTTGGTTTGAAGACGAGCTATCGTACGACAATGCAAAGCTCGCCCACGCTCTGATTCTGAGCGGACGAGCAACCGGGCAAATGGCCGCGTTTGAACGAGGACTACAAGCCCTACGCTGGCTGATGGAATTGCAGATATCCGAGAATGGTCACTTTCGGCCAATTGGCAGTAACGGATTCTATCGCCGTGGCGGCACGCGCGCCAACTTCGACCAGCAACCCATTGAAGCACAAGCAATGGTCTCAGCCTGCCTGGAAGCCTATCTCGCGACCTCGGACGTCTGGTGGTACGAACGCGCGCAATGCGCGTTCGACTGGTTTATCGGCTGGAACGATCTCGGCTTGGAACTCTACCAGCCCGAGACAGGTGGCTGCTGCGATGGATTGCACGTGGATCGGGTCAATGAGAACCAAGGAGCGGAATCCACCCTAGCCTTCCTGCTATCGTTAGCGGAAATGCGCTTGGCGCAAAACATGGTGACAAGTTTTAGGGAACCGATCACCATCGAAAAGTAATGGCCACTTCCCGTCTTTTTCTCTGGAGCATCTCACGCATGAACGCAAACTCAATTCACCTCAACCGCACAGCCACGATCCTGAAGCCCGACCGGTCACGCGTGCTTCTGCGGCCATTCAGTCCCGGGGATTCCCAACGCGTCGCTGGGATTATCGCCAGGATCATGTCGCTCCCGGAAGACCAGGTCGGCTTCCTACTGGACGAAGTCTCCGCTGAATTCTCTCAGCGACATCAGCATATCCACAAACTCTTTCTGGAACGGTTTGAACAAGTCCACCAGATGCTTGCGACTGATGGGGAGCTCTCCGAACAGCGGCGGCTGTTGATCGGCTCCTATTTCCTGGCCGAATATTCTTTAGAGTCCGCTGCGCTGTTCAATCCCTCCATTGTCCCGCACCCCGATCAAACTGACGTAGCGCCAGGCGCTCTGCGGTTCATTCTCAGCTTGCGTGCCACGGGAGAAGGGCACATTTCCTCCATCACCTTCCGAACCGGTATCATCCATGCCGATCATCGGATCGAGGTAGCAGTCCCTTCTGGCTTCCTCACCGAGCCCCGTCAAGTCCCAAACCCCCTGTATGATAAGGCGCTGTTCGCGCGGAAACTCTTTGAACTGGGATTGACCAGCGAATTCACCCGCCGGGTCATGAGCAAACTCGGTGAGTCGTTCGCACTAGAAGAACTTCGTGGCAGTCTCGAAGACGAGGTAAAGCAGTCCCGTCTGGCGGATGGAACGGGGCAAGAAGACCAAAACGCAGCACAGGGAATTTGGATGCTGGCCCGGTCCAACTATGAGGTTCAGTTCCAGCCCGAACAGCGGCTGTCCGAACGCATCATTTTCCCAGCGACGCCCTCGCAGCGCAACGGAATCGAAGACGCCAGGTTTGTCTGTTTTCAAAATGATGATGGCACTCGGGTCTACTACGCGACCTTCACCGCCTTCGATGGCAAGGTGGTCGTGCCAGAACTGGTAGAGACTCCTGACTTCCTCCTCTTTCGATTCATTACTCTGAATGGTCCGGCCGCCGAAAACAAAGGCATGGCCATCTTCCCACGGAAGATCAACGGCGTCTATGCCATGCTCTCCCGTCAGGACAACGAGAACATCTACCTTATGTTTTCCGACAACGTCCACTTCTGGAACGAACGCAAGGTGCTGCTCAGGCCGATTTTCCCGTGGGAACTGGTCCAGCTTGGGAACTGCGGAGCCCCCATCGAGACCGATGCAGGATGGCTGGTCCTCAGCCATGGTGTCGGTACCATGCGAAAATACTGCATCGGCGCGTTCCTCCTCGATCGCGATGATCCCGCTAAAGTGATCGGCCGCCTCCGCGAACCCTTGCTCAAATCCAACCAAAGCGAGCGTGAGGGCTACGTGCCCAACGTCGTTTATACATGTGGCGCTCTCCTCCATAATGGCGAGTTGATCATTCCCTATGGTCTGGCCGATCACGCCACAGGTTTCGCCACTGTTCCACTGGATGAGGTGCTGGGCGCCATGCATTAGGAAGATCGTTGAACAGCATGAGAATTTCCGTTACGCACTCGACCGTGGACCGCTACGATTACCCGGTGCACCTCGAACCGCACACCTTTCGGCTTCGGCCACGCACGAACAGCGCGCAACTGCTGCTTACGTTCGAGATTCAGATTTACCAGCGCCCGCGGCGGGTACGGCCGAATGTTGGATCAGGATGGCAATCTCGCTTTGCACGCGTGGTGATGCACCGACCCGGGAGTTGAGCGTGCTGAGCCGATTTAGTGTTGAGATGCTCCGCGAGAATCCATTTGACTTCGTTCTAACCGGCGAATCGTTGAATCTTCCGTTGTGGTATCTGGAACCGTTGTGTGCGGCTTTAGCTCCTTACCAAAATGACGTGCACGTCGCCGAAGCGGTGAAGCAGTATGCGAAATCGGTAGCCGTCATTGCGCAATGGAACACGTTATCATTTCTGGCGGTCTTGAACACACAGGTCTTTCAAACCCGCCGCCAGGTGATCTGGCCAGACGGTCCGCCTTGGTCGTCTGACCTGTCGTTGAGCTTGCTCGAGGGATCTTGCCGCGATCTGGCTGTTCTATTCTGCGATTTTTGCCGTGTTATGGGAATCGCAGCAAGGTTGGTTAGTGAATATGAACGGGCGTCTGCGGGCTGGCAGGATTCGTACATGCACGCCTGGGTCGAAGTCTGTTTGCCCGGCGCCGGCTGGCGCGGGTACAATCCTTCTCGCGGTCTCGCCGTGTCCAGAGCACACGTTGCGGTAGCCGCTGGTTTCGATCACGATCTCGCGTGTCCCGTGGCGGGCTTGTATCGCGGTGGATCACGGTCACAGATGGAGGCTTCGCTGCGCATGCATGTCGATCCAGATCGTTCAATATCATGACCATTCCCAACAAAAGAGTGGCTGTCCTGTCGCCGGTAGCCTGGCGAACGCCTCCCCGGCAATATGGCGCCTGGGAGACGGTGGCTAGTAATATCACCGAAGGACTCGTCGCCCGTGGCTGGGATGTGACGTTGTTCGCCAGCCGGGATTCTGTGACTCGCGCTCATCTGCATGCCGTCGTGGACAAGGGATATGAAGAGGATTCCGGCATCGATCCGAAAGTGGCCGAATATCTCCACATCTCCGAAGCATTCGAGCACGCTTCTGAATTTGACCTGATCCACAGCCATTACGACTTCATGGCATTGACCCACACACGGCTGGTTAAGACCCCGGTGCTCACCGCCATCCACGGATTCTCGTCGCCCAAGATCATGCCCGTCTATGAAAAGTATCGTGACGGATATTTTGTTTCCATTAGCGACTCCGATCGCGCGCCGGGCTTGAATTACCTGGCGACAGTCTACAACGGGATCGACCTCGCGTTGTACCCGTTTCAGGAATCTGCCGGTGATGACCTGATCTTCCTTGGCCGGATTCACCCAGACAAGGGTGTCCATCTGGCGATTGCTGTTGCTCGCCTGAGTGGCCTGTCACTGCTCATCGCGGGAATCATCCAAGATGAAAGGTACTTCCGAGAACAGGTTGAACCCTACCTTGACGATCAACAGATTCGCTATATCGGACCGGTGGACGTGCAGGGCAAGAACGAATTGTTCGCCCGGGCGCGAGCTCTACTGCACTTGAACACCATTCCAGAACGATTCGGTCTTGTCTTAGCAGAAGCCAACGCTGCAGGAGTCCCCGTAATCGCCATGGACCTTGGCTCGTGCCGTGAGGTGATCCAAGGCGGGCAGACGGGGTTTCTGGTCAACAATGTCAACGAGGCGGTACGGGCCCTGGAACGCCTTTCTGAAATCGATCGCAGCGTCTGCCGCCAACGGGTCCAGCAATGCTTTTCCATCGAAACCATGGTGGAGGGATACGAGCAGGTTTACTCCACTATTTTTGATCTGGAGGAGAAGAGACAGTCATGAAGAAGGACATCGTCAGACGATATGGCCACAACCCGATCCTTACCAAGGCGGAGATCCCCTACCCGGTGGAGACTGTTCACAACGCAGCGGTAGTGAAGCATGGGGAGGAGTACATCATGCTCTTCCGCTCCCATCTCCGCACGGGCCGGTCCATCATTGGCTTGGCCCGCAGTCCCGACGGATTCCACTTCACCGCCGATCCAGAGCCCTTTTTGATTCCTGCGCGGGACAGCCCATTTGCCGCCTATGAAGAGTTCGGCGTGGAGGATCCGCGCGTGACCGGGCTGGAGGGGGAGTACATCATCACCTACAGCGCCTACTCGCGAGATGGAGTGCGGATCGCTCTGGCCAAGACGAAGGACTTCCGTCAGGTGGAAAGGGTCTCCCTGATTACGCAGGCGGATTATCGGAATGTGGTGATCTTTCCCGAAAAGTTTGGTGGACTCTATGCCCGGCTTGACCGTCCCCATTCGGAGATCGCCCCATGGTTAATATGGATTTCCTATTCTCCGGATCTACGCTATTGGGGTGAATCCCAGCTCATCATGAAGCCCGTACCGTATCACTGGGATGAAATGAAGATCGGTCCCGGCGCGCCGCCGATCAAAACCGGCCAGGGATGGCTCTCCATCTATCACGGGGTTTTCCAGACAATGGATGGATCGGTCTATCGTTTGGGGGTTGCTCTTCATGACCTACAGAATCCCGCGAACGTTATCGGTATGGGCGAGTCATGGATTCTGCAACCTGAGTAGGGCGCGCCAAGCAACACGAAGAAATACGGAGGAGCGAAGACCGCCAACGCCGCTAGGCCTGCTCCAACGGCGCCGCCCACGAGATACCCGATGAAGGCCGCGGTGATCACGATTGGCCCGGGCGTGATCATGGCGATGGCAACGGCATCCACAAACTGGCGTTCGGTCAGCCAATGGTAGTGACCGACGACTCCGCCATACAGGAAAGGAACGATCGCAAGTCCGCTGCCAAAGACGAACGCTCCTGCCTTCGCGAAGAACAGGAACAACAACCCAAGAGTTCCCGGAGTGGCTGCTCCGGCGCCGCCCGTGATGAGCTTAGCCATGATGTTCGGCAACACCACCGGGGAGGCGTGCGCGGGTAGCGATGGTGGTGCTTTCACCAGCATAGTGATGACACCGCACAGTAGGAAGAGCCAGACGATCTCCGATTGTGCCCAGGCTGTTGTAATAGCCATGGCAAGGAAGATCACCCAGAGCAGTCGGTCCTTCCCCACCGTACCCCGCAGCAGCTTGACCGCGCTCCTCGCGATGATTGCGATTACCGCAGCGCCAATTCCATAGAACATGCCGTGGATCCAGGGAAGGCCGCCGAACTGCACATAGAACACGGCCAGCACCATGACCATGAGAAATGAGGGCACAATGAACGCGACTCCGGTGAGGGTAGCGCCGAGTGGTCCGGCTCGAAGCCAGCCGAGATAGATAGCGAGTTGCGCAGCCAGAGGGCCGGGCGAGAGTTGGGAAAAGGCCAGGCCTTGCAAGTAATCCTGCTGCGAATACCAGCGGCGCTCTTCGACCAGGTCCCTCTGCATGTAACCCACAAGAGCAATGGGACCGCCGAAGCCCGCTGTGCCGAGCCGCAAGAAGTACACTAGCAATCGCGAAAGCGAAACCGGCACAACATTCGATTCGGATGGGTGCGGTCCTGTCTCTGTCATTTGAGCAAGATGGAAGTACCCGCGTTGGACCTCGTCTATTTCGCTGAGTTCGTCTTGTCGATCGCGGCGCGCAAGATCTTTGCCAGACTCACTGCGTCGTCGTTTGCCCAGAAGTGCATGTAGAAGAGCCTCGGCACGTCATCTAGCGCATGGCTATGCAAGGCCATTACTTGCACGCCATTGTCTTGCAGGACCTTCAAAACCAGTCCAACCTCATTCCCGGTCATAGCGAAATCCCCGGCTATGGCGGCCCGTCCATTGCCGGTCGGCTGGAAATTAAAGGCGGTACCTGCTCCCATCGAGGGGGGCGTTTCCATCCCTCCTTCGGTAAGCTTCTCTCCGCGTGGAACGTTGAAGTGCAGAACTCCACCGCTCACGTTGCCTTTGCGCCCCATGGTGTTCTCGACAGCAGCGACATCGAATCCAATATCCGCGCTTTCTTTGGTGCTGCCTCCCTGGGGAATAGGCGTCTTGGTCAGCCCAACCGCGTGCTTGATTGTCTTGGCGAACTTTACCGGGTCACCGTGCCCGCCCATGTGGACGTACATGAGTTTCGGCGATTCTCCAACCAGATGGTTGTGCAGCGCTGTTATTTCGACGCCTCCGTCCTGCAAAGCCTTCATCACCGGCGCGACTTCGTCTTCGGTGAGGACCAGATCACCCATAACCATCGCATCGTTGTCGCCGACCGAATGGAACGCTGCCCAGGAACCGAGCGCAAGACCTGGCTTGATTTTCGTGCCAGCGAGGGTGACGTGGAGGTCCTTGCGCGGCATGTTGAAACGAACTACATCTCCAGGCAAGTTGGCCGGTGGAAATCCGAAGACGTCTTCGACACTCTTCCACTTACCTGCGGTGGCCGCCTTCTGGTCTCCGATGGTCTGTGCCAGGGAGGTTGTGTGCAGGGAAACGAGCACGAGGATTACCGCAACCAGAGAGGACATCCTAATCGATGACAAGTTTGTGTTCTTCACTTGAGTTCCTTTCATGCAAAATTGCGATGGCGTTCATTTCGCGATGACCTTCAAGTTGTCGAAATACGTGACGGAGTCGGCTTTCGTCCAGAGACCAACTTTGCCGGCATCCTTGAATGTGCCGTCCGTCGCCTCGATCTTTTTGTCACCGTCGTAATAGCAGGTGATCTTGCTTCCGACCACCTCCACGCGAAGTTCGTGCCATTCTCCTGACGTAACCTTGAGGTTCGCTCCGGCGAACTGGCTGCGGCGACCATTCACTACGTGGTAGAGCCGGTAATTGTTTTCGAGAGCATTAGCGCGAACGATGTAGTAGTTGTTCGGATCCTTCAGCCGGAAAACCAGTCCTCCGGCTCGATCGACGCGTCCCGAAACAACCTTGAACCTCACGCTTATGTCCAGGTCTTGAAACGATCCCTCGTCGGCGATCAGCAGCGGGAAGCGGTAATCGGTTTGATCGGCGGATGTCTGAGCCACGACATTGGGTTTCGATGGAGCCGTTGGATCTCCAGTCACGGCCCACTTTTCCGAAGAGCCGCCGCCCGTTTTGGCGGTGTGAAACTTCGCAGGCAGCTGCCCGGGCGTATCACTGTCGAAGTCGTAAACGAACTGTTTGCCGGCTGGTTGCAGTGGAGCAGGTTTCTCCTGGGCGACCGCCGCGGGCGTGGCTGGGCCTTCCTCGCCCTCCTCATCTTCATCGGCATCGGGTTTTTCGGCAGGTTTTTGAGTGGCCGTTTGTGAGGCCCCGGCTTTTGAAGCAGCGGCCTGCTCTTCGTCTCTGTCTCGGTCCCTCTCTTTGCAGGACGCCATAGCGGCAAGTCCCAACAGCACAATTGTAAAGAGCGCGAATTTTAACCCAGACATGTCCTTCTCCCTTCAGCGCCACATACAAACAACTCGAGATGAGCTTAGCGGTGGCGCCTGAAGATTCCCTGAAGACTCCGTGGCAAAACCGCCCATGGAACTGTGGTTCAAGACTGAACCGGCAGGCTCACCATAAAGGAGGAGCCGACCCCTAACGAGCTTTCAACCCTGATCTCTCCACCGTGGGCTTGCGCGATCCAATGTCCAATCGAAAGTCCCAGTCCTGTGCCGCCTGAATCGCGGGAGCGGGCTTTGTCAGCTCGATAGAAGCGTTCGAAGATGTGTGGCAAGTCGGCTTCGGGGATTCCGATCCCAGTGTCCTGCGCCACAATTTCCGCGCGGACGCCCGTACTTCGAATGGTCAGACTGACGGTTCCACCGCGAGGCGTATACTTTACCGCATTGTCGATGAGGATCAGCAGCAGGCGCCGCAATGACTCAGGATCGCCCTGTACCCGGATCGGCGCCTCAGGTATGACGGCTTTCCACGTGAGCTGCTTGGCTTCGGCCAGGGTTTGCGCCTGAGTACAAACGTCCCGAGCCAGCGCGTTTAGATCAGTCCGTTGAAAATGTAATACCTCGGTGCCAGTGTCGGAACGCGCCAGCAACATCAGATTCTCAATTAACGCCGACGTTCGCTCGGATTCGGCCAACACTTCCTGAAGCGAATTGCGATACTCGTCATTTGTCCGCGGATTGTCGAGGGTAACCTCAGCGCGGGTGCGGATCAGGGCTATCGGGGTTCGCAGCTCGTGCGAAGCGTCGGCGGTGAACTGAGTAATGCGCACGACGGCAGCTTCAATTCTGTGCAACATGTTGTTCAGCGTTTCCGCCAGTTGCTGCAGTTCGTCTCCCGTTTGCGGCACCGTAACGCGTTGGGATAGATCTTGTGGAGTGATCGCCTGGGCTGCGCCCGTGATCTCCCGAACGGGGCGCATGGCGCGGGTACTCATCCAATATCCGCCAGCCGCCGCAGCGAGTAGTAGAACCGGGATTCCCAATAACATAGCGGTGCGAAAGCGCAAGCTAGAGTATATCTAGTTAGGAAAATGCCGGCAGCACGTGCTAGCATCTTTCAGTTTTGATTTCGGCACTTCCAGTCGAAGTGGCCGCTGCAAATCAACAAAGCACCCTTTTCTCCATGCAGGACGGCGATGAAAAGGAATTCCGCTTGGCTCTTGACGACGTTACCAAACTCATCGATGCCGGAAGAGAGGTGAATGACCTCATTCCGCATGGCGTCCACTCCTCGGAGGACTTGGACGACTTGGTCACCATTATCGGCACGCGGGCCATTGACGTGATCGAGAGCCAGTCCAAGCTACCTTCCGCGGCCCTCGAAAGAAAGTTTGAAGAGAGAGTAGAGGACGGCGAGCTCGACCTGACCCCAGGTGCTCTTGAAAACACCAACGATCCGGTGCGCATCTACCTGCGCCAGATGGGCATAGTGCCTCTGCTCACCCGTGGAGAGGAAGTGGATATTTCCAAGCGCATCGAACGCGGACAACTGAGCGCGCTGAAGGCGCTTTCACGCTCGTCCCTTGTGATCCGACAAATTTTGGTCGTTGGCGAGGATTTGAAGCGCGACATACGCGCGATCAAGGAAATTGTGGTCTTCGATGAGGAAGAGATCACCGAGGAGATCCTGCAGAACTGTGTCAAGGACATCACGTACCGCATCGACGAGCTGCAGAAGCACTACACAAGAGCCAACCAGTTGGCCGGACGGCTATCGACCATTGTGGCAAAACAGAAAGCGCGCGAATACCGCCGCTGCCGATTCAGCCTGGGCCGCGAGATCGTTCGAATTTCGCTCATCGTCCGCAACCTCGGTCTCAGCAACTGCGAGCGCCAACGCCTGATCGATCGGGTGAGTAGAACCGTGGACATCATGCACTCGCTCGACTGCCAAGTCAGCAACCTGGGAAAGAAGATTGAGAGCACGCGCAGCGAAGAAGTGAAGAGGGGTTACCGCAAGACACAGCGGCAGTGTCGCGGCGACCTAAAAAGGCTGGAAAGCGATGCCGGCGTGAGCTTTCAGCAGTTGCAGCGCACCCAGCGCGAAATCATCCAAGGCGAGATGGACGCGGAACAGGCCAAACACGAGCTTATCGAAGCCAATTTACGCCTCGTGGTTTCCATCGCCAAGAGGTATTCCAACCGCGGGCTGCAGTTCCTCGACTTGATCCAGGAAGGCAACGTCGGCCTGATGAAGGCCGTGGAGAAGTTCGAGTACTGCCGCGGCTACAAGTTTTCTACCTACGCG
>DATBZX010000375.1:0-9392 GCA_036512955.1 Terriglobales bacterium
CTTCTTTGCGTACTGCTCAAACCCGTTCGCCATCGCCAGTGTCTGCTGTTGCATCGCTCTACCAGCCCTCTGCCAAATTTCCTCTCAATCTAAACCGCAGATCGGTGGAAATCGAAGTACTTGTTCAGAGTCTCCCTAGGACTGTTGCACCAGGAGTTTGTGGCGGAACGGCCGATTTGACCTAGTCGGTGTCACCGATTGCCGTAATCCCCGCCCTTGGAGTTCCTCCCTCGCGTCTGGTGGGATGAACAAAGTCGAGAGGATTCGTCATGTGATTCAGTTCAAGTACGTCCCTCTTACGGGGATGCTCGTCGTCTCCACCGTCCTCGTGGGGCAGCAGGACCGCCCCGGCCTCAAAGACCCGCCGGTGTTCAACCGCCCGCCACATTACTTCCTCACCGAGGGTGGCGCCCTCGAGGACAAGCATTTCGACGGATTCGAATTCCGGGTGAAGACGGGCAACAGTTGGGAGCCACAGCGCGTTGAGGGACACTGGACACGATCTCTGTACTCGTTCGATGGCAGCGGTGCTGCCGTCAGTTCGGTGCAGACCATGGGCCGGACAATTGGCGGAGAGTGCCATGAGCGTCGGCTGTTGTCTTCGCACACACCTTACACTTTAGTAACCAACAAACATTACTGTGATTGAACGCAACTTACTGAAAAGACATAAGAACGAGGTGCTCCTAAATTCGATTACTCGCCGGAAGTTACTTTCTGGCTATTTTTCCTGTTGAATTCTTGCTCTGGGCATATAGTATCGACCTTCCGAATTGCTCAGACAGACTAGCGATTCGGAAAATCTCAACAATAAGGGTTTTTTCAATGAAGAAAACGGAATGTGTCCGTCCGCGCCGCAAGACCGTGTTCGCAAGTCTGCGTTCGCGCCTAACCTGGATGGATCGCCGCTCTGTCAGTTCAGTTCTATTGTTCATTGCCATTGCTGGTTTGACTTTTTCATTCCCCGCTTCTGCTTCCGACGTCGAGGCCTTGGGCAAGATCGCTCCCCGCCTTGCATCCCAGACCGCGCTTGGCGGCAGCAGCGAAGCCCTCATCGTATTCGCCGAACAGGCCGACGTGAGTGCGGCAGACAAGCTGCCAACCAAGCTGGAAAAAGGACTCTATGTTTACAACGCGCTGAGAGCGGTCGCTGAACGCACGCAGGCGCCCATGCGCAAAATGCTGCAGGAACGCGGAATCCCGTTCCAGTCTTTTTATGGCGTGAACATGATCAAAGTCACCGCGAGCCGAGACTTGTTGTATGAGCTTGCGGGCCACGATGAAGTGCAACGTATCGAGGCTAATCCGAAGGTCCAGAGTTCGATTCCGCAAGGCACACTGAGTCAGTCCAACCTTTCGAATCCATCCAGCCTGACACCGCACGGAGTGGAATGGAATGTAGCGCGAGTCAATGCGCCGCAGGTCTGGGCCATGGGCTATCGCGGTCAAGGTATGGTGGTGGCGAACGCTGACACGGGCGTGCTCTGGAACCACATTGCTCTGAAATCTCATTACCGCGGCTGGAACGGAAGCTCCGTCAATCACAATTACAACTGGCACGACGCCACCAGCGCCCATTCTCCAACTCCTGTCGATCCACAGTTTCACGGAACGTTCACCATGAGTGAGATGGTGGGCGATGATGGACAGGGCAACCAGGTTGGCGTGGCGCCCGGTGCGAAATGGATCGCCTGCCGCAACATGGATCAACACGGCGTGGGCTCTCCAGCACAGTACATTGAATGTTTCGACTTCCTGATGGCTCCTTACCCGATCGGGCATCCCGAACTGGCCAATCCCGCCCTTGCTCCCGATGTCATCAACAATTCGTGGGACTGTCCGGCGACCGAAGGTTGCTCGCTCACCACCCTGAGGGCGGTCGAAGCCGCTGTGAAAGCAGCAGGGATCTTTCAGTCGGTGGCGGCGGGAAATTACGGACCCAACTGCTCCACGGTCATGACCACTCCCGCGATCTACAGCAGTGGAGTCGGCGTCGGGGCTACTGACTCCTATAACTCAATTGCGAGGTTCAGCAGCCGGGGCCCGGTAACGGTGGACGGCAGCAACCGGTTGAAGCCGGAACTTGTCGCGCCTGGCTTCAACATCAGGGCAGCCATCCCTTATAACAACATGTACCAGGGAAGTTGGTCCGGCACTTCGATGGCGGCCCCTCATGTTGCCGCCGGCGTCGCTCTCTTTTGGCAGGCGAGGCGGTCATTTATCGGGCAGGTTGACGCAACGACGGCACATTTGACCCACAACGCTACCCACCTCACCAGTACCCAAAGTTGTGGTGGCTACCCTGGGCAGTCTATCCCTAACGCTGTTTTTGGGTCGGGACTATTGAACATTTTGAGGGCAGTGCAAGCACCTTAGCGAAGCATCTTCCACCCCTGGACGGAATTCGATCTGACAAGCGCCGGCAAAGCTGATATACAATCCACGGTATTTTCCGGTTCGCCGGCGCTTCCTCGTTAGCATGCGCCGAGCGAGTCCGCATGACGACGATTGAACCATCTAGCAATTACGGAGGAGGAGACATGGACCCATCTTTTTCGAAACAGGTGCCGTCCAGGCGGCGATTCCTGCAAGTGGGCGTGGCGGGCACTATGGCTGGACTGCTGACTTCGGGCTTGGAATTTGCTAGCCCTCTGCCGGCGCTGGCGCAGAGCACGCTGACTCCCGATGGAGCTTTAACCGAACTGATGGAAGGCAACAAGCGGTTTGTGTCGGGGCGCTTGACCGCTCATGACCATGATCTTGCGATTCTCAAGGAGCACACGATCGAAAAGCAGGAGCCGTTTGCGGCTGTGCTGTCCTGCGCGGACTCGCGCGTGCCCGTCGAACTGGTCTTCGATCAGAGCATCGGCCACATTTTTGTCACGCGAGTTGCGGGAAACGTCATCACTCCAGAGATCATCGCCAGTCTCGAATATGGCGCCGCTGTTCTGGGTACGAAGGTGATCCTGGTTATGGGACACGCCAATTGCGGAGCAGTCAGTGCAACCATCAAGAGCAAGGAAGTTCCCGGTCAGATTAGCGCGCTGTTCCCGCACATCCAACCCGCAGTTGACCAGGCTGGGGCGAACCTCGAAGCGGCGACAAAGGCGAACGCCAAGATCCAGGCTACCCTGCTGAGCCAGGCTTCGACTGTCGTCTCCGGCCTGGTGAAAGAAAACAAGCTGAAGGTCGTAGCGGGCTATTACGACCTCGGTACGGGTGCCGTGACGCTGGTGAACTAGGGCCGCAGATTCCGAGGAACTCTTGGGGCGGTGCGCGCCACTGATTCGCCCCACTCACGGACGAGCGGGAGACCCGCTCAGTAGCCGGCCCAGTGTGGTCTCGCGAAAAGCGCGGAGCCGGGGGTGAGCTGGCGCTGCCAATCCAGCTGACCATTGAGGGCGTTGAAGGTCAACAGTGCGCCATCGAATGTACCCACTTGTACTTGAAAACCCTTTTCAAAATGCGGAATCGCCAGCAAGTCGGTGCAGCTCATCCGGGCTGTGAAACCGGTACGGATGAGATCCATTTCGTTGCTCCCGTATTCGGATCGAGAGCAATGAGGAAGCCGGGGGATCCGCCATCCTGTTCGGCGACGGCCACGAGAGACGTGCCCCAGACGTGATCGAAGTGCACGACTGGCGCGCCGGGATGGCCGTCTAGCTGTACTTCCCACAGGACACTACCATCGGAGGCGCGCAACGCGAAGACCTGGCTGCCCACGGTGCTGGCCCACACCACGCCACCAGCTACGACTGGTATCTGGAAATTGAAGTCGCGCGGATTCTTAAAGGTCCACAGCAGTGACCCGTCAGCGGCCGAGCGCGCACGCAGGGTGCTGTCGCTGAGGTTGTCGTAGTACACCACCCCAGCGTGGACCCTCTGCCCAAACGCATACTCGGGAACGCTCCACAACTCGGTGCCCGTTCCTGAAAGTTGCCCCATACTCGTCCATGGCAAACAGCCGGTTGCTGCTCATCAAAGTGAAGCCCATCATGTGCGCCATTGCTGTCTCCCATGCGGTCAGCCGTACGTGCTCCGCGGTTCGAAGCTCCGACCTGCGGACTCGCCGCCCGCTCATCGGACAAGTATTCGCCTGACAGTTAGAGCCGCTGGCGCGTGCAGCTCTCACCGATACAACTACCGCTAGGGCCGGGACGTGACTTGAGCCATATTTCCGGTGGTCGCCGGAAGGTCCGCGGCATACTTCGCAAATTCGAGTTCCTGTGGCGAGAGATTGCCGTAGCGTCCAGAGTCAATTTGCCGCTGGCGAGCGTCCGGCGGCATGGCCCGCAGAGCGCGAATCACATTCTGCACTTGAGGACTAAGTTGCTGAATTTGGTGCGTACCGGAATTCGCAGGTGTGTAATGGCTCGGCGTGACCGCGGACGCAACGGGCCTGTAGCTCGAAGATCTCGGCGTATAAGCCGCGTTCTGTATGGTCACGGAACTCGAGTTTGGAGGGCTCACCACCCGCGCGGGAGCGCCCGACTGTGTCGTCGGTGCGTAATCGTAGGAATTGTCGCCATTCTGGCTGTAAGCGGTCGGCTGGGCCGAAACATAACTCCCCGACACATAGGCCGCGGGCTGCGAGTAAACGACGTACGGGGAAGGATAGTAAGGGTTGTAGTAAGGATCGTACGGAGATCCCCACGCGCCATAGCCATACACGCCGTACCCTGGCCAATACGATCCCCAGCCGAAGCTGATGCCAAAGCCCCATCCCCAACCCGATCCATATCCGAAACCGTAGCTAGGGTAACCCCAATTGCCCCCGTGTCCGCCGTAGTAACCGCCATGTCCACCGTAATAACCGCCGTTGTGTCCGCCACCACCGTAATAACCGCCGTTGTGTCCGCCACCACCGTAGTAATGGCCTCCACCACCGCCGTGGAATCCTCCGCCGCCTCCACCACCGCCGTGGAATCCTCCTCCACCTCCACCGCCATGGAACCCTCCTCCGCCTCCATGACTACCAGCTAGAGCGGGCCGCGGGGCCCATACCAAAGTTACCAGCAACAATGCTGCAAACAGAACTCTCAATACGATGGGCTTATTCACTTCAGTACTCCGCCCGGATGCATGCTACTTTCGCGACGAGCACCACGGGCCGCTTATATTTTAATCCCTCGCTGCGATGCTGGCGTCAAATTCGTCCACGAAACCGAGAGCCTGTTTCGAACCATTCTGGCGCGAATGAGAGCTTCCCTACCAAACGTTCCCGGTCCCCTGGCGTGTAGCTAGCGGCGGACACGGAGTTGGCGATCACGGTGTCGGCCTGCACTGCCCCGCTGCAGCGCAACATGCCCGCGTTCACCACAATCAGCGTGCCATTAATCTCGAGCTCGGCAGCCTGCAGCACCAGTTTGCCCGGGGTGCTGACCGTGATCTTGCCATTGTTCAAGCTGATTGAGTTGCCGTTCGTGTCCTCGATCAAGATGGAAGTTGGTCCATCGTTCAGCGTGATGCGCTGTCCCACCGCGGTTTCGATGATGAGTTGTTCGTGGCCGCCCACGGCTACGCGACCGCAGCATGCCGGTTGTTTTTGAATCGCCATTCTACCCACCTCCGTGCGGAACGCTATCGCACCCACCGGGCCAGCACAATGAAAAAGGCCTCGCGTTCGAAGGCAACGTCTTGCTTGCAGCCGCGTCCACCGCAATTTCACAGAATAATTTAGCGTCCCATGGTCACAATCCCCATTTTCAGCATACAATTCGAACACGATTTTTCTGGGGTGAGGAATTCCGTGGCGGCGGCCGAGTGTAGAGCTCTGGTCGCACCCGGCCTGTGGTTTACCTATATTGGGCTGACTGTCCGCGCTGAACGTTTCCTTAACTGACTCGCGCGGACAGGTCGCTTTTACGGCAAGCTCTCCCTAAGGATCGTCGGCGTCAAAAAGGTTTAGTCCCCGGGGGATCGCGTCATGTGCTCTCAGCCAACTTGGTACCGGCCTGTTTTCCGAGTTCTGGTGATGGCTTTAACTCTGATGGTTTCTGTTGTGTGCGCGCAGGGCCAATCCATCGATACGCCGAACATCGTGCCGCGCCATGAAGCCAGGACCTCGTCTTACATTCCAGCAGGCGCAACCCTTCCGGCAATGCGGCCCCGCCCGATGCGCGTGGATGTCAACCTTGTCCTGGTGCCGGTCACGGTGGTGGACTCGACCAGTCGCCCTGTGATCGATCTTCCCCAGCAAAACTTCTCGCTCCTCGAGAGTGGAATTCCGCAGAATATCCAATTCTTCTCCCGCGAAGATACGCCCATCTCGGTCGCCATCATTCTTGACTTCAGCGGCAGCATGGGAGACAAGATCGAATATGAAATGGAAGCTGTCGATCAGTTCTTCCAGAATGCCAACCCCGACGACGACTACTATGTGATCACCGTCTCCGACCACCCCACCCTTGTCGCCGACTCTTCGCAATCGCTGGAGTCCATCCAGGCCAGCCTGTCGGGCATTCAACCCCATGGTATGACCGCCCTGTATGACTCGATTTACCTGGGGGTCAACAAGCTGCGCTCGGCGCGCTACAAGCGGCGTGCCATGGTCATCGTCTCTGACGGCGGCGACAACAGCAGCCGCTACAACCTCAAGGAGATCAAGTCGGTGCTTGCCGAATCCGACGTGCTCACCTACTCCATCGGCATCTTCGACGACATACCGGTTCCCTTGTTCAAGACCATCGAAGAGCGCATGGGGCGGAAGTGGCTCGACGAGGTGACGCGAGTCAGCGGCGGACGCAACATCCCCGCCGACGATCGCCGGCAGATACCGCAAATCGCGGCACTGGTCAGCCGCGAGATGCGCAGCCAGTATGTGCTTGGGTACCGTCCCAGCGATCTCAATTACGACGGTAAGTGGCGCAAGATCACGGTGAAGCTGGCCGAAAATCCTGGCCAGTGGCACGTGCATTTTAAGGAAGGCTATGTAGCGCCGGGACCGTGAAGCAAAGGCGTGCTGCGCTGTCCCGCCGTCGTTTCGATAACGAACTGTTCGTGGCCGACTAAGATTGTAAAGCGAGCGATTGTGGACCGTCGCGGGTGTCTTGCTCGAACGCTTAAGGAGTACTCGCGTCGATGCGGGCGTGATATCTCTTTCGAGCGTGGACCTGCAGATGTTTTCCGCCCTTTTCCGCGACGATGCTGATAGTCCGATACTTTCCGTTCGGTTCAAAATCGGCCGGCTTGTAAGCGATCAGGTAGCGGCTGCGAATCTGGTCGCGCAGCTTATCGAAGGACTTCCCCAGGGTGCTCAGGTCACCCGGGAACAGCGCCTCTCCTCCGCCGCGCTCTGCCAGGGTTTGCAGTACCTTGTCGGCCTCGGTCTTGTCGACACCACTCTCTTTTGTACTGATGGTGTAAACGGTCACGCCAGTCGTCTCCTCATCACGAATCGCCTGTCTCAGGCTGGTGTGGCTGGCGTTGTCTTCTCCGTCGGTTACCACCACCAAGACCTTTGCGACCCTCTCGCGTTCAGGATATGCCGCGAGTTTCCAGCACGCATACGGCACTGCATCGAAGAGTGCGGTGCCGCCTCCTCCAGCCAGTTTGTTGACGCCATCGCGAAGCTTGTCGTGATCGCCGGTGAAGTCCTGTGTCACCGTGGGAACATCGGCAAACCCTGCAACAAAGCCGAGGTCGGAACTATTGGTGAGCATTTCTTGCAGGAACTTCGTAGCAGCGTGCTTTTCAAACGAGAACCTTGACAGTACGGACCCACTCGTGTCGATTAATAAACCGAGGCGCAAGGGAAGTTTGGACTGCGGGACAAATTGCAGCACTTTTTCCGGGGGCTTGTTGTCGTCGCGGACCGTAATGTCGGTTAGCGCAAGATCGGTTATGGAATGTCCGCCGCTCGTCACGCCGAAGAATACAGCCACTTCGTCGACGACTTTGCGAATCGTCCATTGATCAGGCGGCCCAGGCGGTATATCGGAGGCCGTGATCGAAGCCGTGCTCGTGACGGTGTTTGCCTCGACGCAGTCAATGCAGTTGGCACCTCCGACTTCATCGCCAATGCCGGCCAGTTGCGCTTTGAGTCGATCGGAGTTCGCTAGACTCTGGGATGCACTGGCTATGAGCGTCGTCCTCGGCTGGTGGGCGGATGGACTCGGCTCTTGACTTATCTTCTGTTGGTTCCGACCGAGAATATCGAGGTTGTAGCGAGCGCTCGCAGCTAACGGATTGGCGGGATCTTCCCGCAGGAAAAGCTCCAATTCGCTTTGAGCGACCGGAAGGTCATTCAGGGCCACCGCCGCCACAGCGGCGACATAATGCGCATTTCCCATCCCTTTATGTTGCAGCGCATGAACTCGTCCCACCGTCTGGATGGCCTCTTGATATTGATGGTTGCCATTTTGCGCATACGCCAGGGCGGTCAGGATGCCAGGGTCGGTGGGAAGAAGGGCGGCAGCCTTTTCCAGATGTGTTCCCGCCGTCACATAATTGTTCTGTGACAGCGCCAGCCTGCCCAGGTTCAGGAACGAACCGGCATACTTCTGATCGAGTTTCGCGGCCGTCTCAAACTCGCTCTGGGCACGAGCGGAATCGTCCAGGTCCAAATAAGCTAACCCAAGATAATTGTGCGCAGATACGAACGAGGGATAAGCCGAAATCGCTTTTTGCAGGTGGCCGATGGCCTCCTGGGAATGCTGTCCCCTTAATTGAGAAGTTGCCTGATTGAACTCTTTCACCGCGTAAGCAGGTGCGGTTAAATCCAGGGCAGACAAGGCACCCGATTCAATCAATCCTTTCTGACGCTCTTGCTCTTGCGGACTCGGTTTCTTGTTCTGCTGCTGCAGAATGATCTGCGCGAAGTCCATGCTTTCGAATTGGGACTCCATGGGGCCGCCACCGACGTTGACCAGCGGCAGGGCTCCCGGTTGCGTACCCGAGATGGGGTTCCCGCGCTGGCTGAAGGCGGAAGGAGGGCTGGTGCACACAAGGAGCACTACGCAGGCCACCATCCAGCCACTCGGGATTCGAATTCGTCCTCGCGTCATAGCGCTCCATGAAAGGTATTGGATACGCAATGGTGCGCATACACTACGGAGGAAATCGCGAAAAGCAGTTAAAGCCACTGAGTAGCGCTGCAACCCCTGCCAAAAGATCGAACCGTTCCTGTGCGAACGTCCGACACACCCCGACCCAACGATCTGTGTGAGATAGCCTACATCGTCTCGGGAGAGGAGTCACGCGCGGTTTCTGAGGGACGAGATTCGCAATTGGGACGAATTCCCACTTCACAACAGTCACACCCTCGCGTGACCCCGCTCACCGCGCTGGCTCCCGGATTGCGTTCACATTGGTTGGCAAGGAAGCACCAGACAAATCGACGCCTCAATCCGCGCGATCTTCGCAAACATCAGTCTTAGCTGACGCGTCTTCCC
>DATBZX010000376.1:0-4020 GCA_036512955.1 Terriglobales bacterium
CGCAGATCGCTGGTTAAGGTATCAGGGGTTGCACCACCACGCTGAATTCAAGACCGGTGCCGTTGCCATCCATTTACGAGGGCTCGACGAAGTGACGGCCGCGGAAGCCCGCAACCAGGTTTTGCTGGGCTGGCTCCCGATTGCTCAAAATACACCAATGGAACTGCTGGAGTTTGACATCGGCATTGAAATGCGCATGCCCGGTCGTGACAAAGGGGATGCAGTCCGCACCCTCCTGGATGAAATCGGTCCGGAGGATCCCGTTGCCTACCTGGGTGATGACGCGACCGACGAGCGGGCTTTCCTCGCGCTAGGAATCCGAGGCCTAAGCGTTCTGGTTCGCCCCGAATGGCGCACAACAGCGGCGGCCCTATGGCTTAAACCGCCAGAAGGCTTACGCGAGTTCCTGACACAGTGGGCTGAAGCCATGCCCTGATACAAAAGCCCTTATTTATTAAATGAACTTCTGATTCGGGACACTAGCGCATCGGCTACTAACCTCGTATTCCGGTAGGCGGTCAGGTCTCGAGCTCATGGAGCCATTGGCCTGACTTTTTCACGGCATCTCCCCTCCTAGCTAAAGGCTGTTGCAAAACCCAGGGCTCAACCCCTTGATTGACGCAGGTCGCTGACGCAGCACTGTGGCAGATCTGTAGCTTCGCTCATCTTTACTCGCAGATTTCCTTCCAGAAAATGCAGGCTTCCACTTTTTCTTCTTGACAGTCTCCTATCTTACTCGATATATTCGAGTACGTTATGATCCCCTCCACTTCCCATCAAGCCTGGCTCTTCTACTCCCCCTTGGCCCAGCAAGCCGCCCTGCTCAAGGATGACTTGCTCGATCCCGTCGATCAGCTCTTGGAGGATCCCGCCTTGGTCGACTTGGTTCGCCAATGCCTGACCACACGTTACCCTCTTTCGACGCGCACTGGGCGGGACGGAATAGCCCCCGATCGTCTGCTGCGTTGCTGTGTCATGAAGCACCTGAAGGGCTGGAGCTTCCGCGACCTGGAACGGGAGTTACGCAGCAACCTGGTGTACCGTCGCTTCACCCACTTCGATGCCGAGGCTACACCCCATTTCACTACCTTCAGCCGCACCTTTGCCCTGCTGAGTCCGGCGGTCACGGAAGAGATTCATCAGCGGGTGGTCGGCCTGGCTTGCGAGCAAGGGGTGGCCCGGGGCAATAAGCTACGCACCGATACGACGGTCGTGGAAAGCAACGTTCACTATCCCACCGACAGTTCGCTTTTGGGCGACGGCATCCGGGTGCTCAGCCGCAGCCTGCAACGGATCGCCGCCGAGTGTAAGAACGGATCCCTGCTAGTGGTCGCTCACGGGCGCGCGGTAAAACATCGTCTGCTGGAAATCAGCCGCGCCGCCAAGTCCCTGACCGAGGTCAACCAGCAGCGCATGCAGGACAGTTACCAGAAGTTGTTGGGGCTGACCCGGGGCGTGGTGCGACAGGCCAGCGAGGTGCTGCAACGATGGGGGAAGGGGCGGCTGAAAGTGCTGGGCAAGCTCCTGCGAGTAGAAACCCAGATCGGCCAGCTACGGCACTTTCTTCCTTTGGTGGAGAAGGTGATGACGCAAACCAAGCAGCGGGTGTGGGGAGGAAACTGCCACGTGGAAGGCAAAGTGTTGAGTCTGTTCGAAAGTCACACCGAAGTCATTCGCAAAGGAAAAGCGCATAAGCCCAACGAGTTTGGTAGGCTGGTGCGCCTTGACGAGGTAGAAAACGGCATCGTGAGCGGGTACCAAGTGCTCGCGGGCAATCCGGACGATACCACGGCCTGGATGCCGGCTCTCCAACAACATCAAGCGTGCTTCGGGCGAGCGCCGGAGATGGCCACCGGCGACCGGGGATTCTTTTCCGCCCAAAACGAGCGGGAGGCGCAAGCCCTCGGAGTGAAGAAGGTGGCGCTGCCGGCGCGCGGACGCCTGTCGACCAAGCGAGCCCAGCAGCAGAAGCAGCGCTGGTTCCGGCGAGCGCTGCGTTGGCGGGCCGGCTGTGAAGCCACCATCAGCACCTTGAAGCATTCCTTCTCGATGCGGCGAGCCACCTACAAAGGAGAGCCTGGATTTCAGCGCTACGTGGGCTGGTGTGTGATTACCAAGAATCTGTTTTCCATCGCTCGCTATCAAGCGCGTCGGAGGAGCCATGGTCAGGTCGGTTGATGCCACTGCCCAACGACGCAAGCTGCTGGGCGAGATTGCACGTTTGGCTGAGATCGCCATTTTCGGAACGCTCTCGGAAACTTACCGCACCTGCGGACGAGCGGGCTGTCATTGTCAGAGAGATGGACCCAAGCATGGTCCGCATCTGAATGTGAGCTACCGCGGGGAGAAGGGCAAGACCACCGGCTACTATGTTCCCAAGGCAGCGGAGGAGGCCACGCGAGAAGGGGTGGCCGCTTGGCAAGAAATGCAGCAATGCTTGCGCGAACTGGCGGAGTTGAATAAGGAGCGCAATTTGCGGCGTGCACGCGAGGCTGATTCGCGATGAAACTATGGTTCTCTCTAACCCTCGTCTGCTGCGCACTGGTGTATCTGATTCTCAGCTTTACTCGGGTAGTTGGTCTGAACCACCCGTGGCAGGTTGTCGGCTCGGGACCATGGTTAGATCGAGGCAGAGAACCCGCGTCCGACGCGCCCACAGTTTCGGTTGTCACAAGCATAGAGTTCGATTCGGCTTGCGCTGGACCTTGGCAATCTCTGGTACTCGACGGTGCACTGACTGCGGACCATCTTGCTCCTCCCGGCCCGCGGACCCATGGGCCACCGAAAACCGACCAGGCCTTGGCGAGTTACCGGTCAAGCCGGCAACTCAGACCAACGCCATCGAGCAACCTTCCCCACGAAATTACTGGCTTTCAAGCGCCGAATTGAAGAATCGGGGTTTTGCAACAGCCTTTAGCTAGTCAATTCGGAAACATCGTCTCAGGCATGTACACTCCCGTGCTCGCGAAGCATTCGAAGCACTTCTCACTGGAAGACAGCCTGGCCATCGGTGTCGATCGGATGCAGAGGAACTTCGGGCCGCTGAAGCAGCAAGTCGAGGAATGGCAGACGATGCAGTTGTCAACGGCTTCGGCAAAGCTGCTGATCTACCAGGCGTTCATCGAGGAGGAGTCTGGGTTTCCCAAGCACCTCGCGCGGCGAGTACATGATCTCTACTTTCAGCCCGTGCATGAGGAGTTCCAGCCGCGAACCATGTGGAGTCTGTCCAACGCGTTCACCAGCGCGTTCAAGGAATTGGAGCCAATACCGCAGTACAAGGCAACGGCGAAGCTGGCGGGCTTTCTCCAATCGGTCCGTCCTTCTTAGCGCCCATCGGAAATACCGGCGTACGGTCCCAGAGTTGTGCCGCCCGTCTCAGCCCATTAGAGAAGCTGGGGACGCGGAGGGACCGTACGCTGCCGCAGTACGTAGAGCCGACCCGAGCGTCGTCCAAACGTGTTGTTCGCACCAAGACGCAGGGCTTCTCGCCATTATGGCAAACCATTCGTGGGGAAATGAATCCCCAACCAAATGAATGCCACACGTCCTGACAAGGAGATCGCCGAGGAAGTCTCCGGTACGATCGACCGCGTCACTTTCCACGACGACGAAAGCGGCTTCCGTGACAATAAGTTGTTCTGAATCTGTTTCGAGAAGCTGCGCTTTCTGCACCTTTTCCAACGTTCCGACGATGATCAATTTTGGGAAGGGATCGGGTGACCCTCACTTAGTCACCACACTCCCGAGCTTCATCATCTGAGATGCAGGAGTCGCAGTATTTGCAGAACGTTCGATTAAGCCCATGCGCCGTGATAACGAGGGTGCTTCCCAAGATGGTAATGCACTTTTCTGCCAAAGGTCCCATGAATGAGCCGCCAAACGCGCCCAGACCGATCGCCCACACACCGACAACCATCGGCAAAAAGACGATCCACTTGCGGTGTTTCCTGTAGCCCGGGACGAAGGCAAACAGTCCGATGGCCACCACCACCACAATGATGACGCGATGAACAAACGTGT
>DATBZX010000377.1:0-38242 GCA_036512955.1 Terriglobales bacterium
CTTCTTTGCGTACTGCTCAAACCCGTTCGCCATCGCCAGTGTCTGCTGTTGCATCGCTCTACCAGCCCTCCGCCAAATTTCCTCTCAATCTAAACCGCAGATCGGTGGAAATCGAAGTACTTGTTCAGAGTCTCCTTAAGGCTGTGTTGTCAGCTAACTTGCGGACGTTACTTAATTAGCAGCATGGCCGAGGACGGTCGAGTGCGTACAGGTCGTCCTCGAAGCTTTTGGCAACGATTCTCTTCCGCCTATAAGAACCCTTCGTTATTCTGCGTTGACTGGTCGGGGAGGGGCGGGTAGTAGTGGGCACTTGTATGCGAGTCGGGAAAGCGTTTACCTGCGCCGCGTTGGTTCATGCTCCGACTTCCCGTATATTCCCTCGTCCAAGCCGCGAACGATACGAGAAATGCTGACGCCAAACACCTCACATATCCGCAGCAGCGTCGTCACCGCGATGGGCCTTACCGCCTCCGACCACCGAGCCGGAATTTTCTCCACGTTCCGAAGAGGCCAGCCCCGAGCAGAGCGATCGTGCTTGGCTCGGGTGTCACAAACATCTCCAGATTTCCCTTCTGGTGACCAGTCTCATCGGGATACAGAATGATATCTCCCGCTTCTCCCGAGGGACCATGATCCCAAACGCCGGCGAACGAAAATATGTCAGACTCAGCATAAACGCTATGACAAACAGGATCGCAATACTCGCTGGCGCCGACGAAAAATCCCCGAATCGAGGTTCCGGTGAGGTTGTAAACTTGTCCTCCATTCAGAAGGGATAGCGAAAATACGCCGCCGAAAAAATCGCCTCTATAGTCTTTCTCATAGACGCTGCAGTCTGGGTTGTAGCAGTAAGTACTCCAGTGGATATCCGTAATATCCCCGGAGAAGCTGAACGAACCGAATAGCCCTAACGGGCCGAATTCGGAGAACGCGGCGGATCCGGTTCCAAAAAGGGTAAACCCGTAAACAGAATTCGTTTGCCCGGTCGCCCAATCGAAATCGCCTGCTAGGGACGGCGATGCAGAACACAAGAGGAGCACTGCAAGAAGGAGACTGTGACGCATCCAAGTCCTCCGCTTCGGCGAGGTCGCATCATCCAAGAAGCGCCTCAAACCATGAGAGAATTTTCAACCGGAACATCCTCTTTGAACGGGAGGTTCCTTTTTGACCCACGAATCCGTTCACAGTGTACCAGTGCATGGTCGAACTTGCAGTGCCAAAGTGACAGTCTACGATGATGGTTAGGCGGGGTGGCCCCGCTCCGCGAATCCTCGAATCGCAAATTCTACCCCTCGACTCGCCGGAAGCTATTGACAAGGTTGACTTGACCGACAGGCGATGGGTTCCAGACCGCCCACCAGGAACACAATGGATCCACCGCTTGGGTGCCGATTTTCCGCTATAAACGCTACAAAACAGCCCTCCAGAAAACTGCGTGGGGAATCCGGTCGAAGGTGAACGCGATTCCGCTGTGAAGCCGAACACGATTCCGTTGTGATTCCGAACAGCATTCCGGTCTGAAGGTGAACGCCGATTCCGGTGGAAAGGCGAACAGTTTTTGTCGCCTAGCGGAATGGCGTTCGGCTTGGAGCGGAATGTTTTCCACAGACGAGCAGCAGGAGGTGCAGCGACGCTGGACAATCACCCGGCATTGAAACTCCATCCATGAAGGAGGACAGGGTGCCGGCCAGGAGAAAGTCCATGCGGAAAGTCAAAGAGGTCCTGCGGTTGAGGTTCGAGTTGGGGTTGGGGCAGCGCCAGATCGCACGCAGTTGCGGAATGGGGCTGGGTACGGTCCACGAGTATCTGGAACGGGCAGTAGCAGCTGGGATCGGTTGGCCGTTGCCGGAGGGGCTTAGGCGAAGAGGAACTGGAAGCCAAGCTGTTTGGGAACCAGTCCGTGCAGGCCGGAGCGGTGCAACAGCGGTCGCAACCGGATTGGAATACCATCCATCAGCAACTACAACGACATCGTCATCTGACGCTGCAGTTGGTCTGGGAAGAATACCGGCAGGCGAATCCCCAGGGGTATCGCTACAGTTGGTTTTGTGAGCGCTATCAGCACTGGCGGCGGCACCTGGATGTGGTGCTGCGTCAGGAACACAAAGCCGCGGAAAAGATGTTCGTGGACTGGGCGGGGGCAACGATCCTCCCCACCCCTGTTGGTTGCGTTGACAGATGCGTTGACAGTTAACTGCCGAATGGGATGATTTCTCCCGAATGTGGCAACGGAATCCACCTAGTAAGTGCTTGATACGACTAGGATGGAGACCCTGCCCAACATTTCCTAAACCGAAGGTCGGCAGTTCGACTCTGCCCAGGGCCCCCATTTTCACTCCTTGAAAGCAAACCAACCACTGAACCAGTGCTTCTTCTTTTTTGAGATAGTGCGACCGGTGAAACTCCTTCGTCCACCTCACGGCCCTCTTTAGCGCGCACAACATCGGGGTTTGGCCAGGGTTGTTCTCCTAGCTCTTTTGTTGGCAACAGACTAGGATTTATCCGTGATCCGCCATAAGCCGGGACTGTGCGCTGCATGACGCAAGACCGGCGTGATCGTCGAGGTCTTACCATGTGCACAGGAAGTCCCAAACCATGCTGGGTTGATCGCAGGACAAGTACGGCCAGCGTCTCTAGCGTTGGACTGTTCGGGTTCGCCGTACTGGTTTTGCTGTCCACCGTTGCACTCGCGCAAGCACCGCCGAGTGCGACACCAACCCCGCAGGCCAATGGGAGCGCGGTTTCTCAGAATGCAGAATCCACAGCACCAACCAGCACGCTTCCGGGTAAAGGCGAAGACAAAAACCTGCCCGAGATAACAACCCATCAGGAAACCGAGACGACGTTCAAGGTGAACGTAAACCTGGTGCTGGTGCGAGTAGTTGTGCGCGATGGCCAGGGACACGCAATTGGCACGTTAAAGAAGGAAGATTTCCAGCTCTTCGACAGTGGCAAACCGCAGACGATTGCGCGCTTTGCAGTTGAGAAAACGGAGGTGCCGCCTCCTGCTGGAAACGCGGCTGGCAAGGAACAAATTGCGGCAGCGACCGAAACGCCGGAACGCTATGTCGCCTATCTATTTGACGATTTGCATTTGCCGTTCAGCGACGTTGCTAGGACGAGAAATGCCGCAATGAAGCATCTGGATTCGCTGTCTCCCGGCGACCGCGCGGCCGTGTACACGACTTCCGGCATCGTCATGCAGGACTTTACCGACGACCGGGCGAAGCTGCGGGCAACTCTCCTGCGGATCAATCCCAATCCGATCAGAAGCACGCCGACAACCGACTGCCCTTACATCACGCCCTATCAAGCGAATCTGATCGTCAATGTGCACGACCCAATGGCCTTACAAGTTGCCGTATCGGACTACATCAATTGCATGAACATGAATGTGCAAACCAATATGGCCCAGAGCGTGATCGTTAGTGCCGCGGAAAGGGTGGTGAGCGCCAGCAGCGATCAATCGCGGATTGCCCTCGGCACCATACGGGACGTGGTCAACAGGATCGCCCAGATGCCAGGGCCGCGGACCATCGTTCTGGTATCGCCTGGCTTCCTGCTGATCGATAACACGCGACCGGAAAGTGAGGTCATCGATCGCGCCGTCCGTTCGAACGTCGTCATCAGCACGCTCGATGCCCGCGGACTGTACACCAGCGATGACATTACCCGGAGAAACCAGAGTGAGCAGACCGTCGCAATCTTGAGTCAGTACGCCCACCAGAGTGCGACCGACGAAGCCAACGTCCTGAGCGAACTGGCGTATGGCACAGGCGGCACGTATTTTCACAACAACAATGACCTTATCGAAGGGTTTCGGCGCACCGCCGCCATGCCTGAGTACTATTACGTCCTCGGTTTCGCGCCGCAGAACCTCAAGAACGACGGAAAATACCACAATTTGAAAGTCACTCTGGCTAACAAGCAGCCCTATGCGTTGCAGGCACGCAAGGGTTACTACGCTCCCACGCACTTGCAGAACGCGGCCGAGCAGGCCAAGAGTGATATCAACGACGCCGTTTTTTCTCAGGAAGAACGCAAGGACATGCCTGTCGAGTTGCACACCAAGTACTTCAAGACGTCCGACGAGGGCGCAAAGCTGGCGGTGCTGGTGAAGGTGGACGTGCGGCATCTGCACTATCAAAAGGTGGACGGCCGCTATCGCAATGCCTTGACCATCGTGTCGGCGCTGTTCGATCGCAACGGCAACTTCGTGCAGGGAGACCAGAAGACGCTGGAGATGCGTCTGACCGACGACACCCTCGACAAGAAGCTGGACGCGGGCGTGACCATGCGTGCGAACTTCGATGTGAAATCCGGCAGCTACCTGGTGCGCTGCGTGGTGCGCGATACGGAAGGCCAGTTGTCTGCGGTGAGCGATTCGGTTGAGATTCCGTAACGAGATTTTGGAATTACGGATGCGGCGGCCATTCGAATTTGCCAGTGTCTGGAACTAATTAATAAGGGGTATTGATCATGAAGGCTTCGCGAATTCTATTTAGCGTTTTTCTATTAGCTGTTGCAATTGGATGGGTGAATTGGAAGTTGCCCGAAGTAAACGCTCAGCAGGCCCCAGGCCAGCCGACGGAAACAGCCTCGGGCGAAATGGCGCAGGTCTCCACCCCGGTCATCAAGGCCGAGAGCCGGCTGGTTCTGGTGGATACCATCGTCACCGACAAACACGGCAACTACGTCCGGGATCTCGCCCAGAAAGATTTCAAGGTGTGGGAGGATGACAAGGAACAGACCATCAAGAGCTTCTCTTACGAGGCCGATCCCAACTCTCCCACCAACGGACAGAAGCACTACATGGTGCTGTTTTTCGACAACTCCACCATGGAGTTCACCGACCAGGTGCAGGCCCGTAAGGCGGCAGCGAGTTTCATCGATGCCAATGCCGGTCCCAATCGCTATATGGCGATCCTGAACTATGGTGGCTCAGTCCACGTGGCGCAGAACTTCACCACGGATGCCGCGCGCCTGAAGCAGATTGCCAGTGGTGTCAAACTTCCTAATGGACCCAATGCCGATGCAGCCGTCCCTGTAGAAGTAGCCTCCTTGGGTGCGCCTCCATTGTTCGCGTCCTCGGAATCCGATTACGGAGCGCGAACCATGCTGCTCGCACTGCGCAGTGTGGCGAGAAATCTTGCAACGGTGCCTGGTCGCAAGAGCCTGGTGCTGTTGACAGCCGGATTTCCCTGGACCCCGGAAAACCAATCGGAATTGACGGCCGTAATGAGCGCCTGCAACAAGGCCAACGTCGCCGTGTATCCGGTTGATGTTCGGGGCTTGACGTCGCCCGTGAATGCGGTGCCGCACTCAGAAATGCGTGACCCTGAAATCGTCGGGCCACGTGGCCTTCTCGAAGCGAATATCGACCTGATGCCGCGCCAAACCGAGAACGGTCCCCGCTTGATGTATGTCGCTCTGCCTGTTCCCGAACCGCAATATAAAGGTAGCGGTGGCCAGACCGGTAGCACTGGCGGAAAGACCGGCGGTACGACCACGGGAACGACCAGCAACCCTGGCCGCACCACAACCCCACGTCCTAGCGTGACGCCTCCGACACCCGTCCCATTCAGTCAGCCACGGCAAATCGTGCCGACGTTTCCGCCTAGCGCCACCACGAACCAACAGATCCTGTATGAGTTGGCGACAGGCACGGGCGGCTTTGTGATCGCCAACACCAACGATCTCGCGGGCGGGTTGGGAAAGATCGCCAACGAGCAAGTGGAGTATTACAGCCTCGGTTACACGCCCGCTGTTTCGGCGGAAGGGGCGTGTCACACCTTAACCGTGAAGGTTTCCCGCGGTGGAACGGTCGTGCGGGCGCGTAGCGGGTATTGCAACGTCAAACCGGTTGACATGCTCGCCGGCAAGCCAGCGGCCAAGGAATTGGAAAATCGGGCCGCCGGAACGCAATCGGGGAGTGTGGCAACTTCCATTCTTGCGCCTTACTTCTTCACATCTCCGAATGTCGCGCGGGTAAACCTGGCGATGGAATTGCCCTCGAACGCAATTCAGTTCGACAAAGATAAGGGCAAACAACATGCCATCATCAATGTCCTCGGCATCGCCTCGAAACCCGACGGGTCGGTGAGTGGGCGCTTCAGCGATGCGGTCGAATTGAACTTCGAGAACAAGGACCAGTTTAAAGAGTTCATGAGTAAGCCGTTTCATTATGAGAACCAATTCGAACTGGCCGCCGGACAGTACAAGCTGACGGTGGTGGTCAGTTCCGGTGGTGAGAGTTTCGGCAAGGTCGAAATTCCGCTGGCGATTGGAACTTATGACGGCAAATCGTTTAGCCTGAGCGCAGTCGCCCTCAGCAAAGAGATGCGGCGATACGGAGAGGGCGACACCACGCTTGATTCCGAGCTATTGCAAGATCACAAGCCTCTGGTCACACAAGGACTGGAGGTGATTCCCGCGGCATCCAACCACTTCAAAAAGAGTGACCCGGCCGCCATCTATGTTGAGGCCTACGAGCCGCTTCTGACCGGACCAAATCCCCCCAAGATCGGGCTCCAGATCAAAATCATCGATCGCAAGACCGGCGAAAAGAAGATCGACGCCGGGGTGGCCGACACTTCCGGCTCAGTGCAGGCAGGCAACCCCGTGGTTCCCCTGGGACTGAGACTTCCCACCGACCATTTGACGCCTGGCTCGTACCGCGTGGAACTGGTGGCAATTGACTCCGCCGGCCACCGCACAAAGGCCAGCACAGCGGACTTCGAGTTGGAATAAGGAGCACTTCGAACAGCGAGCTGTTTTCCAGAACATGGTGGACGGGTCAGTTCGACCGTCCCATGCTTCTGCCGTCGAACAATTGCTTCAGGTCGTAGGAATCTCAAGCACCTTCAGTTCCCGTTTGCGCGCTTCCGCGCCAAACTGGTCTGTGTAGTCCTTGTCTCCGCGGGAGATGCCGTCCCAGAGCAAGACTGCGGCTGTCGTTTCGCTGGCTGTTTGTCCAACGGCTATTGCTTCCTTGAGGATTGCGCGATTCGTTGCTGAGTAGGGATCGCCGGCCTTCTCGACCTCAATGACGACCAAGTCACCCTTAGCTTCGACTTCATCGAGGATTGTGTCGTATAACTTTCCCCAGTCACCAGGACGGTCCACGACCGAGGTCTCGCGAAATTTCTCGCGACCGAAGGGCAGCACGACTCGTCGGCGAAGACCTAACTTCCCTGCTTCGGCCAAGCCGATCAGGTCAGCGCCGCACGCGGCCGAGCAAATCAACGCTGTCGCATTGTGTTGCTGCAGCAAGGCCCGTACTGCCCTGCCGACATTCTCAACGTTTTGCGGAGGAAATCTTGGCTGACTGGCATCAAGGGCATCGACTCTTCTTCCGGCTAGAGCTATGATCATTTCCGTTTCCGCCGTTCTATAGTCTCGCACAACTAGAGGTCCAGCGGCTCCGATTGCCGCCCAAAGGAGAAATCGAATGCTGCTGCATCCTGGACGATGGAAATCGCTCCGTCCCCGCTATGAACAAGACCGGCCGCATCGCATGTTAGCGCTCGACGGAGGAGGCATTCGCGGCATTCTCACTCTTGGAATTCTGCAGAAGATCGAGAAGTTAGTAGCTGAAAAGCACAACCAGAAGTTGTGCGACTACTTCGACTACATTGCGGGTACGAGTACGGGCGCCATTATCGCAGCGTGCCTGGCGCGCGGGATGAGCACCGCCGAGATCTTCGCCTTCTACAATTCTGCCGGCAAGCAAATGTTCGAGTCGGCCCATCTCATGCAACGACTGCAGTGCCTCTACACCGCCGATCCTCTGAAGGCGAAGTTGCAGGATGTTTTTGGCCATGACACGACTCTGGAGCCGGCAGAGGTTCCTACCGAAAAAAGCCTACGGTGCCTGCTACTCGTGGTCACGAAGAACTTCACCACCGATTCACCCTGGCCAGTCAGCACGAATCCCGATGCCAAGTACAACGACCCGACGCGCAAGGACTGCAACCTGAAGATCCCGCTCTGGCAGTTGGTTCGCGCCAGCACGGCGGCACCGATCTTCTTTCCGCCGGAAATTCTGGCGTGGGACCCGTCGGACTCGAAAAAGAGCTTCGTGTTCGTAGATGGCGGAGTGACTTCGCACAACGATCCTGCCTTTTTGCTATACCGCATGGCCACCGAGCCAGCGTATCGATTGAATTGGGCAACCGGCGAAAAGAACCTGCTGATCGTTTCGGTGGGCACTGGAGCTGGCGAGTCGATGGGCACAACTGCGGCGTCGCCCAACCAGAACATGGTGTCGAACGCAGTCGGGATCCCCGGCGGATTGATGAATACGATCCAAATCGATCAGGACATCAACTGCCGTACAGTAGGGCGTTGCACCTATGGGGCGCATCTCGATAACGAGATCATGGACTTGGTGCCTCGCCAGGTTCACGAGGGAATGACAAAGGATGAGTATTATGCTGCGCCACTCATTCCACTTGCTACCGACATGGGCCGGCGCTTTCTCTACTGCCGCTACAATGTCGACCTGAGCAGCAAGGGCCTTACGGCTTTGGGCTTCCCCAAAGTCAATCCTGCCACCATTCAAAAGATGGATGCGGTGGAGAACATTCCTGCGCTGACCGAAATTGGCATCGCCGCAGGACAACAAGTCCATGCCTCGCATTTCGGGCCGTTTATCTAGAACGAGGAACTGTACATGGGACGCAAGGCGTTTATCGTTCGGCCATTCGGGAACAAGAGCGGCATCAATTTCGAAAACGTGCAACAGCAACTCATTGCGCCAGCGCTCGCTGCTTGTGATATCGAGGGCGGAACTACCGAACCGTTCTTAGAAGCCGGCAACATTCGCGCCGACATGTTTCAGCAACTGCTGGTCGCCGACATTGTGATCGCCGACATCTCGATCCATAACGCAAATGTGTTTTATGAGCTGGGCGTCCGGCATGCGCTGCAGCCGCAAAAGACGTTCATGATTCGAGCCAAGAGCAAGAAAGATCCCAAGGACCGTAGCGCTGAAGATGATGTCCCGTTCGACCTGAAGACCGACCGCTATCTGCAATACGACTCGGACGCTCCGGTGGCTACTGTCGATACCCTCATCCAGGCGCTGCGGCAGACGATTGCTTCGGAAAAGGCGGACAGTCCGGTATTCCAGATGTTGCCCGACTTACAAGCGCAGGAGCGGTCACGGTTCTTGCCTGTTCCGCAGGGTTTCCGTGATGAAGTGGACCTCGCATCCAAGGCGAAGCAGTTGGGCATGTTGGGAGTGTTGGCTTCCGAAGCCAGGGATTTCTTCTGGGCGTCGGAGGGCCTGCGCCTCGTGGCCCGCGCTCAATTCGATCTAAAGGCGCATCGTCAAGCCAAGGACACATGGGAGGAACTTTACCGACTCAATCCTGCAGAGGTCGAAGCCAATCAACGCTTGGGCACGTGCTACGAGCGAATGGGCAATTTGGACGCCTCGGATCAGGCGTTGAAACGGGTCTTGGCCAATGGACGGGCCACCTCGGCTGATCGTGCCGAGGCTCTCTCACTTATGGCTCGTAACGTGAAAGACCGCTGGCGCGAATCCTGGAAAGGGCTGACAGGAGAGGTAGCCACAACCAAAGCATTGCAATCGGCTCATCTCTTGGAGGCATATGGACTTTACCGGCAAGGATTCATGGAAGACTTGAACAGTTTCTATCCCGGTCTGAACGCTTTGAGCTTGCTGGTCATCGCGGTTGAGCTCGCTAAGCTACAACCCACAGTGTGGGAGGGCCGCTTCGATACTGATGAGGATGCCAGCCGTGAACTGGGCTCTCTGGTCATGCAACGGCAGGCGCTTGCCGGTGCCGTCGGCAGTTCGCTGGAAGCAGCGAAAGCGCGTATGCAGCAACGGCAGCAGTCCGATCGCTGGCTGGATATCAGTCTGGCGGACTATCAATTTCTTACTGTGGCCCGTCCCAGCAAGGTGGCGTTCGCCTATTCTTCCGCCCTGAACGGCGCGCCGGATTTCTACTTTGACGCAGCCAGAAAGCAACTTGAACTGTTTCAGTCGTTGGGAATCCTTAAGGACAACACGCAACAGGCGCTGGAAGTCTTCAAACCCGCAGCCGCCGAAATTCCGGCTCCAACTCCGCCTCGCCGCACCGTTTTCTTCACCGGTCACATGATCGATGAGCCGGGCAGAAATCCCCCGAGGTTTCCCAACTCGCTCACGGCCAGCGTGCGAGCAGCAATCAAAAGCAAACTCCAACAAGAACAGGGCCGCACCGACGGGGCGATCGTCACAGTCGCCAGCGGCGCCTGCGGCGGAGACTTGCTCTTCCATGAAGTTTGCGAGGAGTTAGTAGCCGAACATCGACTGTACCTTCCCTTGACGCCGGACCGCTTTCGCAACGAGTCGGTTTCGCCAGCGGGGAGGGACTGGGAAGATCGATTCGACACATTACTGAAACAGTGCAAAACCTACAACTGCATGGCGGCTTCCCCTGACCTGCCGACTTGGTTGTCCGCCAAGAAAGGCTATACCACTTGGCAGCGCGCTAATCTCTGGCTGGTCCACGAGGCCTTGGCGCTGGGCGCGGACAGTATCACGTTGCTCGCGCTGTGGGACGGGGTAAAGACCGAGGGATTAGGCGGTACGTCGCATACCCGAATGCTGGCCCAACAATATGGAGCTGCCATCGTTACTATCTACACCAACGAATTGCTCAACGCCGCTGGTACGCTGGCGCCATAAGGCTGTGCGATGAACCTTCCGGAGATATCGCGGCGTGAGTTCCTGCAACGGGCGGTAGTGCTGAGCGCTGGTCTGGCGCTTCCGGGCAACCTCCGGTTGGATGCGGAAACAGTGCAGCCGAGCGGCTCTTACCTGACGACGTTTGGTTACGGCGATGTCACCCTCAACAGCGTGCTGCATCAGCAGCAATTCGACGATACTCATGCGGTGCTGATGGGGCTGAACGAGGACAGCCTGATGAAACCTTTTCGCGAGATGTCTGGGATGGCGGCGCCCGGCGAAGAACTGGGCGGCTGGTACATGTACAAGCCGGATTACGACTACCGCAAAGACAGCGCGGGATTGTGTCCGGGCGGAACGTTTGGGCAGTGGGTGTCGGCTCTGGCACGCGACTATGCCATAACGGGCGACTCAGCGACACGGGAGAAGGTACTCCGGCTAAATCGTCTGTTTGCGGAGTCAGTCGCAAGCGGATTCTTCGAGAAGAACCGCTTCCCTGCCTATTGCTACGACAAGCTGGTATGCGGGCTGATCGACTCGCACCAGTTCGCCGGAGATCCGAAGGCATTCGAGATCTTGAAGCAGACCACCCATATTGCTTTGCCCCACCTGCCGGAGAAGGCGGTGGATCGCGAACAGAGCTGGCGCACCGGCAAGGACATCTCCTACAACTGGGACGAGTCGTACACGCTTCCAGAGAATCTGTTCCTCGCTTACCAGCGGGGCGCGGGCGAGCGCTACCGTGAATTGGCAATTCGATACCTGGACGATGCGACGTACTTCGATCCGCTGGCCGCTGGTGAGAATGTTCTTCCCGGCAAGCACGCCTACAGCTATGTGAATGCCCTCAATTCCGCAATGCAGGCCTACCTGACGCTGGGGAGCGATAAGCATCTGCGGGCGGCCCGCAACGCTTTCGAGATGCTATTAACTACTCAGAGCTTCGCCACGGGCGGCTGGGGACCCGATGAACTGCTGCGCAAGCCAAACACCGGAGCGCTGTACGACAATCTGAGCGACAACCACAAGAGCTTCGAAACGCCGTGCGGCTCCTATGCCCATTTCAAATTGACACGGTCGCTGCTGCGTGTGACTCGCGATTCCCGCTATGGCGACAGTATGGAACGGGTGATGTACAACACCGTGCTGGGTGCCAAGCCGCTGCAGGCCGACGGAACAGCATATTATTACTCCGATTATAACTTTGCCGGACACAAGGGGTATTCGAACCATCGCTGGCCATGCTGTTCGGGCACGCTTCCGCAAGTGGCTGCGGACTACCACATCAACACATATTTTTACGATGCTGATGGCCTGTACGTGAATTTGTACATCCCATCGAGCGTGCGCTGGATGCGGTCCGGTGCGCTGATCGAAATATCGCAGACCGGCACCTATCCCTTCGACGGCGCGGTGCAATTCGAAGTAAAGACAGCGCGGGCAGAGGGGTTCGCGCTCCATCTGCGCATACCGGCGTGGACGCAGGGAGCTTCGGTTGCAGTGAACGGCAAGCGTCAGGCGATCGAACTCAAACCGGGAAGTTTCGCTGCTCTGCGCCGGCAGTGGAAGTCGGGTGACCGCGTTCAACTCGAACTGCCCATGGCGACTCGACTGGAAGCGATTGATTTGCAACATCCGGAGACGGTGGCCCTTTTGAACGGGCCGCTGGTGCTGTTCGCGATCACAAACCAAGCCCCGCAGGTGACGCGAAAGCAGTTACTCGCGGCTAAACGAGTTGGAGCACAGAGGTGGCAAGTCGAGACTGCGGGTGGTCCAATAACGATGCTGCCGTTCACCGAGATTCGCGACGAGGGATACTCCACGTACCTGCAGGTGCTCTAAGCACGCGGTAACGACCTCACTTGTTCGTGATTTTCTACCCTCTACGGTGGTAATCGCGCCAGGAGTCTAACGCCCAGCCATGTTAGCGGCGATGTCTCCCGCGATCGGGACCATAAATCGCTCGCCTTGGTATGCCTTGATCATGCACACGATCCAAAGGACGAAGCCCACCAGGCCGATCGCACCTAGCAGCATTAATCCAAGGCCAAATCCGGCGAAGTGCCCGACGCCATAGCCTCCAAACGGACCAAACGCCCAGCCTATGCCAAATATCATTCCCAGCACGAGGCGGATGACATGAAGTCCGCCAAACGTCACGATGGATTGGGCAGCATGAAAGCGAACGTACGGCCGTTTGTCGATCAGGTAGAAAATGATGCCAGTCAGCCAGCCCAGTACGTAACTCAGCGTGGCGGCCGCATTCTCGGAAAGTCCCGCCGTGGCTGGTTGATAGGGTGGCGTGGGAGGTCGAAATCCGGTGCCGGGAGGGGGCGCGGTTTGCGCTTGACCACACTTCTGGCAGAACTGCGCAGTGTCGGGTAATTCGGCGCCGCACTTGGTGCAATGAGCCATAGCTGTCTCCTGTTTCGTCACAGGAATCATAATGCAGTTTGCGGTCGTCGCGAGTATCAATCTGTGATCCGATTCCCTATCCATAAACGCAAAGGGCACGGAATGGCTCCATGCCCTTTACGTTGGCAGGGAAAAGCCCTAGGCGCCGCTGCTTGCGTGAAGCACACGGAAGGTACTTCCGCCGTTCCCCCATACCAACACCATCGCGTCTTGTCCTTGGGGGACGCTGCCGAGGGCCTTTTGGACATCCGATGCGCTCTGCGTCGGCCGACGGTTCACGCTGACGATGACCTCACCGGGCTGGAGGCCAGCTTCTTCAGCAGGACTTCCAGGCTGAACCTGCTGGATCACCGCGCCCTTCAGGCTCTGCGGAGCCTGCAACTGCTCCCGCACGTCAGAGGTGAGATCGGCGATGCCGATTCCCCAGCGCGGCTTGCCGTTCTCGGCGCTCGCGTTGAGCTCTTCCTTCTTGTCCTTGGAACCGAGCTCTTCGAGCGTGACCGGGACGTTCACGCTCTTGCCGTCGCGCAGAACATCGAGCGTGACTTTGGTTCCCGGTTGTTTCGAGCTGACTTCGGCCTGAAGCTCTCCGGCGCCGAGCACTTTCTTGCCGTCGAGTCCGACGATGACGTCGCCGACTTTGAGTCCAGCACGCGCGCCCGGCGAGTCAGGCTGCACTTCGCTGATGACTGCACCATTGGCATCCTTCAAGTCGAAGAACTTGGAGTTTTCGGGCGTGATGTCGGTGATGCCTACCCCAATGTAGGAGTGACTGACCTTGCCGTAGCGCACCAGCGATTCAACCGTGGGCTGCACGATCTGGGTAGGAATGGCGAATCCCATGCCCGAGAAGCTGCCTGAGGGCGAGATGAGGAAAGTGTTGATGCCGATGACTTCACCGCGGGCGTTGACCAGCGGGCCTCCGGAGTTGCCTTGGTTAATGGCCGCGTCGGTCTGGATGAACTGCCCAGGCTTGCGAGGATCATCGTTGTATGGGTTGGGACGGTTCAGCGCGCTCACGATGCCGCGGGTCACTGTGAAGCGGAAGCCAAACGGATTGCCGAAGGCGAGCACGGTTTGTCCGGGGCGCAGCTGCGAAGAGTCGCCCAGCGGAATGTTGGGGAAGTTGCTGCCTTCGATCTTGATGACAGCCAGGTCCGTGAGCGGATCGGTGCCGATAAGCTTCGCCGAAAGAATACGGCGGTCGCTCATGGTGACTTTTATGTCTGTGGCGCCTTCGACCACGTGGTTGTTGGTGATGATGTAGCCGTCAGGAGAGATGATGACTCCGCTGCCGATGCCGTGCTGGAACTGCGGCTGTTGCGGCATCATCTGGCCGCGCCCGCCGAACTGGCGTTGGAAGAACTGCTGCATGTCGTCGGGCAGGCCTTCCGGCATCCCCTGTTGCATCATCATTTTCTTCTGGTCGAGTTTGGCAGTCACGGCGACGTTGACGATAGCTGGGGTGACGCGAGCCGCGACCGTCTCCATCGCCTGATCAAGCGACAACAACGGTGCGATCTTGCTGTCATCGAGTGGTGTTGCATTGGAAGTTGCGGCCGCTTGGGCGCGGTTGGGTTGCAGGCAGTGATATCCGATGACACCGGCAATCATTGCGACTGCGAGGACCGCAGCTTCGATGCGGCGCTTGGCGGATTGAGTGTACATGCTGTTCATTGGTTCGTAGCTCCTGTGTTCTTGTTTCTGTTCTGTTGTGCAACTAACGAATTAGTTGCTGAAATTGGTGCTCACCCTTGCGGGCATGAAGCCTGGATTAAATCTGTTTCGGTAAACCTCCGGCGATGGCGCGCTGCTGCGCCGGCGTGAGGTGAAGGATCGTCACCCGCCAAAAGACGGGGCCGTTCGGACCGAATTGCTCGCCTTGGAAGACCACGAGCACTGGTGCGGGCATCAGCTCGATCGGGAAGCTCGCCAACGTCATGATGGGAGCCGGAGCGAACTCGTCTGCGACTTCGTTTGCGCGGACGCGCTGCGCGAGGACAACGCGTGGCTTAGTTGCGACGCGGCGCATGACGCGCAGGTGAACTCGCTCAACTTTGCCTCCTGCCAAACTCGCTGATTGTGGGCGATCGGTGTAGTTCAGGTTCGCCGGCTCAAGGTGAACGTCAACCACCGAAGAAATTGCCCGTGAGCCGGTTGAGGCCGAGGCCATCTGCGGTGCATCGTTGGAGAACGCGACCAGTCGCGGCGCGCGGCAAACGCCAAACGCAGACACGATTGCGGCCAGCGACATGAGGGCGACCGCGGGCTTTCCGATGCGGGCGCTTTCCCGTCCATCGCCGCTACGGTCTTTGCGCAGGATTTCGGCGAGGCGCAGTTTCAATTGCTGCACATGACCCACGGCAGCCTGGGCCAACTGAATTCCGCGACGAAGGAAACTCTTCTCGGCGAGGCTGACCAGCGATTCCGCATAGGCGCGAGGGCTGAAGCTGGCCGCCAGCACGGCATCGTCGCACGCTATCTCGCGCTCCAACGTGAGGCGCGACTCGATGTACCACACCGCGGGATGAAAGAAGAAAACCGCTTTCACCAGTTTCTGCGCCAGGTTGGTCCAGTCGTCCCAACGGCGCAGGTGGGCGAGTTCGTGCAACAGGATCGCGTTGAGTTCGGCAGGAGCAATCTCGGCGAGCGCCCACGACGGGAAGACCACCATGGGGCGGAAGTATCCGATCGCCGCCGGAACGCGGATCGCGTCAGAGCTACAAAGCGTCACGCGGCGATGTTTCTCGGCATCGGCGAGCAGGTTCCGCAGACTTGGCTCGATGGCAGGCAGGTCAATCGGAGAACACGTAGCCCGCAAGCGCTGTAAACGGTAGAGGCCGTGCGCAACGTGCAAGAGTCCAAGGCTGGCGCCGGCGATCCAGGCGACGGACAAGAAAGATGCGAACCACGCCGGCAGGGTGAGCGCGCTGGTCGGTGCGGCGGATACTCCATTGCCCGGCCCCGCAGCGAAATGGCCAACCACTGGGAGCAGGGCGATCGCAACAAGCCCAAGAAACCATACCGCGAAGCGCGTACCCGAGCCATGCCGCCAAACCACGCGCGTAACCGCCCATGCGAGTAGTGCAATAACCATCCCGGCAAGGAAGCTGTTCATTATGCCGTCGCCGGCGAAGCGAGTTACAGCATGCAGGTTCATTGCTCTTCCCGCTCCTTCAAGTATTGCTTTAAGCGTTGCAACTCGTCCTCTTTCAGCCCTGAGTCTTCCAGAATGTTAAGAACCAGCAGTTCATGCGAGTTCTGGAACAGGCGCTGCACCAGATGGCGGACTTCGGAGCGCGTCGCCTGGGAGCGCTCGATCAGCGGCGCATACACATAAGCGCGGCCGTCCTTGGCATGGGCGACGTAACCCTTCTTTTCCAGGATACGAATGGTGGTGAGGACGGAGTTGTAAGCCAGCAGCTTGTCGCCCGGGAGGCCGTCCAGCACCTGCTGCACGGTCGAAGGCCCGCGCTGCCACAGCACTTCCATCAGTCGCAGCTCGGCTTCCGTCAGGGTCGCAGATCGTTTCGGAGGCATTAGTCGGGACTCCCAGGATTGTCGGTCACGGAAGCTTGGACGGACGAGGGCGAAAAAGGTAACTAATGGTTTAGTTGTAGGCCGCAATCCGGAGGAAGCGCTTACGGATTTCCTTGGGTGAGATCTGGGTCAGAGAAACAACGGCACTTTCGGATGTCGCGACTGTTGCGGTCGGTTTCTGTACAACGTTATGCAGGCGTTAGCCAGTCCGGAACAGCAAGCGAAGCCCTAGAAACTCAGGGCATTTGGCACAAAAAAACTCCCGCGGGTGGCCGACAATCGCAAGCCGTTGGCAAAAGTGGGACACTCCCTAATCTTCTCCGTGCCTCTGTGTGTCTGTGGTGAATTCCACTCGGCAATTCCCAAAGCGGGAAACCTCTGGTTACCTTCGTCACAGTGATAGAGCGATTCTTTCTTGCCCTGGCCCCTACCACCGCGCCATGATGTTTTAGGCGTCCGCCTCCCATCCCTGGGAGGACACAGGATGTTTTTGTCTCAGCTATTCGGACGGAGGCATCAGTTCTTTGACAAATCGAAGCTAACCCCAAAGGGTTGAATATTTTACGGGCGAAGCGCCGCTAATCCGCTGATTCTAAACGGCGACTCTTCCGCACCACGCGTCTAACTCGCTTGTTTTGAATATTTTACCCTAATCTCCTTTGCGCTCAATACTTTGCGCGCGTCGTTTTTTCTAGCCTCGTATTTTCAATATCTTGCGCTAGTAGGGGAGGGGGAGGGGGGTACCCAACACCCTCTGCCAAGTCACCGTGTGCGCCAACCGCGCCGCTTGGTTCGGGATGGAATAGAATCTCGTAGGTGGCAAAGCGCGGGCGAGTGCTGCCGAAGGAAACGCTTGAAAACCAGCATTTTTGAGATTTTCAAAATTGGGATCGGGCCGTCGAGTTCGCATACCGTAGGGCCAATGCGCGCCGCACGCCGCTTTGGTCTCGATCTGCAGGACCGCGAACTACTCGGGCGCACGTCTCGGGTACAGGTTGAACTGTTCGGATCGCTTGCCCTGACGGGACAAGGCCATGCCACGGACCGGGCGGTCCTTCTCGGCTTGTCGGGCGAGGAACCGGAGAGGGTTGATCCGGCAAGCGTTGCCGAAAAAGTCGGAAGAATCCGCGCGCAGCACGATTTGCGACTACTGGACTCCGTGGAGATTCCCTTCCACGAAGAAAAAGACCTGCTGTTCCTAAAGACCCAAATTTTACCCGGTCACTCCAACGGCATGCGCTTCACGGCGTTCGATCAGGGTGGCAGCGAATTGTATTCGGCGGTCTTCTATTCAGTCGGGGGCGGCTTTATAGCGCGGGAAGGAGAAGATGCGGGGCATTCAGAACTGAAGTCACCTCCCTTCCCGTTCTCGAGCGCCGATCAGTTGCTGGAAATTGGCGATCGACAGAAGATCTCGATCTGGCAGATTGTGCTGGAGAACGAAAAAACTTGGCGCACGGAGACACAGGTACGCAGCGAGCTCAAGCGCATCTGGGAAGTCATGCAGGCCTGTGTAAATCGGGGATTGGTGACAGAAGGCATCCTGCCGGGCGGATTGAACGTACGACGACGGGCACCGCGACTGTCGCGAAAGCTAAAGGAACAGGGCGGATCTGACCCGCTAGCGCCGATGGATTGGGTCAACGTCTATGCCATGGCGGTGAATGAAGAAAACGCGGCTGGTGGACAAGTGGTCACCGCTCCAACCAACGGAGCGGCAGGAATTATTCCGGCGGTGGCGCATTACTACCAGAGGTTTGTCGAAGGTGCGTCGGACGAGGGACTGTTTCGCTATTTCCTGACGGCCGGTGCGATTGGCATCCTCTATAAGGAAAACGCTTCGATCTCGGGCGCAGAAGTGGGGTGTCAAGGCGAAGTCGGCGTCGCGTGCTCGATGGCAGCAGGCGGACTGGTGGCAGCGCAAGGCGGCTCGAACCGGCAGGTGGAGTATGCCGCCGAAATCGGCATGGAACATAACCTGGGTATGACGTGCGATCCGATCGGTGGATTAGTACAGATTCCCTGTATCGAGCGTAACGCCATGGGATCGGTGAAAGCGATCAACGCAAGCCGCATCGCTATGCGTGAGATGGATGAACACAAAGTATCGCTCGACCAGGTGATCGCGACGATGTATCAGACGGGCCTCGACATGCAATCGCGGTACAAGGAGACTTCCCTAGCGGGACTGGCGTTGAATGTGATCGAGTGTTAGAACACCGAACGGCCACGAGTTGGCCGTAGGGCCTGTTCCGCATGATCTAACGCATCCTCTGAACATGATTATCCTTAACCATCGCTTAACCGTTCGTAACAAAACGACACAGTGAGCCCTGTCTTCCAATAAGAAAATTGAATTGTAGTGTTGGATTGATCGCTCGGCGGAGACTCGATGAAATGGCGGCCCTCCCCCGAAGAGCGCAGCCGCGAGCAACTTGGTGAGGCGAGTGAATCAGTGCCTTTATGGTTGCCTCAAACCACCTTAATGTTTTGATTCCGGGAAAAATCGGAGTGGATGATTTGTTTGACGAATCGTTTAAGTCAGTACGGCGATCAGGGTTCGATCACGCAGTAATCAGTATCGCTCTAGTGTTTATGCTCACCCTGATCGGGCAGGCACTTCCGCAGCAGGCCCCTTCTGCGAGTCCGCAAGCCAAGGCAGTCGGCGAGATCAAGTCAATCAGTAGCAGCACGCTTGCGTTGACGACAGACGATGGAAAGAACGTCAGCATTTCCCTTCCCGATACGACGCGCATTTTGCGGATTCCTCCAGGACAAACTGATTTGAAAAATGCGACAGCCATCACTCTGCAGGACCTGCAAGTGGGCGACCGGATACTGGCGCGCGGAAAGGCCTCGGATGATGCCAAATCGTTGACCGCAACGACGATCATCGTAATGAAGCAATCGGACGTGGCGGCCAAGCAACAGCAGGAACGCGAGGATTGGCAAAAACGCGGCATCGGCGGATTGGTGAGCGCAGTCGACCCGGGGGCGGGGACGGTAACAGTTTCGGTGACCACGCTCGCCGGCAGCAAGAAGGTGTTGGTGCAAACGTCGAAGAAGACGGTGGTCAGGCTTTACGCGCAGAACTCGGTGAAATTCGACGATGCGAAACCGGGCAAGCTGGCAGACATTCATTCCGGCGACCAACTGCGGGCACGCGGCAAAAAGAATAATGAAGATGGCACCGAGTTCGCGGCGGAGGAAATCGTTAGCGGATCATTCCGCAACATTGCGGGAACCGTGACGGTAGCCAACGCCGCCGACAATTCGATCACGGTCATGGATTTGCTGACCAAGAAGCCGGTAATAGTGAAGGTGACGACGGATTCACAGTTGCGCAAGCTGCCGCTGATGATGGCGCAGCGTATTGCGATGCGTCTGAAAGGCCAGACGCCTCCGGGACAGCCTGCAGCTTCTGGAGCGCCGGCGAGCGCCGCCGCAGCACGTCCAGAAGGCGGACCTCCGAGTGGCGCCTCTTCCGGTAATGGTAATGGTGGTGGAAATGGAAGAGGAGGCGGTGACTTGCAGCAAATGCTAAGCCGCCTGCCTGCGGTCACGGTCAGTGACTTTCAGAAGGGCGATGCAGTGATCCTGGTTTCAACCCAAGGCACGGATTCAGAGGTAACGGCGATCACGCTGGTTGGCGGCGTGGAGCCGATCCTTACCGCAGCGCCAGCCGGCGGACAGGCCATGGTGCTTTCGCCGTGGAGCCTTAGCGGAGGCGCAGCCGAGGGGCCGGCGCAATGATGTTATTCGCGGCAGGAATCAGTTTTCATAAGGCAGGAGAATTCATGAAGTGTTTTACGTTCCGGAGACTTGTCCGGATCGCGTATGTTGGTCCACTGTTCGTCATGCTGCTGGGTGGTCAGCTTTGGGGGCAAGCTACCGCAGGAGCGCTTCACGGTCAGGTCACGGATCCCTCGGGAGCTGCGGTCACCAAGGCGGACGTGCAGGTTGTTCGGCCCGACGGAAATATCGTCAGGACCGCGACCAGCCAAACTGGGACCTACGAAGTGAAGGGCCTGGCTCCCGGCAAGTATGGGATCAAGGTTACGGCCAAGGGTTTCGCGCTGTACGAGGTCGATGGGATCGACGTTGCGCTCGGGCAATCGCAAAAGATGGACATATCGCTTTCAATAGAGGTGCAGCAGCAAAACGTTAACGTTTCGGACCAGGCGATTGGGCTGGACACCTCGGCAGAGAACAATGCAACGCAAATGGTGCTGAGCGGGAAGGACCTTGATTCGCTGTCGGACGATCCGGACGAACTGGAGTCGGACCTGCAGGCGCTGGCGGGTCCGTCGGCCGGTCCGAACGGCGGCCAAATCTATATCGACGGATTTACCGGCGGGCAACTCCCCCCGAAGTCTTCGATTCGCGAGATCCGCATCAATCAGAACCCGTTTTCGGCAGAGTACGACAAACTGGGATACGGACGCATAGAAGTGTTCACGAAACCGGGGACAGACCTGTATCACGGGCAGTTCTCAGTGCTCGGCAATTCGTCTTATTTCAACTCGATGAGTCCGTTTGCGACCAGCAATCCGGCGTATGACTCGACGCAGTACTCCGCGAACTTTGGGGGGCCGATTGGGAAGAAGACTTCATTCTTCATCAACTTCGAGCGGCGCAATATAGGTGACAATGCGGTAGTAAATGCGTTCGTGCTCGACCCGACCTTCAACCAGGTTCCCTATAACACGTCGGTGCCGATACCGCAGACGCGCACCAACGTGAGCCCGCGCATGGATTTTCAACTCACGCCTAACAATACGCTGAGCGTGCGGTATCAGTGGTGGCAAAACAGCCAGCAAGACCAGGGCGTGGGACAGTTTGCGCTGCCCACCCAGGCCTACAACCTGACCACCACGGAACAAACGGTGCAGGTGAGCGACACGCAGTTGTTTGGCGCGAAAGTGGTCAACGAGTTGCGCTTTCAGTACCTCGGCGAGCGCATCAACCAGGCGCCGGCATACACGGACCCGGTACTTAACGTGCAGGGCGCGTTTTTAGGAGGCGGGAACAGCGCGGGTTACAACATCGACAAGCAAGACCACTTTGAACTACAGAATTACACGAGCGTGCTTGCGGGCAAACACATGTTCAAGTTCGGGGGGAGGCTCCGCGCACAGCGCGATTCCAGCGATACGAACCCGAACTTCAACGGTACGTTTACCTTCAACTCACTGGACGCATACCAGATCACCGAGCAAGGGATAGCGGCAGGGTGGACGCCCGCGCAAATCCGGGCGGCAGGCGGCGGCGCGGGGCAGTTCGCCATCACCTACGGGACGCCTGCGGTCGTGGTCACGTATTACGACGTGGGACTATATTTCTCCGACGATTGGCGATGGAAGCCGAACTTCACAATCAGCTATGGGCTGCGATTCGAGACGCAGAACGACATCCATGACAATGGAGACCTGGCGCCGCGCGTGTCGTTTGCATGGGGACTGGGGAAGGGGCCGACGCCGAAGACGGTGCTGCGCGCCGGATGGGGCATGTTCTACGACCGCTTCGACGAGCAGTACATTCGACAGGCCGACCGGTTGAATGGGACAACGCAGCAGCAATTCATCGTGGACCAGCCCGACTTCTACCCGTACGTGCCCCCGCAGGGCAGCCCGCTGCTGAATACAGCCAAAACGTTTCCCACGTCGTACCAGCTGGCACCCAACCTGCGCGCGGCATACACCATGCAGACGGCGGTGAGCGTAGAGCGGCAGATCACAAAGAACGCGAACATCGCGGTTTCGTACCTGAATTCGAAGGGCGTGCATCAGTTCCTGACGCGGAACATCAACGCGCCGCTGCCCGGAACTTACGACCCGACGGACCCGACGAGCGGAATCCGGCCGTTCGGGAGTGGCGCGGGAAACATGTATCAGTACGAGGCGGACGGAGAGTTTGAGCAGAACCAGCTCATCGTAAACGCGAACGTCAGGATCGGGTCAAGGGTATCGCTGTTCGGCTGGTACACGCTGAACTACGTGGATGCGAACACCACCGGAGCGAGTAGCTTCCCGAACAACCAGTACGACCTGGCGCAGAACTACGGGCCGACGAGCTACGACGTGCGGAACCGGGCATTCGTCGCCGGGACCATTGCGTTGCCCCGGGGAATCCGCGTGAATCCGTTCCTGGTAATGAGTTCGGGGATTCCCTTCAACATCACGCTGGGGCAGGACTACAACGGGGATTCGATTTTCAATGACCGTCCGACGTTTGCCACGCCGGGGCAGACGGGACCCAACATCGTCGTAACGAAGTGGGGCACGTTTAACCTAACGCCACAGCCGGGGCAGACGGCGATTCCCCCTTATTACGGAATGGGCCCGGGAAGGTTTTCGTTGAACTTGAGGGTCAGCAAGACCATCGGCTTCGGACCAGAAACCAAGAGTGGTGGCGGCGGCACGGGCGGGGGCGGGCATGGCCCGGGTGGAGGACGTGGCCCGGGCGGTGGATTCGGCGGGGCCTCGAGCGGCCCGATGGGCCTGGGAAATGCGACCAACCGCCGTTACAACCTTACGTTCAGCGTGAACGCACGCAACATCTTCAACAATATCAATTACGCTCCACTGGTCGGAAACTTGAGCTCGCCGATCTTCGGACAGCCAAACGCGATAGCTGGTGGCCCCTACGGATCGTCGTCAGCGCCGCGCAAGATCGAACTGCAGGTAATGTTCAACTTCTAGGAAAAGAGCGCATAATGTCCACCGCCCGACTCTACTCCAGGAGTTGGGCTTACATTGTCAAATGGATTAGTTTTTTGCCGATGAATACGTGTTCCCTTACTCATCGCGCCGTGGTCCGGCGGACCGTTCCTCCAGTGTCGGCACTCTGAGAATTGCCGAAGCTCAGTCGCACTTATAGACTCGGCGTACCGAGAACCAGAGCGTCGCGCCATTGCGTCGGAATCTCCACCTTATTCAGAGTCGGAGGCACACGACCTTGTGCGCCTGGACGGTGGCTGTGCTCGGATAAAGCAAATCGGTTCGGGTAGAGCCACTGCACGGTGTTTGCGTAAGGACATTCATGCAGACGCCGTCCCAACCTGTGTTACTGATTGCTCGCAACTCCTTTCCCTCTTTGGGTTGGAGTTAATGATGAGCCGCAGCGGTATTGCAGGTTTGTGCTTCTTTGCTCATCTACAATGAGGGTGGTGTGTTTTCCCAATGGGTGGCAATGCCATGGCGCGGATACTTGACACGATCGACTCGCCGGCGGATGTAAAGCGCCTTTCTCTTCCTGAGCTTGAGCAACTGGCATCGGAAATCCGCGAGGAACTGATTACCGTTTTGTCCCGCACCGGCGGCCATCTCGGACCCAACCTTGGCGTGGTGGAACTGACCATTGCCATGCACTACGTCTTTAACACCCCGGAGGACCACTTTCTGTTTGACGTGAGTCATCAGGCCTATGTGCACAAACTGCTCACTGGCCGGAGGCAGCAATTTGAAACCATCCGAACGGCAGGCGGACTGAATGGTTTCATGTTGCGCACCGAGAGTCCCCACGATTGTTTTGGTGCGGGGCATGCGGGTACCGCCTTATCGGCAGCACTTGGTATGGCGGTAGCGCGTGACAAACTCGGCGGAAATGAGCACGTGGTGGCACTGGCGGGCGATGCTGCGTTTACCTGCGGCATCACCTACGAAGCACTGAATAACATCGCCCTGCAGACCAAACGGTTGCTTGTCATCCTCAACGATAACGAGTGGTCGATCGATAAGAATGTTGGCGCCATTGCAAGTTATCTCAACCGCATTGTTACCAACCCCAAGTACGACTTCCTGCATGAGCGCGCCGGCAAGTTCGTCGAACGGCTGGGCGGAAAGAAGGCGCTACGTCTGGCGAGGAAGGCGGAGGAAGCGGCCAAAAGCATGCTGTGGCCAAGCGTCATCTTCGAAGAGTTGGGACTGAAATACTACGGCCCGATTGATGGCCACGACATTGCCACGCTGATCAAGACTTTTGAATTTCTCAAGACCCAGGAACGTCCGATCTTGTTGCACGTGCTGACGCAAAAGGGCAAAGGCTTCGAACCGGCGATTCAAAAGCAGAAGAAATTTCACGGCCTTGGGCCCTACGATCCCGAGACTGGCGAAACCAAAGTCCTCGGCCAGCGAACGTATTCCGAAGTCTTCGCCGATACCCTGGTAAAGCTGGCAAACCGCGATAACAAGGTAATTGCGATCACAGCAGCGATGCCCAATGGCACTGCGTTGGACCGCTTCCGCACCCACCACCCCGATAAGTACTTTGACGTAGGAATCGCGGAAGAGCACGCCGTCCTATTCGCTGCAGGACTGGCGACCAAGGGATTCAAGCCATTCTGCGCGATCTACTCGACGTTTTTGCAGCGCGCCTTTGACCAGGTGGTGCACGACGTTTGCCTGCAGAACCTGCCGGTCGTGTTATGCATGGACCGCGGAGGCCTGTCGGGCGATGATGGTCCGACTCACCACGGGTTGTTCGATATTTCGTATTTGCGTGGCATACCCAACATCGTTCACATGTCGCCCAAAGACGAAGACGAGTTGGCCGACATGCTCTACACCGCGTTGCAATACAGCGGTCCCGTTGCCGTGCGTTATCCCCGAGGAGTTGGTCCGGGGACGCCAGTGAAAGACGTGCCCAAGGCGATTCCTATTGGTAAAGCCGAATTGTTGCAGCATGGAGAGAATGACCGCGTCGCGATTTTCGCGCTTGGCGCCCTGGTGCCGATGGCCCAGGAAATTGCCTGCAAACTGGAAGGGGATGGCGTTTCCTCCGCCGTAATCAACGCGCGATTCGCCAAACCGATCGACACGCAGATGCTTGAGTTCTACGCGCGACATGTAGACGTTATCCTCACATTGGAAGATCACGTACTGGCGGGGGGCTTTGGCAGCACCGTGCTCGAGTCGTTGAGTTCGGCAGGCATCAACACTCCCGTGGTTCGTATTGGATGGCCGGATCAATTCATCGAACACGGTAAGCCGGATGATCTGCGCGCCAAATACGGTGTGAGTGTAAAGTCCGCTCTGGAAAGACTGAGGCCGTTTCTTCAGGTTCCAGTTCCAACGAAGGTTTCATTCGGCAATTCCTAACCGGTCTTACGTGGGATGGAAGTTCCCAGCCAGTCTGAGTAGAATCGCACGGGAGCCGACATGCTGACCAAGACCGTCATCGAACCTTTCCGCATTAAGAGTGTTGAACCGATCCGCTGGACCACCCGGGAGCAGCGCGAACAATTGCTGCGCGCCGCCCATTACAACTTGTTCCTCCTGCCCGCAGACGACGTTCTGATCGATCTGCTGACCGACTCCGGCACAGGCGCAATGTCAACCCACCAGTGGGCCGCGATCATGGAAGGCGATGAGAGTTACGCCGGTAGCAGGAGTTTTGACCGGTTCCGCAATTCGATCCAGGACATCTTTGGATATCAGAATGTCATTCCCACCCATCAGGGGCGGGCTGCGGAGCGCATCTTGTTCAGCGTCGCCTGTAAGAAAGGTGACGTTGTACCCAACAACACCCACTTCGACACGACCCGGGCAAACGTCGAGTTTGTCGGGGCCGAGGCCGTTGATCTGCCTATTCCGGAAGCCCGCCGACCTTCCATCCGGCTGCCATTCAAGGGAAACATGGACGTAGCGGGACTAAAGGACCTGATCGCTCGGGTGGGACGCGAGCGCATTCCTCTGGTGATGCTGACCGTGACGAACAACTCTGGTGGCGGGCAACCGGTGTCGATGGAGAACACACGGGCTGTCAGCGCAGTGTGCCACGAGCACGGCATTCCGCTGTATTTCGATGCGTGCCGCTTCGCCGAGAACGCGTACTTCATCAAGCTGCGCGAAAAGGGATACGAGTCAAAGACTCCCAAGCAGATCGCCCAGGAGATGTTTGCCCTCGGCGATGGCTGCACCATGTCTGCCAAGAAAGATGGCATGGCGAACATTGGCGGATTTCTCTGCACCAACGACGACGTATTGGCGCGCCAGGAAAAGGATCTCCTGATACTGACCGAGGGTTATCCCACCTACGGTGGTCTCGCGGGACGCGATCTGGAAGCCATCGCGGTAGGCGTGCAGGAAGCTCTCGAAGAAGACTACCTACATTACCGCATTGCGTCGACTGCGTACCTCGGCAACCATCTTTCGGAACGAGGTGTCCCGATCGTGGAGCCGCCGGGCGGCCATGCTATTTACCTGGACGCCAGAGCATTCCTGCCTCAAATCCCGCTGGATCAATTCCCCGGCGTTGCATTAGCTGCCGAGCTTTACCTGGAAGGTGGAATCCGTTCAGTGGAGATTGGCACGTTGATGTTCGCCGCTTCCGCCAAGATGGACCTGGTACGCTTGGCAATTCCCCGCCGCGTGTATACCCAGAGCCACATTGACTATGTGGTGGAGATGATCCTGCGAGTATGGGATCGTCGCCAGGACGTCAAGGGTATGCGCCTCACCTACGAAGCTCCCTTCCTCCGCCACTTCACGGCGCACCTCGAACCGATCGCCTAGAAGCGGAGTGGGGACAAACGTCACCCATTTCGCTCCTCACTGAAACGTTTGTTTCTATCGTTGGAAAGGCCACTGGTTGCGAAGTGGAAGCCCTGCCACTACGCAGATTATTGTGTGCCGTAAGCGCGATAGGATAGCGTCGCAACAGCCTATTTCCATTGATTCAAATAGCGCAACATAAATCAATAGTTCAAAAATACTAGTTCTCATTCGTGTTCTCTCGTCACAGTGATGATGTACATACGTCACCGACCACGGTGCGCCTCGAAGATTAGGGTACAGGCACGGAATGAAACGGTTGCTGACAACGTGAATCCTCACTGGAACGGGCAATTCTCATGTTTTGACCTGGTCGCCAAGACGATCGCGCGACCGAGGACCATTGTGCAGGTCGGCGACATCGCCATCGGTGGTGATGAGTTTGTCGTCATGGCGGGTCCCTGCGCGGTCGAATCCGAACGCCAGGTACTCGATACGGCCGAATCGGTCGCCAGCGCAGGCGCGCGCATTTTGCGGGGCGGAGCGTATAAGCCCCGGTCGTCACCTTATTCCTTCCAAGGCTTGGGCTTGGAGGGTCTGAAAATTCTAAGCAAAGCACGGGACCTGACTGGACTGGCGATCATTACGGAAGTGATGTCGGAAACCGACGTGGAAGTCGTGGCCGAATATGCCGACATCATGCAGGTGGGAGCGCGCAGCATGGAAAATTTCTCGTTGCTCGAACGCCTGGGCACATGCGGCCGGCCCGTGCTCTTGAAACGTGGCATGACGGCCACGCTGGAAGACCTCCTGCGGTCAGCCCAATTGATTGTCGCAAGCGGAAATCGGGATGTCATTCTGTGCGAACGCGGCATTCGTACCTTCGAGACGGCCACTCGAAATACCTTTGACGTGGCCGCGGTGCCGGTGCTCAAGACTGTCTGTCACCTGCCGGTGATTGTTGATCCCAGCCACGCTGCAGGTGTTCGCTCGCTGGTTCCAGTGCTGGCACGTGCTGGTGTGGTGGTTGGTGCTGATGGCTTACTTGTTGAAGTGCATCCGCAACCGGACAAGGCTGCCAGCGACGGTGAACAGTCGCTGACCTTCGCGCAATTCGATTCCATGATGCTCGATCTCGAGCCCTATCTCAGCCTCCGATCCAATGCCGACAGGTTGTACGCAGCTGCAGGGGGATTCGACTAGTGCGGGTCGGTTCCATCGCTTTTCTTACGCTGACGCTGGCGGCCTGCGCATTTTGGATGCGGGTGTCGGCGCAGTCCCCTGATCACCGATTTTCAGCGCCAGTAGCCTACACATCAACGCCGAGCTATTTGGCTGGCGCGTGGATGCACGGGGGAGAACGCTTCCCTGCCGGCGCTAGGGTAATGGTTCGTCACGCCGGAACCTCTCATCCTCTCGTTACGGGCTTCGCAGCAACCGCAGATCCGTCTGTTTCGTTCGATGGCAATCGTTTGCTCTTCTCAGCAAAACGCGATGCTGGATCGCCCTGGCAGATTTGGGAGGTTGCAATCAGAGGAGGCAACGCTAAACAGGTCACAACTTGCAACGTTGACTGCGTTCGCCCCTTCTACCTGCCGGGTGACCGCGTGGTCTATGCGCGAAAGATACACAACCGTTTCCGGCTTGAAACTGCGCCGTTAACGGGCGGCCCGTCCCTGCAACTGACCTATGCTCCGGCAAATGCACTCGCAACGGATGTGCTACGCGATGGCAGAATTCTCTTTGAAGCCTCGTATCCGCTGGGAAGTGGATCGTCATCTGAGATTTACACCGTTTATTCCGACGGGAGCGGGGTTGAATCGTACCGTTGCGATCACGGCAGCAATCGGCAAGCGGGCAAACAGGTGGCGTCTGGTGACATTGTCTTCGCGAAAGAACAAGTTCTCGGCCGATTCACGTCAGCGCTGGCACACCAGTTAGACGTTGGCGCGCCCGCAGGAGAGTTCGCGGGCGACGTGGTGCAAACTTCCGCAGGTGAATACCTGGTTTCGTGGCGTCCGGACGACAAGTCACAATTTTCGTTGCAGCTTTTGAATGCAAGTACAGGCACTTTCGAGCCCTTCTTCGCAGACGCGAGCGCCAGCGCTGTGCAGCCGGTTTTCGTCGAAGCGCGTCCCATTCCGAAGCTCCATCCCTCGGGATTGCACGAATGGAACTATGCGAATCTGCTCTGCCTGAACACCTACACGTCGAAGTATCAGTTTGCAGAAGGTTCCATTAAATCGATGCGTCTTTACACCAAAGCCGAGTCGGGCAAACCCCAATTGCTGGGTGGCTCGAACGTCGAGCCAGACGGATCGTTCTTCCTGAAAGTACCGGCCGACCAACCGTTACAGATCGAGTTGGTGGGCGCCTCCGGCAACACTCTGAAGCGACAGCAAGGGTGGTTTTGGTTGAGAAAAGGCGAACAGCGAATCTGCGTTGGCTGCCACACCGGCCCTGAGCGCGCACCGGAGAACGCAGTTCCTGCGGTGCTCATTAAATCTACTGCCCCGGTCGATCTGGCGGGCTCAACTGCGCAAACCCACAAAGGAGGCCGCTAGGTGCTGGCCCGGATATTCAGCATTTTCGCTCTTTCTTGCGCGGTCCTGGGACAGGCACCACAGTCCAGCACGATTCGATTCGAGGACGCTACGGCCGCTTCCGGCATCAACTTCACGCACAGCTTCGGCGCCCAAAAGCTAGGCTCGCTGCTCGAGGGAACCGGCGGAGGATGCGTCTGGCTCGATTTCAACAACGATGGATTGCTCGATCTCTATGTGACCAGTGGCAAGCCGCTGGAAGCTGGCGTACATCCTTTCCCCTTAAAGCAGCAGCCGGAGAATCCACCACACAACCATCTCTACAGAAACGACGGGCACGGCAAGTTCACGGATGTAACCGACCAGGCCGGCGTGGCCGCGAACATTTATGGAATGGCAGCCATCGCAGCAGACTACGACAACGACGGGCACGAAGACCTTTTCGTGACCGGCTATGGGCGCGCGATCCTGTACCACAACAAGGGTGACGGTACGTTTGAAGATGTTACAGCCAAGGCCGGAATCAAGGTCGATGGTTGGTCGATCAGCTCGACCTGGCTCGACTACGATCGCGACGGATGCGTGGACCTGTTCGTTGGCCGGTACGTGAAATTTGATCCTAAGTATCGCAACTTCTATGCTGGAGACAACTATCCCGGCCCGCTCGACTACGAAGGCCAGACCAACGTTCTGTACCACAACAATTGCAACGGCACGTTTACCGATGTGAGTGAGAAGTCGGGGATCTCTGCATACACCGGCCGCACCATGGGCGTGACGGCGGCCGACTTTGATGGCGATGGCTACCCCGATATTTACGTCGCGAACGACAAGACGGAAAACTTCCTCTTCCACAACAAGCACGACGGAACGTTTGAAGAGATCGCCGTCGATGCCGGCGTCGCGTATGGACAAAATGGCGAGTCAACCTCGGCCATGGGCCCAGTGTTCGCCGACATCGACAACGACGGCCGACTCGATCTGTGGGTGACCGACTCGAAGTACAACCGCCTGATGCACAACAACGGGAAGCTGCAGTTTGACGACATCGGCACTGCATCCGGCATCTCGCCCGTGACCGCTCAATATGTGAGCTGGGGCACTGGTATTTATGACTTCGGGAACGATGGCACTCTCGACATCTTGACGTTCCATGGGGGGCTGATCCACCTGATTCCGGAAGAGCATTCGATCTTCCGCGGACTCGGTAATGGCAAGTTTGTCGACGTTTCCAGCCAGGCCGGCCCTGTGTTCGACGTAAAGACGGTGGCGCGCGGCGCATGCTTCGGCGATTACGACAATGACGGCAAGATAGATGCGTTCCTGGTGAACCTGGGCGCTCCTGCGACGGTGTTCCATAACGTCTCCAGCAATACGGGCCACTGGATCACCATCCAACTGAAGGGCACCAAGAGCAATCGCGACGGCATAGGCGCACATCTCGAAGTCCTGGCAGGCGGGAAGAAGCGGATTGCAGAGCGGGTTTCCAGCTCCGGGTATCTCTCGCAAGACGATGGTCGGGTGCATTTCGGATTAGGCACGGCGAACAAGGTCGACAAGCTGACGGTGAAGTGGCCTAGCGGACGCGAACAGGTGCTCGAGAACCTTACAGTCGATCGAATCCTTACAGTGGAGGAGCCCAAGTGAGTCTGGCTTCCATCCCTGTTCCCCACAAGTCCGCGGCACTTGCGGCGGCCATGGCGGTCACCGTCGCGTTCGGAATTCTGGCTTTTACTTTATCGGCCAAGGCAAAGCCCGACACTGACGAAGCGCGATACCTCAATCCGCGAGAAATGGTCCTCTCACCCGACGGACGCCGCCTGTACGTAATGTGCGAGGCCAGCGACGAGGTGCGGGTTGTCGATACGACTTCGGGAAAGGTCCTACAAGTTGTCTCGGCAGGACACATACCCCGGGGCATTTCGTTGTCCCCCGACGGCCAACAGTTATTTGTAGCGAACTCGTGGGACGACACCGTCTCGGTGATCGACACAACATCTCTAAAGGTCGTGCAAACGCTGCCTACGGGATTCGAGCCCAACAGCGTGATCGCCGATCGCGAAGGCAGGACGTTGTACGTCGCCAACCGGCTCAGCAGCGATATCTCGGTCATCGATCTGCAAAGCGGCCAGGAGACTAAGCGCCTGTTGGCCGGACGCGGAGCGAGCTACCTCGCCTTATCGCCTGACGGAAAGCGCCTGTATTGCACACACGTGTATCCCCAAGCGGGCTTGCACCGGACTCCTCCAGAATCTGAAATTACCGTCATTGATACGGAGCGACAAAGAGTCATCGAGCGTAAACAGCTTCACAATGTTGCCGGCGTTTTTCACATTGCATTTTCCAGTGACGGAAAGCTCGGCGTAGCGCCGCAACTTCGTCCCAAGAACCTCGTGCCTCTGGCCCACGTTGAACACGGCTGGGCGTTCGGCGATTCGCTTGCGATTTTCGGCGACGACGTCGGGGGGATTGTGCAGGTTCCGATCGATGAACTCGAGCGCTACTTCGCCATGCCCTTTTCCGCCGTGATCACGCCTGACAAGACAAAGCTGTATGTGAGCAGCTCGGGTTCCGAAGCGGTCACGGTGATCGACATCCCGAAGATGCTCAGCTATGTGCAGGCAACGAGTGGGTCTGTTGCAAATGACCTTTCCGCTTCGGCGAATTACGTGGTCGCCAGAATTCCTGTGGGACGTAATCCCAAAGGCCTGTTGCTCTCGGCTGACGGCCAGCGACTCTACGTGGCCAACCGTCTTGACGACAGCATCAGCGTAATCGACACCAGAAATGACGTTGTCGTGTCCTCGATCGACTTGGGTGGGAAGCAGGACATGACGTCCCTGCGGCGGGGCGAGCGCATTTTCTATACCGCCCGCTTCGCCTTCCAGGGGCAATTCAGCTGTGCTAATTGCCACATCGATGCCACCTTTGATGGCCTGCAATGGGACCTCGAGCCCGACGGTTTCGGGGTAGACATTGTCGACAATCGCTCAATCGAAGACCTGTCGGGGACAGAGCCGTTCAAGTGGAATGGCGGCAATCCCAACATGGCAACTGAGTGCGGCCCGCGCACCGAGAAATATTTCTATCGGTCACAAAGCTATAACAGCGCCGAACTCGCTGACCTGGTCACGTACGTCATGGCACTTCCCTTGCGGCCGAACCGCTATCGATTGCCAGCCGGAGAGCTAACGCCTGCGCAGGAACGCGGCAAGGCGATCTTTGAGCGCAAGGCCAACAAGTTCGGCAAGGCAATTCCCGAGAGCAACCAATGCGCCTACTGCCACAGCGGGCTGAAGTACACGAATCAGAAGCTCGCAGATGTAGGCACTGGAAAGAAGACTGACCGCTCTCCTCTTCTCGATGTACCTCAACTCACGAACGTTGCATATTCAGGCCCTTATCTCCACGACGGTTCGGCGCGTTCGATGGAAGAAATTTGGACGATCTTCAACCCCAAGGACACCCACGGCTTCACCAACGACTTGACCAAAGACGAGCTGAACGACTTGATCGAGTACTTGAGGACACTATGAAACGGGCCTTAGCACTCTCGTTGTTTGCCCTGATCGCGATTGCCGCATTCGCCGCCACCCCAGATATGCCACGCTTTCGATTCGAGAACTACACCACGGCCAACGGACTTCCTGACAATCACGTATTCACCGTGCTGGTGGATGGCGACAGAGTTTGGGCAGGCACCGAGAACGGGCTGGCGTTGTATGAAGGCGGCAAGTGGAAGGTAGTCACCCCAGCCGATGGGTTAGCGCATCGCGCCGTATTGTCGCTGGCGCTGGACAAGAGTACCGGCGATTTGTGGGTGGGTACGATGGCTGGCCTAAGTCATATTTCCGCGGGAAGAATCGACACCTACACGCAGCTCAACTCAGGGCTCTCGAACGACGTTGTATATGGCGTTGGAGTGCAAGGCGACTACGTCTGGACGGCGACGGCCGCGGGCGCAAGCCGTCTCAATACTCACACCGGTGAATGGTCGCTCTTCAACGAACGCAATGCACCGATGGGCGAAATCTGGGCGTACGCGGTGAGCACTGGCTCGGACAAGGTGTATTACGCGGTTTGGGGCGGTGGCGTGTTGGAGTACACGATGGCAACCGGTCGCTGGAAAGACTACACCGACCCTGACGGAGAGAACGAACTGGTGCTGTTCAAAGATCAGGGGTTGATTCATAAGATCACGACGTCGGTGAGCTATGTGGACAATGTCCTGTGGGTGGCGACCTATTTCGGCGACAGCCACTACGACGGACGGAACTGGCATAACTTCCTGGTTAAGGACAGCGGGCTGCCATCCAACTTCACCAACCAGGTCAAGGGCCTCGACGCTACGCGTGCGTGGTTTTGTACCGACAAGGGACTGGCCTACTACGACGGCGTGAACTGGGCAGTGTACCGACCGGCGCTCGACACTGGGAGGCCTGAGATGTACGTGCGCGATGCAGCGGGGACCATCACCTCCATCGCAGTAGAGACGGCTCCGGCACACAATTACATCCTCGCAGTTGATTTTCAGGGTGACGACATCTGGGTGGCGACAGCCAAGGGGTTAAGTCACGGGATCCGACAGAAGTAGAACGATCAATTTTCAAGGAGAAAATATCATGAATGTTCAAGAGCTTTTAGCCGAAGTGGCGACGGCGGCAATCGAAAAACGCCCGATCACCAACCTCGAAGTACTCAACGAAGCCTATGACTATGCCAAACCCAGCTCTTTTGTGCGCGGCATGCGTCTCGACCTGAACGGCCTGGTGATCCTGCTGATCTCCGGCACCGCCAGCATCGACGACAAGGGCGAGACCGTGCACGTTGGCGATTTTCGCGCACAGTGCCGTCGGACATTCAAGAACATCACCGGGCTGCTCGAAGCCGAAGGTGCTACGTGGCATGACATCGTTCGTACCACTTGCTATATGCGCGACATCGACCGCGACTATGCGGCATTCAACGAAGAGCGCACCGCTTTCTACCACGAACAGCAACTAAATCCGGTACCCGCATCGACCGGCATCCAGGCCAAGCTGTGCCGCCCGGAACTTCTGATCGAGATTGAAGCCATCGCGATGTTTAAGAAAGTACAGAGCTAGCGAATAGGCGCAGCGACTGCAAGGTCACAAGGTTAAGCATATGAATACAGAATGTCGGGTTTCTCGCGCTTTGGTGCGAACGGGGCTAATAGCCGTCGTGCTTGCGACTCTGCTCTCCACAATGCTTCTGGCGCAGAGCAGCACATCCTCACAGGCCCAGAATCCTTGCACCTGTGGGAGCCATCCGCCCAAGCCGCGGCCGGAGCGCACAATTGCGCCCTACGCCAACGAACCAAAGGACCTGCAGCCGTATTCGAAATTCGCCGAGCCATACAGCCTGAACTACATACAGACAAATGTATATTCGGGAGCCGCGCGGGACCTTCCTGACCCAGATCTGACAGACCTGACCGAGATTCGCATTGGATTTCTGGGGCCGATCGACAAGAACCCCGACCAGGTATTCGGCCAGCGCATGTTGAACGGGGCCCAGCTTGCCGTGGACCAGGCAAATGCGCGGGGAGGCTATTGCGGCAAGCCATTCAAGCTGATGCCGCGTAACGACTACGACAACTGGCAGGCAAAGGCAGTCTACGGAGACAACCGCCCAACGTCGCAGGACATCTGGGGCTCTGCGTCGAACCAGACCGTAAAGATGGTGTACGACGACAAGGACTGGGCGATCTTTGGCTCGATTAGTTCGGAGTCAACCCACATCCTGCTTCGCGTGGCGTTGCGCGCGGAGATACCGATCGTTAATTCAGCCTCGACCGATCCCACTATTCCGGAGACGTACATTCCCTGGTACTTCACCGACCTGCAGGACGACCGTGTGCAGGCGAACACGCTGGCGCGTTACATCTATGACGACCTGAAACTGAAGCGTGTGGCACTGTTACGCGTCAACAATCGCTACGGTCGATTTGGCTCTCCGAAGTTCAAGGACGCGTCACAGCGACTGGGTCATCCCGTGGTGATCGAGCAGCGCTACCCTGCCGGTACCACGGATTTCACCCGCGAATTGAGGGCCATCCAAGCCTCGCGCGCCGACGGCATCGTGCTGTGGAACGACCAGGAACAGACGGCGATGATCCTGAAGCAGATGCAAGCGTTGGGCATGAAGCAGCGCGTGTTCGGCAGCTATCGCACGATCGGTGACGATCTCATCGCGCAGGCGGGGGATGTGGCTGAGGGATTTGAGGCGGTCTTTCCCTATGACGCAGCACGTACCGACCCGCGCTGGCAGAAATTCAACGCCGACTATGCGGCGACTTACCACGAGAAGCCGGAGCAGTTTGCCTCACTGGCCTATGACGCGATGAACGTTCTGCTGGGCTCAGTTTGCGAGGCGGGCCTGAACAAAGGCCGCATTATGGACGCGCTGGCGCAGGTGTATGAGTACGACGGCGTGACTGGGCACATGGTCTTCGACACCAATAGCAAGAACATCGCGCCGATGTATCTGGCGAGAGTGCATAACGGCACAATCGAGTATCGGCCGGCTACGATGGAGCCCAAGGCGCAACCGTCGGAAACGAAACCCGCCGCGTCGACCGGCAAGCCGGTTTCCGAGAGCACGCCACCCAAGGGCGCGACTGTGCCGTATGCGCGCGTTGGCGAGGACGGCGTTTCGTTCTCCGGCCCATCTGGAGCAGATTCGCTTACAGGTGAGGTGCGTGTTGCGGTTTTCGGGCCCCATGCTGACCAACTAGTGCGGTCACCAGAGATCGTACAGACGATTGCCAAACTGAATGCGGAAACTAAGTCCTGGTCAGTCATTGGCATTCCTTCTAACGTGCAATGGGGAAAGGCTTCCAGTGAATTGGTGCGTGCGGTCTTCGACCAGAATGTCGTTGGGATCATTGCGCTCGACCGCGATTCCAGCCATCTGGCCGAACAGTTCGGGGTAAAGGCCTTTGTGCCGGTCATCGCTATTTCGTCAGACCATGCGCTGACCTCCACCAACATCCCATGGATATTCCGCATGCCGAAAGGCACGCCTCTCGACCAGGCGCTGCGAACGATGGCTGCAGCCGAACAGCAATCTGGTCCCAACCGCGCAAGACTCCGCGAGGTAATGGCATCGGGTGCACAAATCGCGGGCGTGCGTTTTCAGTCGACGGGGGAACCTCAGTGCCCTACGGCCGATATCCACCGCACATGTCGTAAGTCGCAGTCCAAGAAATCTCGCAGCCTTTTCCGCCCTCCCTCATCTACTATCTGAAACTCTGAAACGGTGAGGGAGGCGATGGGAACCAACGCAGCTTCAACTCCTCCAACGGACCTGCCCGAACTGCCGCTCAAAGCATGGCAGGCCACTTACGATACGCTGCACATGTGGACCCAGATCGTGGGCAAAGTTCGCAAGACACTGGGTCCCCCAATCAACCATTGGTGGGGGACCACCCTCTATGTCACTTCGCGTGGGTTAACAACCTCTCCCATTCCTCACGGCTACGGAACATTTGAGATAAGGTTCGACTTCATCGATCACAAGCTGGTGATCGAAACCAGCCGCGGAGCGGTCCGCGAACTGAAGCTGGAACCGCAGTCTGTGGCTGAGTTCTACAGAAAGTTCATGGCGGAGCTTGGGGAACTGGGAATCACAGTGCATATCCACGCGGTGCCTGACGAATTTCCGAACCCCATTCCGTTTGCGACAGACCAAGCCCACGCCTCCTACGACGCCGATGCCGTAAACCGTTTTTGGAGGATCCTGGTGTGGAGCGATACCGTGTTCAATGAGTTTCGCTCGCGTTTCATCGGCAAGGCCAGTCCTGTTCACTTCTTCTGGGGAAGCTTTGACCTTGCCGCGACACGTTTCAGCGGTCGCGTTGCTCCACCCCGTCCAGGTGCCGATTCCATAACGGCTGAAGCGTATTCGCGCGAGGTAAGCAGCGCCGGCTTCTGGGCCGGAGGCGGTGGCGTTGACGGAGCCGCATTCTATGCTTATGCCGCGCCCGAGCCGCCTGGCTTCGCTACTTACAAAGTGCAACCCGAGGCAGCTTTCTATCATCCTGAATTGCACGAGTTCCTGCTGATGTACGACGATGTGCGCCGGGCCCCGGCACCCACGGAATCGCTACTGCAATTCCTTCAGAGTACCTACGAAGCAGCGGCCATCCTGGGGAACTGGGACCGCAAGAACCTCGAGTGTTAGGCGCGAACCCTAAAGGACAGAATATATGCCTCCGACGTGCACTCATCTCGATCAGGTCAAAGTGACCAAGCCCACCAAACACGTTTGTGAAGAATGCGTGAAAATTGGTGATACGTGGGTCCACTTGCGCATGTGCCTGACGTGCGGAAACGTTGGGTGTTGCGACTCATCCAAAAACAAACACGCTACGAAGCATTTCCAGCACGTTCACCATCCCCTGATACGCTCCATTGAGCCGGGAGAGGCGTGGATATGGTGCTACGTCGACCAAGTGGAGCCGGGCGAAATCGAGGCCTAATGTCTGGCGCACGCGGGGCCGGGCGCTAAAAGCGCATTTCAGGCTA
>DATBZX010000378.1:0-27037 GCA_036512955.1 Terriglobales bacterium
TCGAAGGGAGCGCCACCCCAGTTGCCGTTGATGGCATCAATGAATTTCTGTCCGTAGCCGGTCGAGCCATGGAAGTTCACCATGATGACCACGTATCCGTTGGCGGCGAACAACTCCGGATTCCAGCGGTACGACCAGTCATCGCCCCACGCGCCTTGCGGACCTCCGTGAATCAGATACTTCACCGGATACTTTTTCTTGTTGTCGAAATTCGGCGGCCGCAGCAGGAATCCCTGCACTTTCTCCTTGGCCGCGCCGGTGAACCAGAACGACTCCATCGGCTGCATGGCGACCTTCGACAGAATTTCGTCGCTCATGTGGGTCAGTGGCTTGGCCTTGGACAGCAGGCAGTCGGGTACGGAATACGAATCCGGCGGAGCCGCCATCCGGCACTGCGCGAAGAGCAGTGGGGCGGCGTAGATTTCATTCGGCGCCGAGATTGACATGGTGTCGAACACCACTGCCTTGCCATCTGGTGTCAACGTCGGACTGTCGTTGTAGCCATCGACCAATTCCTGCGGCCAGGGATTCGGCTGGTCAATCTTGAGCGCGTAGATCGGGTTCTCTCCTTCGTTGCCGGCCGTCAGGTAAATGGTCTTGGAATCCGGGGACCATGCGATCGAATCCACCCAGCGATCGAAGTTCGGTGTAAGGTCGGTGATTTTCCCCGTTGCCCGCTCATAGAGCATCAGGCGGAAGCGGTCGCTCTCGTAGCCTCCGCGAAGCTGCGAGCGATAGGCAATGTACTTGCCATCGGGCGAATAAATCGGCGTGCCGTCGCTTCCCGGATTAGTCGTGATTCTCTTTGCGGTTCCTCCGCCGCTCGGCACGACGAATACATCGCTGTTGGTGCTGTTGGCTTCGGCTTCGTCGGTGTTGCAGGTGTATGCGACTTCTTTCCCGTCGGGCGAGAAGGCGTACTGGTCCTGTCCTCCCAGGCTGAACGGCGGCACATCGTAAGCGCCCGGTGTCAGATCGCGTCCTACTCCGCCGTCAATCGAAACGATGAACAGGTGGCTGCGCTTACCGTCCCAATAATGCGACCAGTGGCGAAACATCAGGCGGTCGTAGGTCCGGGCCTTCACCTTCGACTTGGCTTGCTCGTCATCGTGCTGCTTGTTGCAAGCATCGTCTTTGCAGTCGGGGAAGACCGAGGAAACAAACAAGACGCTCTTTCCATCCGGGGACCACGTTCCACCCGAAGCCTCGGTAGAAATTGTGGTGACCTTCTTCGGCTCACCCGTGAGCGAACCACTCGCCGTGTCGAAGTCCTGCACCCAGATCTGTGTGCCACCGCCGCGGTCGGACTCGAAGATCACGCGCTTGCCGTCGGGCGAGAAGCGAATGCGGTCTTCGCCGGAACCGGAAGTGGGCGTCAGGCGCTTGGCATCGCCGCCAGCAGTGGGGACGATCCACAAGTGGGATGTCTTGGTGTTCGCCTCCAGGTTCACATCGACGGCACTGAAGCCCACCCATTTGCTGTCGGGAGAGACCGTGGGCTCGCCAACCCGCTTGAGCTGCATCATGTCTTCGAAGGTGAAGGAATGCTTGGTTTGCGCTGAACCGAACAGAGAGAAGACCAGCAGGAAGAAAAGAATGCGACGTAACATGACGCCTCCGTGGCGGGGCCGGCACCCTTCGACTTCGCTCAGGGCAGGCAGTGAGGGCCGGGAAGTCCGCACAAACTCTCCAGTCTAAATCACGGAGATATAGGGTAGTGGGAATTTCACCACGGAGAGCACGGAGCAACCGACGCAGGTATTCACCACAGAGGCACAGAGACACAGAGGAATCGGGATTTCAGCGCGGAGGACACGGAGAATTGGCGCGATGGCCGGGCGGCCGGTTGTGGATTACTTGTGATAGGGCCTGTAGCTGTTGAAAAACTCGATCCGAACCAGTCGGTCTAGCGCTCCCAGGTCTTTTCGTTCTCGGGCCTTCTTTTCTTACTTGGCTCTTAGATCGCAGCGGTCGCCGGTTGCGGCTTTAAGGTAAGGAACCGCACCAGGCGTTTGAGGTTCTGTACCGCCGCCGCCAGGTAGAACTGTTCGCGTCCGAACCGCATTCTGCGTAGGCGCAGACGACGCAACCCGATCTGGTTCTTCAGTTCGGCAAAGAGCGCTTCGACTTTCCGTCGCTGATGCCGGGACCGAGCTAAAGCAGGTGTTTTCGCTACCTCGTAGGCGCGTTGTCGTGCAGTCCCGCACGTGTGGATGGCGAGGACGCGATATTTTCCTCGCGTGCATTGCACCTTCTGCGAACAGCCCCGACAGCGCTTCAGGGTGGAGTGGTAAAGGTGTGTGCGGTTCAGCTTGTTGATGCCCACGTACTTCAGTGGTTTACCTTCCGGGCAGACGTAGCTGTTTTCTTCCGGCAGATGCGCTCGAACAACTCTTGAAACAGATTCGACTCCTGAAGGCGGCCATGCCGGTTCTTGGAAAACGTCGAGTGATGGGGTATCTCCTGGTCGAAACCCAAGCCGGTGAACCAGCGCCAAGCCAAGTGCATGCGCAGTTCTTCCACCAGCTTCCGCTCGCTGCTGATGCCGTACAAATATCCCAGCAGCAGAATCCGCAGCAGCACTTCAGGATCAATCGAGGGTCGCCCCGTGTCGCTGTAGGAGTCGCGCAGCTTTTCCTGGACAAAGTCGAAACTCACGTGGCGATCAATGAGGCGCAACAGATGGTCTTCGGGGACCTGATCTTCAATACGAAAGTAGTAAAACAGCGACTCCGAGCGGGCGTGTTGTCCCATCATGCAGCAGAAGCCTCCGAGAATGGCGATCACGCACAGCATCACGAACTCTCGTTTGCTTATAACGCTGCTTCTATCGCCCTCGCAAGCAACAACTCAGTAACTTTTTCAACAGCTACGCCTGATATCAACAGCTATCGCGCTCCAACCTTCCGCCCGACGCAGAAGAAGAGCCGCCCAGACATCGGGCGGCTTGAAACTCAATTGCAGTCATTTCCATTTGCGGTTCAAGGCGTTCTGAGGCAGGGTGGGCGCAGCTCCGCCCTGCTAGTGTTCACCCTCGCGCAAGAAGACGTTCTGCGAAGGGTGGCGAACTGGGCCCAGTGCGCCCAGTCTTACTTTATGTGCTGGCAGGTTATCTTGGTGGCCGATACGTTGGCCACACCGCCGAAACGGGCGGAATCATCACAAAGAATGTCCTGCCCGGCGCTGCCCGAGATCACCGTTGGAGCCGTTGGATTACCGGGACCCACAACTGCCGTCGAGTTGTCCGACAATGAGATACCATTTCCGCAACAGTTCATTCCGCTATTGGTAATCCGGGCCGCCGAGATACTCGCGTGCGAACCCCACGATAATTGCAGGCCGTCGGTGCCGCTGTTCGAGATCTCCACTCCGTCAGCCAGGTTCACCGTCGAGTTCCCTGCTGCCGAGATACCTCCTCCCCACCAAATCGCACCGTTGTTGCGCAGGCGTACAATTTTGCCGAGATTTGCCGTTCCGGTGTCACCGACGGCGATCGCCCACAACCAGCTATCCTCGATCACCACGGTTTGATCCGGATTGCTGCCGGGGAGGCTGGACGCGTAACCAGCACTCAAGTCGAGGTAACCATGAACGACGTTAATTCCCTCCTCGAACCCTCGAATTGTGCTGCCACCCATGGTCACTACAGCCCCCTTGCCAACGTGCAACCCAACCCATGATGGAGAAGTGCCGGGCTCAATCATGCAATCGTTGATGAAGGCCACGCTGTTATCGAAAATGCCGAATGCTGCCCAGTTGCCGTTGGCGTGAAGCACACTCTTAAAGATCACCAGCTTACTCATGCTGCCAACGAGGATCGTGCCCTCGATGGTGCTGTTGTAAACACCGCAGTCCTTGCAACCTTCAAAATACGCGGCTCCGTTTTGTCCGCGCACCGTCAGGTTGCGCAAGACCACGTCGCGGGAGCTGCGGATATTCAATGTATAAGTACTGTTCGATGGGGCAACGATTGCGGCATTGTTTTTTCCAACGATGGTGAGGTGGTCAAATTGTTGGATATCGACATATTCCGTGCATGTGCCGTGGATGGTTATGGTGTTGGGCCCATATAGACTTAGCGAAGCCAGCGCGGCTTGTATGGAGCCCTTCGCATTGCAGTTAACATTGACATCCGCCGCCTGGGCCTGGGGCACCGCTAAGGCCGCCAGCGCAGCAACGAACAACGCCGCCAAAACTCTGGATCTTGCTGGGTAGGTCATATTTCTCCTCCAATGCTTTCCAGCTCAACGTCTGAGTGCAACACGCTGACGCGAGCCTGTTTGATCCCTTGGTCCCGAATAGGAGAAGGGGCCTTCGGTCGGTGTGAGTGAGAAACACTCGATTGTGGAGGCCGCTGTCGCTAACTAAGAAGGGTACAGAGCAAAGCTAGTGAAACTCCTGCCTCAGCGAATCGAAGACGATCTGTGCCGGTGACGCGTGTAAAGGCCAACCCAGATGACGCTCCAAAATGGCAGCGTAGACGTCTCAGAACCGCTTGAGGGGTGCAGGCAGGCGCTGGCAGTAGGCGGATTGAAAACAGGGGTATAGCCGCGTACGGCTGAGTCTCTGACTCGTCGTAGGTGGTTTCCAGCGCATCTTCTGCGGGCACAGCCAGAGTGAGGCTCAAAACCAGGAGCGCGAAAAGGATGACAGCCGAGCGTGGCTTTCTCATTACGCCCGCGACACGAGATCAGTGTATTCCCATTTGGACGACCCGGAGCCATGAATGCGCGGAGGAAATTGATGCTACTTCCCAAACCGGGAGTGAAGATGCATTCTTCGTGAGGCCAGTCCCTCCCCGGTTCGGATAGGTGTCGTGACATCGCCATCGATTACTCTATCCGGCGAGCCCCCGCCCGGCACGCAGCCACCCACCTCATCGGCCATTCCCTGGGCTCCGCAATTTACCACGACCGTCGATTGCCGGCTTCGCAGGCCAAAAGGTCGCCCTGCTACACTCGTTCGCATGGACATCAAGCAGATAGTTTCTGCCCTTACAGCCGAACTTAATCGAATCAATCAAGCTATCGCTGCCCTGGAAGGGTCAAGCCCCCGCCTTGGCCGACCCCCGAAGTCCTCAATGGGCAAACGCACTATGAGTGCGTCCGCACGCGCCAGGATTTCGGCTGCTCAGAAGGCACGATGGGCAAAGCAGAAGGGCACGTCCGCGCCAAAGAAGGCCTCAGCGCCAGCGAAGAAAGTCACCGCCCGAAAGCCGATGAGCCCGGCAGCGCGGAAGAAGTTGTCGGCGCTCGCAAAGGCCCGTTGGGCTGCGGCGAAAAAAGCTGGAGCTAAGGCGCTGTAGAGTCGTGAGCACCCAGACGAAATCGTTTTGGGTTCTGTTCACGATCCTCAGCTTTGGCGCATTTTGGCTTCCGATTGGCTGGGGAATCGTCGAAACATTGGTGGCTTTGGTCGCAAGTTGGTGGCTGATCTATCGCACAGGTCTTTTTTGAGTGCATGCGCAGGCAGGATCTGCGCTAGAGACGTGGCGATCGGCTGGAGCGTTAGTTCGCCGATCTTACGCGAGCGGATTTTGACGATGCTGCCTCCATCGCCGCAACCCGCCTTCCCCGCCCCGCGAGCGGATCGCCTGCTTACGGCGTGGGCGGAGCCTCAGGCGGACAGACGCAGCTCCTGGACTGTGTGCGTAGACACCTACGATAGCGGGATGCCTGCCGACCCTGCGCCCCATCGGGAAGACATCACTCGCCGTTCACGCCATACGACCAACACCATGCTCGCGAAGTGATGAACATCACTGACAATCACTGCTGGTGGGGGTGAAATGAGACACACTGATGCGCCTCGGTTCTCGGGTCTTTCGACCTCGGGTGTGGAATTTCTCTTTCGCCACTTCGGTCACGTGAATCGTTTCTCGCTTCGATCAGGAGGTCTCTGTGGTGGCCAGGTGCTCCAACCCCGCGTGCAATCGCGAATTCCGCGATCTTAGTAAGAGAAGACTCTTCCTGCTTCCCCCGACATTCGTTTACTCGGATTCCATGAGGCTGTCCGACTATTGCTATTGGCTTTGCCCGGAGTGCGACGCTACGCATACGATTACACGGTCTGGTTTAGAGGTAGTGGTCGGCGAGCGAGGACCGGGTACCAACTATTATGCCCCCGCTTCACTTCGCAGGAAGAGACCCGGGCAGACCGCTCTGCGGAGCCATGCGCTAGCGGGGTGATAACTACAGAGCAGATTCTTCACGAGCACGACTAACACTCGACCGTAGTTCGGCCTGCGCTTCACGCAGGTCGTATCCCCTGTTACCAAGAGGTTCTTCTTTACACACAACTTGCTCGATCTCGCATCCAACCGAAGACTTCGCAGTCAACTCACAGTTTGCGCTGCAAAAATCAAGCGTATCTCTTGCGGTTGACGATTGTTGCGCATAGTCATTTCTACATCCCATACACATCATGAGATTTACCCTCGATTACTTCCGCAGACTAATGTCGGCGGAAGACCGGTAACCGAAGACCCGATGAACCGTTCGTATATACGTGCGGCGCTCAAGTGGCTGACACTCGTGCCTGAGTTCCAGGCAGTCTAAATCAGCTTCCGTAGACACCCGAGCCACCACCAAGAAACAGTTCTCGCAGATCGAGTCAGTGGTGCCGTCCGGATTCTGACGGTGCGCGAAGCTGATCGTGCGAATCGAGGTGGGACGCATGTCTTCGCCCGGTATAACTCGGCCCGCATTGCCCGGATCGGACATTTGATAAACTCGCGCTCTGTAGTCGACATTGCACGTTCGATGCCAGAGTGTTGCGGCAAGGCAGATTAAGGCATCAGCGGACGCGTTCCAACGGGAGAGTGACATCAAGACGGCAGTTAGCGGTCCCGATTCAGGAACAGCCTGATTGATGTGGCGACTTCGCCTCTTGCTTAGTCAAAGGGTAGCTGGCGGTTTGACTGCACGGAACCGCAAAGATTTGCACTTAGTGCGCCCTGACGCGCCGCTCGGGTTGTCCCGGGCATGTCGGCAGGTCGTCGCAACCCGCCTTCCCCGCCCCCCGAACGGATCGCCTGCTCAAGCCGTGGGCGGGTGTTCCTTTCTTGGGTGTCACTGGAAACCGGGAGTGGCGCTTTTCGTCGCAACTCTACGTCTCGGCGTGCGGTGGCGGCGTTGCCATCGGCGCTCGGCTTCGCTGGTGGTTGCGGGGTGGAGGGACGCGACGCTCGGAACGATTGGCACAGCAGTTTTCGGCAATATTTGGAAATCTCAGCAGAATCGTGGGAGACACTGGTCGTCCAGACTGCCTAATCTAGCTTGATGTATGTCGCATCGGAAAATCCCAACACCGCTGGCGTCTGTGAAGCCTGCGCCGAACGTGGACGACCAAATGAGCCTGTCTACAAGATGGGGTTATGCGAGTTCTGTTTCAAGGGCCTGCGACATCCAAAGGCGACGCGAGAGCAACTGGCCAAAGAGAGAGGCCGCGAATTACCTGACAGAGGCATCTCATTCTCCTCCTGAACGGGTGGCTATAGTATTGCGGCTGCTGCCCAGGATGCTGTCCATAGGCTTCCGCCGTAGCTTCCGAACAGTTGGTATGTTTTGGCGGAAACTTCAAGGAGACTGGAGAATCATATGAGTAGTCGCGGCAATCCTAACTGGGGCAAGCCTAATGTTTCTGTTCCTTTCGTGATTACCGAGTTTGAACAGCAGGTAGAGAAACTCGGTTTGCGTCCCGGCGAATTCCAGGACTCTCCTCAACTGCGGAGCTGGTGCCGCAGAAACGCGAACATGCACTATGTCCCTGAATACCTGCTGAAATTGTGGGGTATAGGGGTCAATGAGAGTTGGGGACCGAGTGCAGAGTATATGCTGCTAACTCGAAAACATTAGGAGTATTTACCCGCCACCACTCGGTCTGGAGCGGCAGCACGCCCGCACTGGCGACTGGCAGGCGCTTCAGTACGTCCTCAGAAACTCACTCCGGGGCTGCAACCCGCCTTCTCCGCCCCGCGAGCGGATCGCCTGCTAACGCCGTGGGCGGATGTTCCCTTAGCCCTTGCACGGCACATACCCCATACTGCGCAACCCGTGCCGACATCTGCTGCACCCGATACCTGTTTGGCATGGTGGGTGTCACTCGGCAGCTGCGACGCCGCCAAGCGCACCACAGGGGCATCAGCTTCACCCATTTACCGCAGCAAACGTCAGTTTGCTCTCGGCGCTGGCAAGAACTGACGACGTACCGATCAAGCATAAAGCGGGGTGAGCGGGCAGAAGAAAGCCGGGGACAAATGCCCCGGCGTCTCAGACAAAACACAAACGAACTAAAGGTTGATTTTGCGACGCCACATGCCCGCGAGTCCGAGAATACCGGAGCCTAACATCATTAGAGTGCCAGGCTCGGGAACGGACGATACACTCACGGCATCAAGAGCTGCGCCATAGGCATTGTTATCGAGCGATGTGAATGTCAGAGTATCGCTTCCCGCTGCGACAAATGAGGCCGATTCCAGAACCCAGCCCATTGACGCCTCGGAGTGGCCGGTCGTGTCAAAGGTAAAGACCTGGTTAAGGCTGCCCACTGCAACCTGGAGCGACTTGATAACATTGCCGCCATCCGGATTGCCCGCAATATAGAAACTGAGCGTATAGCTCTGTCCGGCAACCGTGCTCAGCGTCGTGCTGAGCGACCCAGGACCACCCCCTGACATGTCGATGCTGCCATTACCTTCGGCTGGCTGCCAGTACCCGCCAATCCAGTCCACGCTGTTGCCGCCGACAGACCACGGGCCGATCGTCCCGCCACCGGCCACCGTTATGTAGCTCGGGGGAGGGGTCACGAAGTTGAACCCGTCGCTGAAGATAATTGTGGAAGCCTGCGCAGAAACTGCCATGCAGGCTAAAACCAAAACTAATGCACACTTCCCGGTTCTTTGCATATTTGGACCCCTGGGACCTACCCCAAATAGAAGTTATTTGAAAGACTTTTTTCGGAACTACACCAAGAGTCTAGCACCCGCGAAGAACTGTTGCGCACAAAGCAGGTTAAAAACGCAAGAGGATTCCCGAATTGGACCTGATCTGAGTGAGGCAGGAATCAGCGCGTTCCAGCGTGATCTTCCGACTTCGGCAATCGCAGCTGCTCTCTAGAAAACGTCTGCCCGCAAATTCCGCAGCTCCACTGCACAGGAGGGATCTGAAACGCGTTGGAAGACCTTTGCGGCTGCCATATTTTGGACAGTTACCCCTTACAGGAGGGGCATGTCATTGAACAGCAGCGATTCGGTGCACCGGAACGGTGATGGCTTTGGATGCTAGACGGGTTTCATCAGTTATACCGAGAATTCTTTTCGCGTACTGTCTCGCTTGTTCCTCGGTGCGGAATCGCTTGGGCTGGCGAGGTTGGTCACCTGCAGTCAGGAACTTAACTTGGTAGTAAGTGATGCTTCCATTGTCTCACCTAGCGTGGCCGAGTGCCGGATATGGCGCGGGCGTTGGCACTCGCTCGCTACCTCTCTCCAACGCCGCACCCCGCCTTTCCCGCCCTGCGAGCGGATCCCCGCTTGCGGGGTCGGGGCCGGGTATATGGTCGGTTCAACCGTTCTCGCTGACGCTCCGAGCTCCGCTTTGAGTGGTAATATTGCAGTCCAACAAGGTGGACAATGAAGCTTACTGACACGGTTGAATCTCTTCTGGCGCAGAAAACTGAACAGGCAGTGTTGTCGGTGACTCCCGAGCAGACAGTCTACGAAGCGATTGAGAAAATGGCCGAAAAGGGAGTCGGCGCGTTGCTGGTCATGTCCGCAGGGAAGCTGATCGGAATCCTCTCTGAGCGTGACTACGCCCGCAAAGTCGTCCTCAAGGGACACTCCTCGAAGGAGACTCAGGTACTGGAAATCATGACCAGCCCGGTAATCTTCGTAACCGGGCAACAAACGGTAGACGAGTGTATGGCCGTCATGACGAACCGTCACATTCGCCATCTCCCGGTGATGGAAGGTGAGACCGTCACGGGGGTGGTATCCATCGGCGATCTGGTGAAGTGGATCATTGCTGGACACGAAGAAACGATCCAGCACTTGGAAGGCTACATCACGGGACGATACCCGGGGTAAGAGTTATTCTGCTGGCACATCCTGGCAGCCAGCCTCCAACGCAGAAACCCGACTCCCGGCCCCACGAGCGGATCGCCTGCTGCATCACTTCCCGTCCGTCGCTTCCTTGAGGATCCGAACAGCGGGCTGGTTCACCTCCTGGCGGGCGTGCTCAGCTTCGAAAGCCACGAGTTTTCGCTTGGAATGTGATACGGGGTTTGCTTTACCGGTGAGCGTATGGCACCTTTCTCCGGGTTTAGCACCACAGACTGGGCATTCAAAGTCTATTGCGTTCATGTCCGCAGTTTACGCCGAAGTCGGCTGAGCGTTCCCCGGCGTCGCAGTTTCACAGTCGCCGTCGAGCACAACCTGAAGCAGTGAACGCGGACACGCAGGTTGTGCGCTTTGCTGTAGTTTATGAGGTCGAGCTTCCGGAATCTGCTCATGAAGGAGCTGGATTCCCCAGGCCTACGGGCCTAGGTGGCCAACTCTCGCAGCGCAGGCGCGTTTTGGATCCGCAGCGTGGAACCATGAAGCTCGGCAATATGCTGTTTGCGAAAATCGGCGAGAGTGCGGGTTACGGTCTCCCGTGACATGCCATTTACATCTCCTTGGGTGGGCCGCAGGCCTATGGACACTCAGGGGCAGGCTTTGAAGTCGTGGCCTGACACCAAGGCTTCGGGTTGCGGCAGGGCGGACAACAACTGGGGAATTGGCGGGTTTGCATTGTGTTGCCGAGCAAGGCGTTTGGGGAATCTCCTGCCCCCGGCATTCATCCAATAGAATGATGACAGGTACCTTGATGAGTTCCCGTAGATCGCCTCTGCACTTCCTGGCACTTAGCCTGCTAACGCTGAACCTTGTTCCCTTCGCCGCCGCCCAGCGTGGCGAAAGCCAACTCGACTCCTCGCCGCCGCAAGGCATCACGGAGCAGGAGATCATCCAGAAGTTCGCCGCCAAGGAAAAAGAGTTCAAGCAGGCGCGGGAACAGTACGCCTATCGCCAATCGCTCACCGTCCAGACCCTCGACGGTGACACCGTCAACGGCGAGTTCAAGGAAGTCGAAGACGTGCTGTTCGACGACCGGGGCAACCGGGTCGAGCATGTGGTGTTCGCTCCTGGATCGACGCTGCAGGGCATCCTGATGACCAAGGAAGACTACGACGATATCCGCCGTCGCATGCCTTTCGTGTTAACCAGCGACGAGATCCCGGAATACCAAATACTCTATGTCGGCAAGCAGCATATCGACGAACTCGGAACTTACGTATTCGACGTCGCCCCGAAACAGATTGACAAGAACAAGCGCTATTTCCAGGGACGCATCTGGGTCGATGACCAGGACTTCCAGATCGTGAAGACCTACGGTAAGAATGTGCCCGACCTCGGAACCAAGAAGCGGGGCGGGCAGGAAAACCTCTTCCCCAACTTCACCACCTGGCGTGACCGGGTGGATGGAAAGTACTGGTTCCCCGTCTATACCAAGGTCGACGACACACTGCACTTCTCCACCGGCGACATTCACATCAAGCAGATTGTGAAGTACACGGATTACAAGCGGTTTGGTGCGCAATCGAAGATCACGTACGAGGGGCAGGAGATCTCCAAGGACAAGCCGGCCACAACGCCCCCGGCTAGCGGGCAGCCTCCGGCGGCAAACCCGCCTCCGAAGCCCTAATTCCGTTCGAACAAATATGCCGAACGCTTGCGGGTCTTCGTTTTGCGCGACCTAGATTCGCGGGCAGTGACGCTTTCACCCTAGCGGTATGCAACAAAACCCTCGGCAGAAAATTAAGAAAGGACCGACGGTGCAGAGGCGTTCGATTCTGGGAACGATTTCTTGGGGAGTCGGACTGACGCTCCTGGCATATCTCGCGTTCTCGATCCGCGTCGTTGTGGTTGAGGGCAGGCAGAAAGCCGTTGGTATAGGGGCTTTCCTCTTAATCTTGTACAACCCGTGGTTTTGGGCGGCGGTGCTCCTGGTATTTGCAGTCGTCCTGTTGTTGAGGTTGCGATAAGAGCCACCCCTTTGGGTTCCCTTCTTCGCACCTGATTCGGTGCGCTCGGATTCCCTGAAGCAGCATTCCGGATCTGCCGACAGAAAAGAAAAAGAAAAAAGCCGCGCGGAGTTGGATCCGCGCGGTTTGCACTTAGGGGTGAAACGAACTCAGTAATACAAGTACTTCTGCCACTTCGTGTCCGAGCGGCCCATCAACCTCATGATGTGGCGGCTGGTGTGCAGGTTGAAGGCGCGCGGTTCACGCGTGAGCCGCATGTTGGCCTCGTGTGGCGTCATGCTGCCCTTGCGGCGATTACAGTTGTGGCAGCACGCCACCAGGTTTTCCCATGTGGACGCGCCCCCGCGCGAACGCGGAATGACGTGGTCCAGCGTCAACTCACCCGCGGCGAGAATCTTCCCGCAGTATTGGCAGGTATTACGGTCGCGCAGCAGAATGTTCTTCCGCGACAGCGCTCGCGTCTGGTGCGGTATGCGGCGGTACTCCAGCAACCGGATCACCGACGGCACGTTGATCGCGATGCGTGCCGCATGCAGATGCTGCCCGTTCTCCTCTTCCATCATCGCCACGCCCTTCAACACCAGGATGACGGCGCGCCGGGCAGCGCACACATTGATGGGTTCATACGATGCGTTCAGCACCAGCACGGGAGCGTGCATCGGCGAGCGGTGCATACGCTCCTCCGAATTCACCCGCGCATCATGCATGCAGCCGGCCAGTGATTTTCCGTAGCGGGACGCTGAGCTTTGAGCTGCCATGGACATATCGCACTAAACCGAAGCAGCCACCTCGACTGCTTCGAGAGCCTCCTCTTCCCTGTATTCGACAGACTGCGGCAGCACCGCGAACTTCAGGGTGCGGGCCGCCGTCGCTGCCCAAACTCGCTCAGTCCCGGCCTTCTTCAGCACGCGGGCACACTCGGAAACGGTCGTCCCCGTCGTCATTACGTCGTCGACGACGATCACCGTCCTACCTTTCACGCGCTGTGGGCCGGTAACGCGAAACGCGCCGCGCATGTTGGCCACGCGCTCTTCGCGCGTCAATCCAACTTGCGAGTGTGTCGGGCGTTCGCGTTTCAAAAGTCCGTCTGCAATTTCGAACCGTTCGGGCAGCCGCTTCCTGGCCGCACGAATAATCAGTTCCGCCTGGTTGAAGCCACGCTCCCCGCGCTTGCTGGCATGTAACGGGACGGGAACAATCAGAGGCCAGAAATCCTCACCGCCGCCTTGGAGTTGCCCAATCGCTTCGGCGACCATGCCTCCCAGAACGGGTGCAGCCGGTAAAACCTTGTCGTATTTCAGCAGATGGATCAGACCACGCAGCGCCCCGGCATACTCGCCGAAGGAAACCGCGCGATCGAATTCCGGCTCGAAATCGCGGCAGCCCTGGCAGTGTCCGTCGCCCATCAGCAACTGCGCGGGCAGCAGGCGCTCGCCACACTGCATGCACTGCGGTACGCGAATCGGCTGAATGGAATCCAGACACTCCCGGCATACGGGAAGACGAGAAATATTTACAAGGGAGATACCGCAGAGTCTGCAATCGGAAGGGAAGAAAACCGAAAAAACACTTCGTACTGCCGTAACCATTGGCGCGACGAGGGAATTACGCTGCTCGGCGCGCTCAACTCGTCGCTGTCGATCTAGAGTCGCACGACTGCTGAAGACTACCTCCAGTCGATGGTGCTTGCTGGCCCAGTACGCGCTCATCCTCCGCCCTTGGGGAGAAAGCACCGAGGCCATCAGTATAGTGGCTTCGTGCGCGAGGTGCAACGTAGTGAGACGTTCCTCTCTTGAGTCTCACCGGCATTTCATCAGTTTTCACTGCTTCCATCCGTGTGGTGGGGCTTCCATTCGGTCGCCACGCATCCCCGTTCGTCGCGGTAGAATGGGTGCGCGTTCAACCTGCCCTTGTACCAAGTGCTGTCGGCATGCTAACTTGCGCCGTCACAATTATTTGGGCTACAGACGAGGTCTTTGTATATGAGTTCGACCACTTCGGCGCCGGTCAAGACGTTCCGGTCCTACGTTCCCGAAAACACCACCATGCCGGAGTTCACTCTCCGTGCCGTTCTCCTCGGCCTGATCATGACGGTCATTCTGGGTGCGGCCAACGCTTACCTTGGCCTTCGCGCTGGCATGACCATCGCTGCAACCTATCCTGCGGCCGTGATTGGCATGGCGGTTCTGCGGCTCATGAAAGGCTCGATCCTCGAAGAGAACATCGCGCGAACCGTTGGATCGATTGGCGAGTCCGTCGCTGCCGGCGCGATCTTCACCATTCCGGCGTTCGTGATCTCCGGCGCGTGGCCGGTGTTCGACTTCGAGCATGCGTACTGGAAATCGTCGATCCTGATGCTGGTTGGTGGAACGCTGGGCATTCTCTTCGTCACCCTGCTTCGCCGAGTTATGGTCGAAGATCCCGAACTTCCCTTCCCGGAATCGGTCGCCGCCTCGCAAATCCATATCGCCGGACAGCAAGGCAGCCGCGCCGCGAAGATTCTTTTCGGCAACATGGGCTTCGGCGGACTGGTGTACCTGCTCGGCCAGTTCAATCTTTTCAACGCCAGCAAAGATTTCATCGTGAATGTTGGCAACCTGGGAACCAGCTTCGTGCGCATGGGCCGCTCGATGACTGCTCCGAAACTTTCCGCTGGCGCCGTGACTACAGTCTCCGCACCCGCGATTAGCCCAGCCTACCTTGGTGTCGGCTACATCATCGGACCGCGCCTGGCCTCGCTGAACTTCGCGGGCGGCGTAATCGCCTGGGGACTGCTGGTTCCGCTGATTCTCTTCCTCGGCGGACCGACTTTCGTCGCCCAGTTCGTACCTGCTGGCACCACTCCCGACACCGCTTTCTGGGCCGGTCAGGCCGGAGCGGTCTGGAGTTTCATCGTCCGACCCATCGCCGTCGGCGGAATGCTCGTTGGCGCGTGCTATACGCTGTTCCGCATGCGCAAGAGCCTGGGATCAGGCATGGCCCGCGCCGTTTCTGATCTGAAGAAATCTGCCGCCGCGCACGCTGGTACCGCACGGACCGAACGCGACATCAACGCCAAGTACGTTTTTGGCGGATTGCTCGTCGTTCTGCTCAGCATGATCTTTTTGTACCGCAGCTACGCCGACTCGTGGACTGCAGGCATCGTGGCCGCGATCGTCATGATCACCGTCGGCTTCTTCTTCGCCGCCGTCTCGGGAAACCTGGTCGGCTTGATCGGCTCGTCCAACAACCCAATCTCCGGACTGACCCTCGCAACGTTAATCATTGCGGCCCTGCTGATGGTGCTCATCGGCGTCTCCGGCATTCACGGCGTCGCCGCTGTCCTCGGGGTCGCGGCTGTGGTTTGCGTTTCGTCAGCAGTCGCGGGCGAGATGCTGCAGGACTTGAAAGTGGGACACATCCTCGGCGGCACTCCCAGCAAAATGCAGATCGGTGATTTCATGGGCGTGGCGGTCGCCAGCTTCGCGCTCTTCCCGATCCTCATGCTGTTGAACCAGGCCAACATTAACGGCGGCGGCATCGGATTCGGTGACCGGCAATTGTCGGCGCCGCAAGCCGGACTGATGGCCATGCTCTCGCGCGGCATCGTTGGCGGCGAAATGGCGTGGCCGCTCATCGTGGTCGGCATCCTGATGGGCGTCGCGCTGATCATGATCGAAGTGAAGAGCCCTATGCTCTTCGCCGTGGGCATGTACCTGCCGCTCGAAACCACTTTCGCTATCTTCCTCGGCGGCATGATTCGCTGGATCACCGACCGCATGCGCGACCGCCGCGACTTCAACGACGCGCAGAAAGCGCGCGTCGAGAATGCGGGGGTGCTGACGGCCTCAGGATTCATTGCGGGTGAGGCACTCATGGGCATTGTCATTGCTGTCTTCAAGTACAAGCAGTGGCCACTGCCGGTCATCTTCGCGCATCCCAGCGTGGTGTCGGGCTTCATCGTGCTGGTGATTCTGGGATTCGTGATGGTGCGGGTGCCGCTGGCAAACGCGGGCCATCCCGACGAACCGGCTCCGCCGACAGCGATTATGTAATGGGATTCCGTCGGGCATCGTGAACTTCGAGCAACTGTAGAAAACGAGCAATCGCAAGACGCGAGAAGTAGAGAGTGCCCGGCACCTCCCGAAGATTGTCATTCCTCGCGCCCGACTTTCGGGCGCGGGGGATCTGCTTTTCGGTGCACGGGCAGAGAGCAAATTCCTCGCCCGCCGCTGCGGGCTCGTAATGACAAATCTCTGAATTGGACCGACCCGCGCACGTTGGCGCCAAAGATATACTCACCCATGACCATCGCCTCCAACCTCGCCGCCATTCGCGAACGCGTTGCCAGCGCCGCCCGCCGCGCCGGACGCAATCCCGGCGACGTTGCCCTGATGGCGGTGTCCAAAACTCAACCTGCCCCGAAAATCATCGAGGCCTCCCACGCGGGACAGCGCCTGTTTGGCGAAAACCACGTGCAGGAGTTCGCCGCCAAATTTCATCTTCTCGCCGAACTCCACGATGCCGAATTCCACATGATCGGCCACCTGCAATCGAACAAGACGGCCAAGGCCGCGGAGATATTTCACGCTGTCGATTCCATCGACTCCGACAAACTCGCGCAGCGGCTAAACGACGCAGGGCAAAATCTTGGCAAGACTCTCGACGTTCTTATCGAAATGAACATTGGCGGCGAGAAGGCCAAGAGCGGCATCGCACCCGACCATCCCGAACTTGAATCCATCCTGACGCAAGCTCCCGGCTGGCCGCACCTGCACATCCGAGGCCTGATGACCGTCCCTCCGTTCACCGAAGATCCCGAGGGCGCTCGTCCCTACTTTCGCAAGCTGCGCGAGTTGCGCGATCGTATTGCTGCCCGCAATCTGCCAGCGGTGAATCTCGACATGCTCTCCATGGGGATGTCGCACGATTTCGAAATCGCCATTGAAGAAGGCTCCACCTGTGTGCGCATCGGCACTGCCATCTTCGGCACCCGCGACAAACCATGATCCCCATCCGCGATACTCCGCTGGGCGCGACCTTTCAGGTCAAGGTGCACCCTCGCGCTCGTAAGAACGCCATCACCGGAGTAGTCGGCGAGGCGCTGAAACTGGCGCTCACCGCGCCTCCCGTAGAAGGGCGCGCCAACGAAGCCTGCATCGAATATTTCGCGGAGTTTTTGAATGTTGCGCGTTCGTCAGTTACGATAGCCGCCGGAGAATCTAGCCGCCAAAAGTTGATTCGTGTCGCAGGACTGTCTGCCGCGCAGGTCGAAGCCAAGCTGCGCGCCGTCCTCGGCTAGGGTAGTGCGGCGCTTCAGCGCCGCGTCAGAGCGTCGCCTAAATAAGTTGAGCCGGCTTCAGCCGGCGGCACTGCTTTTCGATACTAAGGGAGAACCGATTGAGCTTTGCACAACGTTGGGATGACATTCGTACCGGCTTCGAGCGCCCGTTCTGGGTCGCCAACATCAGCGAACTGTTCGAGCGGCTCTCTTACTACGCGGTGTTCGCCTCGCTGGCGCGCTACCTGCACGAGGTGCTGAACTTCCCCACCCAGCAGACCGGAACGCTCACCGGATTTTTCGGCGGACTGGTGTGGTTCCTGCCGGTGTTCGGCGGAACGCTGGCCGACAAGATGGGATTTCGCAAGGCGCTGGCGTTGGCGTACCTGATCCTTTCGTGTGCCTATTTTCTGCTGGGATCGCTGGGATCCCCCTGGCTTGCGCCGGTGCGACAGGCCGTACCGCTGGGCGTGCTGGTGGCCCTGGTGCTGGCGCTGCCGGCGTTCGGCGTGGCGCTGGTGAAGCCTACGGTGGTGGGCACGACAGCGCACTCGTCGCGGGAGGATGTGCGCTCTTTCGGTTACTCCATTTACTACACGCTGGTGAACATTGGCGGCGCGGCGGGACCGTACGTGGCCTCGTACGTCCACCAGCGGATGAGCGTGGAGAACGTGTTTCGGGTAGCAGCGCTGAGCGTGTTCGTGATGTTCGTGGGCGTGCTGATCTTCTTCAAGGAGCCGAATCGCGATCGGGATGCGCAGACTCCGTCGATGGCACAGGCCGGCAGAAACTTCCTGACCGTGCTGTCGAACCCGCGCTTCATGCTGTTCCTGACGATTTTCACTGGCTACTGGATCGTGTACTGGCAGGAGTTCCTGACGCTGCCGCTGTACGTGCATAACTACATCAGCCCGACGATCGATACCGAGCTGCTGCTGATGACCGGTCCGGTGGTGGTGATTGCGCTGACGGTGGTGATCACGCTGCTGATGCAGAAGGTAGCGCCCTTGATGGCGATTACGACAGGGACATTAATCAGCGCGTTGGGATGGATCTTCCTGATCGTGGTGCCGAGTGGAGTGGGGGCAGTGCTGACGCTGATCGCCGTCGCACTGGGCGAAATCGTGATGTCTCCGCGGTATTACGACTATGTGTCGCGGTTGGCTCCGGAGGGACAGCAGGGCACCTACATGGGCTTCGCTTTCCTGCCGCTGGGGATCGGCTCGCTCATTGGGGGCGCGTTTGGAGGGTTCCTGATGCACCACTTCGGCGAGGTAAAGCACGAGCCGTCGGGCATGTGGTGGGTCATCGTCGCAATCGGGGTAGTCACCGCCGGGTTGCTGTTGGTGTATGACAAGTTGGTGATGCCGGCATCGGTTGACCAGACATCGTAACCGTGCGTCGGTCGATGGGCCTTACGGAGTAGAAACGCTTCTCGCTTGTCGCTAATTACGTCTCTTATGGCAAAGTCTCCAAAACCGCCTGCCTACATCGCCGCCCACATCCGCACCGTTTTGAAGAACGGAGGCTCGGCTCCGCACACCGAGGAAGTCCAGCGTTTCTTCAAGCATGAAGTCCAATCGCGCGGATGGTACACGGCGGAACTGCGCAAGGTCGCCAAACGCTTCCGCCGCGCTATCCTCGCCGAGTTCGGGCTGCCCTATTTGCTTCTGGTCGCCGACCAGCTTTTCCGCGGCGAAATCCTGGAAGAAAAGGCCTTCGCCGTGATGCTGCTCGAAGGCATGACCGCCCAGTTCGACCGCAGCCAGTTCAAGCTTTTCGAAACCTGGCTCGACCGCGTGAGCACCTGGGCCGACCACGACGCACTCGTCCATTGCCTGATCGGCCCCATGATCGCAGCTGATGACCGCTGCCTCACTCACCCCCCGCGCTGGGCAAAGAAGAGAACAGCGTCTGGCATCAGCGCGCAGCCGCCGTCAGCCTGATTCACAGCACGCGCCAGCACAACAACTTCGATCGCATTCAACGCATCACCGAGTTGCTCCTGACCAGCGACGACGACATGGTGCAGAAAGGCCTCGGCTGGCTGCTACGCGAAGCCGCCAAAGCAAACCCTAAGCAAACCGTCGCGTACTTGATGACCGTCCGCGATCGCACCCCACGCCTGGTGCTGCGCACCGCCTGCGAGACACTCCCAGCCGCCACGCGTGAGCGGGTTCTGGACAACAAAGCCATTGCAACCGCGGATCGCCACCAATCAACACGGATCATGAAGAAGAAAAGACAATCCGTGTGAATCCGTGCAGATCCGTGGTTGACTTGCTTTCGCCTGTCGCGCACCAAACCCACCCACTGCAATATTCCCCGCTGATTTACAATAGAAACCGCATGAACCTACCCGACATCCAGGCCGCCCTGCGCGACGGCCACCACGAGTGCTGGCTCTTTTACGACCATCATCATCGCGATCCCATCGCCTACCGCGTGCTGGGACTGCCCTCCGACCGCCTCACCAGCCGTCGCTGGTTTTACCTCATCCCCGCCGACGGCGAGCCGGTCAAGCTGGTGCATCGCATCGAGAGCCACCATCTCGACTCGCTGCCCGGCCGCAAGCTCGAGTACTCGGCGTGGGAGGAGCTTTGGGCCAACCTCGAATCCATGGTCAAGCCCTACCGCAAGGTGGTCATGCAGTATTCTCCCAACAACCAGATCCCCTACATCTCACTGGTGGACGCGGGCATGCTGGAGTTGATCCGCAGCTTCGGCAAGGAAATCGAGACCTCGGCCAATCTGGTCGCGCGTTTCGAAGCCACGCTGACCGAAGCGCAGATCGCGAGCCATTACAGAGCCCAGACCAAGGTTGACCAGATCACCGCTGGCGCTTTTCAGGAAATCGGCCGTCGCGTCCGCAACGGCGGCACTCACGAGTTCGAAATCCAGCAGTGGATCATGGAAGCCTTCCGCCGTGAGAACCTCATAACTTGCGACCCGCCCAACGTCAGCGTGAACGCCAACAGTGGAGACCCGCACTACGAGCCGTCGGCAGCGACCTCAGCGCCGATCAAGCTGGGGGATTTCATCCTGCTCGACATCTGGGCCAAATGCGATGAGCCCGACTCGGTCTTCTACGACATTACCTGGACGGGCGTGATCGGCGATCCCACCAACAAGCAGCGTGAAGTTTTCACGATCGTGCGCGACGCGCGCGATGTGGGCATCAAGAAAGTGAAAGACGCCTTCGATGCGGGCAAGAAGATTTGCGGATGGGAAGTCGATCAGGCGGTGCACGACTACATCGTCAGCAAGGGATATGGCCCGCAAATTTTCCATCGCACCGGGCACTCCATTACCTCGGAGATTCACGGTAATGGCGCCAACCTCGACAATCTCGAGACCAAGGACGACCGGCTGATTCTGCCCAACACCTGCTTCTCGGTCGAGCCCGGCGTCTATCTGCCGGACTTCGGCGTGCGCAGCGAAATCGATATGATGATCCGCAACGGCAAGGCCGAAGTTACTGGGCGCATCCAGACTGAACTGGTGCTCATCTGATGGCGAACGTACAGAACACAACGACTGCCGGTGCGCGTGCTGCGAAGAGCGGCACAGGCGCGACCAGCACCATGGCAATCATCGCGCCCGTCGCCGGATGGCTGCTTCCCGGCCTCGGCCATCTCATTCAGCGTCGCTGGATTCGCGGCCTGCTGCTGATGCTGGCGGTCTTCATCATGTTCTTCGCCGGCCTCGGCATGCAGGGCAAAGTCTACCCCTTCAACACCGGCGACTTGCTCGACATCCTCGGCTTCGTCGGCGACATCGGCGCTGGACTGCTCTACTTCATCGCGCGCGCCATGGACATGGGCGCGGGCAATATTCAGCGCGCCGTGGCCGACTACGGCACCAAGTTCATCGTCGTCGCTGGACTGCTCAACATCGTCTCCGCCGCCGACGCCTATCACATCGCGATTGGCAAGAAACAATGACCTTCGAACTCTCGCACTTCTCCGCTGCCGTAGTCTTCGCCGCCTGCGCCTCCACGGTGTTTGGCATCACCCAGCGCAACACCACGCGCGAAATGCTGCGCTACGGCGCCTACTGCTTCGCGCTCTTTGTCGGGGGAGTGATCGTAGCATCCTGGGCCATGTGGCTGCTGAAGCACTAAAGGCCAGTTGCCAGTAGTCAGTAGCCAGTTTCAGGGCAAAAACTGAAGATGGAAGTGGGTGTTCCCGCGGACTGGAGTTAGTTCTAGACTGGCAACTGGCTACTGGCCGCTGACTACTGTTTCTCTACCCTTCCCACACAAACGCGTCGAACACCCGCTTTTCCTCGAACCCCAGCTTGCGATAAAGATCCACAGCGCGATGGTTCGCCTCGGTCACGGTCAGCGTCATCAGGTTGAATCTGCGACGCCGCAGCGCGTCGCTGGTTGCCGCCATCAGGGCCTGACCAATGCCCTCGCCATGGAATTCCGGAAGCAGGCACACCTGGGTCACATGGCCGACATCGTCGCGCACCTGCGAACACAGGATCAGCCCAATCAGCGAATCCGTCGGCTGATGAATCGCCACAAACGACGCCTCCGCATCGAACACGCCGCATCCCGGAAAGCGCACGATGTTGTTCAGGAAGCGCAACGATCCGGCGTTGGTGCGGTACTGATCGTTGATCTCCGAATCGATGTGCGCCCGGTACGCGGCAGTAATGATGCCGGCCGCGGGCTGATAGTCCGCCTCCGTCCAGCGCCGTATCGCGATATCCTTCAACGGCCGCGGTCCCACGGTCGTGGCAGTCTCCCGGAATGCCAGGTCCAGGCTCAGAAACAGCCTGCGAAAGCGCTGAAATCCATTTCTAACGAACGGCGTCGCGACTTCGCCCGTATGGTGCGCCAGCAACTGCGCCTCCACGCGATGCACCCCGGGAGACTGTTGCAGCGTCTCGATCACGTGGTCGAGCAGTCGCAATTCGATGGTGCGCGCCTCCGCCCGACGCGGCGAAACGAACAGGTCGCCAATCACGCCTTTGCTGCCTTCATAAACGAAAAACGAGTATCCCACCAGGCTGCCGCGCTCCACCGCCGCGTAGCCCGGCAGAATCTTGGCATCGACATAGCGCAGGATCATCTCCGACGAACTGCGATAGTCCCAGGCCAGCATCTCGCCCCAGATTTCGACCTCTTCGTCGAGCAAGGGACGCAGGTCCGCCGACGAGAAGTGCCTTAGGTCGAGGATCTCCGCCCCCGTCGCCGGCCGGATTGGATTGCGCACCGCCATAAGTCCCGCGCCCCGCGTGTGATTGCTGGACGCTGAGCCAGTCTAGTGCGGATGCGGGGAACTAATCAAACGGTAGAAAGGGATACCGAACTGCCGGCCGGCGCGATCACGGCCCCAAATCGTGCAAATCGACCATCGGTCCAAGATTTTGCACCACTAATCGTTTGAGTTTCTTGGCACCGATGATCTTCCCCCATTTTTCGAGTACAAAATCAAGCATCGACGTTTTCGCGATTGCAAGCCCAAGACGGTCGCTGATCGAGAAGACAATTCCGCGATCATAAGCGCCTTTCGCGTCAGACTTGACTTCTTCAGCAGTTTCAATAATCGATTGAAGAAACGCACCCAACGTCGAAATCTCTTTTTCGCTGACACTGGAAGATAGATCGATTCTGATCGCTTGTTCGAAGTTTAGACTCACGATTGAATCTCGATAATGAGCATCTACTAAGATCAGGTCGGCATTCCCACCAAATTTGGTTATTCCCGCGGCCCGGAGAACTCTACGGACATTCTCGAACTCATAGAGATCAAAACGGATACTACCTAGAAAAGCCGCGTCCCACCCGAGGAAATAGAAATCAATCACATTACGAGACTCGAAATCCAGCAACCCAAATCGCTTCACCAACTCATCGGCCGTTGCATCTCCGCCGTGTCCTTGTCGACAACAAGGAAAAGTCCAAGCGGCATTAAGAAGTTGTCTTGACCGCTTTCGGTTGCGAGTTCATTCATTCTAGCCGATAGTCTTCTACTGAAGTCTGTGAACCCAAAGGCCATCGCTGCCATTACCGTTGTTGACACGATTCTCCTCCCCTTGCATAGGCGCAAGGCGCCCCGTGCTCTTGCACCACCACAGCCGCATGAATACGGGCCTCAAGGCTACCACACGCTTATCTTATGCACATTATGCAGAATTTCAATAAGCAAACGCGGATTCATAGATCTTCGCTCTGTTTGCTACGTAATGATCCGCTGGGAACTGAGAATCAATTTGAAAACTGTGAGAACCGCCCGAACGCCGCGTGCCCCGCTCAGTCGCGCCGTTCGCGAATGAGTGGGAGGATTCGCGCAGCGCACGTCCAAAACAAACATCTGACGAAATCCACTAGGCCACAATCAATCCTCTTGGTGCTCTAGTAACCCTGACCGTGTGCTCAAGCAGAGTCTCGCCTTCTTCCACGTCAACTATCTTCACCGACATGATTGCTGCGTTAACTACCTGAAGGGGGTGGCCCTGATAGTGCGGATGGCTTCTTGGAATGGGTCGGCGCGAAATATACACTGGAGCCTCGTCGCGAGGATTCTCGAAAGTCAAGAGGTGGTCATCTTCCACCACGGCAAGAAGCACAGTGGATCTTTCACCCGAACGTAGACTAATTTGATTTCCCTCGTTCCCAAGCCAGTGGGCACGAGACACCACTCTGATGACGTTACCGCTCTCATCTGTGACGTCTATACAAACAACCAAGTCATTCGCCACGCCCACCCTCTCTCCCATCTCGGGAGTCGCATTCTGAATCGCAAGAACAATGCCCCGGGCGGTACCAACTCCCACTTTCCACACACCATACAGATCGTAACCAACAGGCACGATGTCGGGTAACCCAAGCACTCGCAGTCTTGGGCGCGGCCCAAGGCTCGGGTCGGCAGGTGTGGGTTTTAGATTCTGAGCTACAACTGGGTTAGCGGTCTGGTTGATAACGGGTGAGATCGTGGTGTGATATACGGGTGCTGTGGAGGGCGGAACGGAGGGAACGGGTTCCTTTGGTTTGTCCCTCCAGAAAAGGTGCACGAGGATAATTCCGCAAGCTCCGAGAGCAAAAAAGGCGATTGCGACTCGCGGGCCGCTGATGAAATACCCCACTCCGGCCACTGCAATAGTTACCAATCCCGACACTACATCAGCTCTCGACATGGCCGCCTCACGCGTTTCAACCTTGCAAACCCAATAATCGCCGGGTGCCCAATACAAGCGAAACGTGCGTGGGAAATCCTTAGATTCTAAATCTGGTAATAATATCGCTGGCCGCCCACGTAGGAGATTACTCGACTGCCGGCCCCTCGATTTGCACAGTCGCTACCAACTGACCTTCCTCTTCAAATATTCGGCGCGGGATCTTTCCCACCCGTCCAGCAGACGCTCCACGACTCTGCGTCGGTTTGGCTTTCATGATGGGAATGCATCGCTCTATCGGAAGCCGCATTATGCGATACGACCCGTCTCCATCCTGAAATGCTCCCAAAACCGCGTCGAGCCTTGGGGTCATGTGATACAAGACACCTACCGAAGTGGTCTTGCGATGAGCGCAGTGGATGACCACTCGCTGTCCATTCCAGACCGCCTCATTGCTCTTCTTGCCTAACATCTGCGCTCCGATGGCGTCTGCCATTCGCCGAGCGCATTCTTTGCCATATCGACTCGCTATTAGACCGCTCTGTTTGTCTTGGGGCATAAGTTAGCGAACCTGGTTGTGCCTACATTGTGCGCTGTTCCACTTTGTGGCGCCACGCTATCTAAACTTCTCCGAGACTCTGATCGAGAGCCTCGGCGCACTGACCGATCCGTGATCCATCGCAAGTGATCCGAAATCCCCAGCAAACACGGAACGGCACACGCTGCCATGTCGATTTCGTTCTCCACTGAAGACAATGGTTTGGGTCGATCCGTCTCTTGTGCGGCCCTGTTTCGCTTCGATTTTCTCACCAGTCGTCGAGAGGAAGCTCAGGCCCTTTGATCCTACAGAGGCGTATGCCTTCGCGAAACTGTGATTCGTTGTGAATTTTGATCCCGAACTACCGGTTGGGTGTGGCACAGGGTCATCATACGCCCCGCTGGTGTCCCACATTCGCCTGCCGAACAAGAAGAAGAAGGCAATTGTGGGCCACCGGCCAGCGGACAGACCTGCTACCGTCGTACCCATCCGGGACCTAATTCAAGCGGTACACCGCCGACTATGGCGATGTATGATGTGACCGCACCCCAATCGCACAAAATATGGAAGGAGAGTCTCGATGAAACGTACGTATGTGCTTGCGTTGGCAGCAGGGTTGCTCTACGTCAGTGCGGCCCAGGCCCAATATCCCATGATGGACGCGATCGCCAACAAGGTCATCCAGAAGTATCAGAGTTCCACCTGCGAGCAATTGTGGGTAAAGAAGTCCGAGAAGACCCCACCGACACAGCAAGAGCAACAGGCGATCAAGTTGTTGAAGGGCGATCCGCAAATGCGGCAGGCTTTCATCAATAAGATTGCCGCTCCCATAGCCAACAAGATGTTCGAGTGCGGCATGATTCCGTAAGGATTTTTTCCCGCAGCTCAGGAGATTCATAATGCGATACAACCTCGGCCGTAAGGCAGTGCTGTCGCTCGCGATGCTGCTCATGCTGGCGGGCATGGCGTTTGCGCAGGGCCCGCAGCAACCCAAGAAGAAGGCAAACCCGTCTGCCAAAGCAGCGGCAACCGCTGCCCCACCAGCTCTCGAACCGAAGGCGATCGAACTTTTGAAAGCCACAAGCGCCCGCCTGGCCTCCGCTAAAACCCTGGCGTTCACCGCGGTGGAGACCTATGAAAGCCCGAGCCGCCAGGGCCATCCACTGGTTTTTGTAAACAAGTCTGAGGTCACCCTGCAACGGCCCGACAAGTTGCGGGTCATCACCCCTGGCGATGGTCCGGCGTCTGAGTTCTACTACAACGGCAAGACGATGACGGCCTTCGCCCCGGCTGAGAACCTGATTGCTGTTGCCGACGCTCCCCCCACCATCGACGCAGCCATGGAAGCCGCCTATAAGATGCACGGGACCTACTTTCCTTTTGACGACTTGATCGTGGCCGATCCCTACAAGGACATGGCCGAGGGCTTAAAGCTCGCCTATTACATCGGCCAATCGCGCGTGGTCGGCGACACCACGACCGACATCGTGGCCTACGTGGACAATGGGGTGTTCATCGAGATCTGGATTGGGGCCGAAGACAAACTGCCGCGATTGATTCATGCGGTTTACCTGAATGATCCGGCGCAACTCCGTCACAATCTAATGCTCTCCGACTGGAAGCTCGATCTGGCCGTCCCGGCGGACGCCTTTGCGCCCGCGAATGCTGCCAACGCAAAGCACATTCCGTTCGCTCATCCCCATCCGCAAGCCACGCCGGGAGCCAAGCCTCCGGCAAAGAGCAAGCCACCCAAAACGCAGTAACCAGGAGTGCGCATCATGAACAAGATCATCGTCAGCTTGATTAGTCTCGCGATCGCGCTGCTGCCGTTTGAGACCGCCGCGGCCTATTCACACGCCAATGCCTACGGCGGCAGCACCTCGCACAGCTATGGCTCAACCAGCCACAGCAGCGCTTACGGTACCAGCAGTTCCCACACCTACGGCGAAGGCTCGTCCCACACCAACGAGTACGGTGGCAGCACCTCGCACAGTGCCTACGGGGGCACGAGCCACACCAACGCCTATGGCGGC
>DATBZX010000379.1:0-18913 GCA_036512955.1 Terriglobales bacterium
CGCCAACTCCCCCAGGGTCCCTTTGCCCTGCTCATAGGCCTGCAGAAACTTCCGCCGTAAATCATTCGCGTAGGGTCGTGCCATCGGGTGGAGCAGAGAATCGCCACCAACAGTCTACACCATCTCTGAAAATGCTCTAGACCAACTTGAATTCCGTCAGGAATATTCGTGTAATCTCCGGCCACCGACACAAGCCGCCGCTCAGCAGAATATCGGAGCACAAGCCGGACCTGGATTACCGTCATCTAACCGCCAATGATCACGGTGAAACAACCTAGGGTTATATTGCCGCCGTGGGCGGTGGTATCACCGATCCGTGCTGCCGGCAAGAAACCGATCATAACGGAAGTCGATCCCACGGCGATTACGTCCGGCGGCCCAACACACGTCAGCATGTCCGTAACGCGAGCGGCTGGCAAAAAGCCGATCAACACGGTAGGACAGCAGGGAGGGAGAATTGGTCCTCCCACGTGCGGGACAGTCCCAGTGACCATTGGACAAACGTGCATATCAGTGACACGTGCAGCAGGTGGCATGAATTCGACCTCCTTTGTGTTCAGGTTGCTTCCGTCTCGTCACTCAGCGTTTACTTCGGCTGCCACGCCGACTGGTCGAGATTGGGGAATGTTACTTTGCATGTTCCCGGATCGATTCCGTCGACGCGAGCCTTTCCTTTGCCATCCAGCGTACCCGAAGCCACAGTGCTGCCATCTGGGAGGGTTATCCGGTATTCCTCACCCGGCACAGGCTTCCCTTCTTCATCGACCAGCTCAATTTCAATCCAATGAGGCTTCTTCGGCTCATCGCCCGTTGCCGGCTGCGGTTTGAAAGGAGGAAATGGAGTAGAGCCATATTTTCCTTTCTTCGTTTCCATTTGCTCTTTCTTGATCTTAGCCATTTCGCCGGGGTCAGCCTTGTCTGCCTCGTCGGCCGCCTTCGGGCTCATGGGGGGTACCAGAGAGCACGGACTGCCAGTCCCCGGGGGTGAGCCTGGGCCGGAGTTGATGTTCACCAACGTTCCTTGGATTGTTATGAGCGCGCTCGAGGCCAGAGTCACTCCAGACGGGTCGAGTACTACACTGTTTCCACCACACTTCAGTGTGATTCCCTGAGGAGCTTCCAGGACAATCGTCATTCCTGCTTTCAGATAGAGCGCCTGACTGACCTGTTCGGAGTGGTTCGCGCCGAATTGCTCCGCAACATCACCAGTGACCTTGAACGAATGGCTGCCATCGACTTCTAAAGCCTGTTTGCCTTTGACCTTCAGATGGTGATCGCGACCGACCGATTGCGCCTGGTCCCGATCGATGGTCTCATGATGGTCATTCTTGATGTGTTCAAACCGGTCTTGCTCAATAATCAGATGCAGATCCTTGCAAACCGTTTCATACTCGTTGTTCTTGACACGTATGTCGAGGTTCTTCTCGGCATGCATGAACACTTGTTCTTCACCCTTCTTGTCTTCGAAGCGAAGCTCATTGAACCCGCCGCCGCCTTTTGAGGAATACGACTTGAAATAGCTCTTGGTCTGCTCGTCGGGAAGGGAGTAGGCAGGCATATGTTCTGCGTTATAGACACGGCCGGTAATGAGCGGACGGTCCGGATCGCCTTCCAGAAAATCGACGATGACTTCCTGGCCGATCCGCGGGATCCATATCGCGCCCCAGTTTCGCCCGGCCCAGGGTTGCGAGACTCGAATCCAGCAGGAGCTCTTCTCGTCCTTCTTTCCCAGCCGGTCCCAGTAGAACTGCACTTTTATGCGGCCGTACTTGTCCACCCAGATCTCTTCCCCGGACTTGCCGACGACCAGCGCGGTCTGCGGGCCTTGCACAAAAGGCTCCGGCGTTCTTCGCGGCGGACGGAAGGGCACAGTCGCGGGAATGCAATTGAAATGGTTGGAGTAGTGCTCGCCGGCGGTCTGATCGCCGGTGGTATAGCTTCCCTCGGCCGACGCAACGTGCTGGATCTCGGTCAGCACGTAAGAGGTATTCATATCGTCGCGATAGTGGTCTTCGAGAGTGAACTTGTACCCGGTGGTGAAGGCGCGGCATACGCTGGAGCCGCTGACCACAAGATGACTGGCTTCCTCCTCCTGCATGCGGACCGCGGCCAGGGTCTTGCCCTGCGATTTGTTGGGATACTCGCCAGGATAATCGTAGATTTCGTAGGCGCTGTTGCCGCCGACGCTGACCACGGTAGGCTCGTTGGCCATGAGGTTGGCGCTGGGGGTTTCGAAGTTGTAGTCAGTCAGGGAGTACTTGCCGGTGCGCAGTTCCTGCTCCATCTGCCAGCCCGTGATTACGTCGTCAGCATCCAAGCCGCCGACCACCAGGTTGTATCCGGCCTTGGATTGGTGCGGACAGGGCTGGTGCACACTCTCGGAGTCGGCGAGCACCAGGGTGTGCTTTCCATTTTCATGCTCGAAGAAGTAGAAGATTCCGTACTGCTCCATGAGGCGCGAAACAAAGTTGAAGTCCGTCTCCCGGTATTGGACGCAGTATTCGCGCGGATCATAGGTCGACGTCAGCGAGAACTTGTAATCCTGGAAGCCGCGAGAATCGAAAACCGCCTTGATAATGTCGGGGATGGTTTTTTCCTGGAAGATGCGGCAGTCAGCGATACGGGTGAGGAACCAGAGCCACGGCACGACCTCCATCTGGTAATGGGTAAACCGGACATCGGAGCCGCTCTGAGCAAATCGGCTGACAAAACCATTGAAGTAGCGGGGCGTATTGTCGCCGAGCGTGATCCTTATGGTGACGTTCTGGCCGACGATATCCTTGAAGGAGATGGAGTTCTTCTCCGACAGAACATCGAGATCGAAACGGAACAGCCGGGACATACCCTCGTTGCCGGTCAATCCCTGCAAAAGGAGGACATCGTCTCCCAGGGGGGTGGCAACCGCGATCAGCCGATTTTCTTGTGTGAATGACATCTTGTTAGCCCGGCGCGGCACCGGCCGCCATCCTCAAGTTATGGTCTGTAGCGCCACCGGTCGGGTAGCACTATGAGTACACAAACTGTCCTTCCTGCCCAATCCCGACATGGATCCTGGAGATCCTCTCGCCCTCCGCCATGCGTCCCAGCAGCTGTCGCGAAATGTCAGGCAGCAGGGAATTGGTCAGGATGTTGTCCACATTGCGGGCGCCGCTTTCAACTTCGGTACAGCGGCGTGCGACCTCTTCGACCAGCGTATCCTCATACGTCAAGCCGATCTTGTGGTTCTCCTGGATGCGGCGCTGAATCTTGTTCAACTTGAGCACGATGATCCTCTTGAGGGCCTCGTCGCGTATTGGGTAATAAGGGACGACCACCATGCGCCCGAGGAAGGCCGGCTTGAAGATCTTGTTCAACTCGGGTTTCAGCGCCATGACCAGGCCTTGCGGGCTGGGTGCGGTCTCCGGATCGGCGCACAGCTTCATCATCTGGTCGGTGCAGGCATTGGTGGTCAGAATAATGATGTTGTTCTTGAAATCGATCTGGCGGCCTTCTCCGTCTTCCATCATTCCCTTGTCGAAGACCTGGTAAAAGAGTTCCAGCACGTCGGGATGGGCTTTTTCGACCTCGTCCAACAGCACCACGGAGTAAGGACGCCGGCGTACGGCTTCAGTCAGAACTCCGCCCTCGCCGTAGCCGACATATCCCGGCGGCGATCCCTTCAAGGTTGAGACCGTGTGAGCTTCCTGGAACTCCGACATGTTGATGGTGACCAGGTTGTGCTCGCCGCCATAAAGGAGATCGGACAACGCCAGGGCGGTTTCGGTTTTGCCAACGCCGCTGGGGCCGACCAGCATGAAAACGCCAACCGGCTTTTGGGGGTCGTCGAGACTGGCACGCGAAGTTTGAATTCGCTGACTGATGACCTCCAGCGCGTAGGACTGTCCGATGACACGATTGCCCAACACTTCCTTCAGGGACAGAATCGTGGCGATTTCGTCCTTCATCATCTTGCCGACGGGAATGCCAGTCCATCCGGAAATCACCTCGCCGACGATCTGGGCATCGACGCAGACACGGATCAGGCCTGTCTCGCCTTGCAAGGCGGAGAGCTCAGTCTCAAGCCCCGAGAGCTGGGCACGCAGCTCCTCAGGAGTAGGAGCTGGGACTGCCAGAGCAGCGGCAGCCGCGGATGCAGATGGCGTCGCAGCACCTACGGCTCCCGGAGGCGGGCTGTTGCTAGGCGCCGCCGCAGGTGCGGCACTCCGTCCGTCTGCCGGCGAGCCACCTTCCAGTTGCACCCGGAGGTCGCGAATTCGAGTGACGAGGTCGCGTTCCTTGTCCCAGCGCCCCCGCAGGGTCGCGAGGTGCGACTCCGTAGTGGCTTTCGTGCTTGCGATTTCTGCCAGTCTTTCGGCATGATCGACGCCGACGGCCGCTTCTCTTTGCAAGACCCGCTGCTGCACTTCCAGATCGTCAATTTGCCGGGTCGCGTCCTCAATGGCAGGCGGGGTTGTATTTTGTCCCAGAGAGAGCCGGGCGCAGGCGGTGTCGAGGACACTTACAGCTTTGTCCGGCAGTTGCCGGCCAGCGAGGTATCGGTGCGACAGGCGCACCGCCGCCGCTACCCCTTCATCCAGGACACGAACCTGGTGGTGCTGCTCCAGCGGGTCGACAATGCCACGCATCATGACCATGCACTGGGCTTCCGTCGGCTCTTCTACTTTTACGACCTGAAAGCGCCGGGCAAGAGCGGCATCCTTCTCGAAGTACTTTTTGTACTCGGACCAGGTAGTGGCGGCGATGGTGCGCAACTCGCCGCGGGCAAGCGCAGGCTTCAGCAAGTTCGCGGCATCGTTCTGTCCGGCCTGCCCGCCCGCCCCGATCATGGTGTGAGCTTCGTCGATGAACAGGATGATCGGGGTTGGTGAGGCCTTCACCTCTTCGATCAACCCCTTCAGCCGGTTTTCGAATTCGCCCTTCACACCCGCGCCGGCTTGCAGCAATGCCAGGTCGAGGGTGCGGAGGGTCACGTTTTTCAAAGATGGCGGAACGTCGCCTTGAGCGATGCGCAGGGCAAATCCTTCGACCACCGCGGTTTTTCCCACCCCCGCCTCGCCCGTGAGAATGGGATTGTTCTGACGCCGGCGCGTCAAAATGTCGATAATTTGCCGGATCTCGAAATCCCGCCCCAGTACGGGATCAATTTCCCCCCGGCGGGCGTTTTCGGTCAGGTTGACGGTGTATTGATCGAGGTTGGGAGTCTTGCCGCCTTTCGCGCGGAAGGAGGGCGTGGCTTCGCTTGCAGCCTCTGTCGTGGCCCCCATCTCGTCTTCCTGGGAGCCTGCAACGATGGCCAGAAACTCGTTGCGTAGGGCTTCCGGCTGGATCTTCTGAAATTCCCGGCTGACTTCTCTCATCAGACGGACTAACTCGCCATCGGTGGCAAGCGCGAGGATCGTAAAACCGGTCCGAATCTGGTTGGCGTTGTAGTCGATGGAGCCGATCGTCCAAGCCTCGGTCAACATTTTCAGAATGGTTGGACTAAGTGCAGGAGTACGAGCATTGCCGGACTTCAGTTTGTCCAAACTGCGGGTCAGTTCGGCTGAAAGGCGAGACTTATCTACCTCGAAATGACGGCTAATTCTGGTAAAATCCGTGTCTGTCGCGTCCAGCACCTTCAGCAGGTAATGTTCAACCTCAATGTCGTAGTGGGTCCGCGAAAGACAAAGCCCCGCAGCAGCCTCGAGTGCGGAACGTGCCGGATCGTTCAGCTTTCCGATTAATGACTTCAGGTTCACACTCATCTTCGTTTTCCTTCTAGAGCTTCAAGACTGTCTCGCTGGGGTCCCGATCCATGGCCGCTGGCTTCATCCAGGTTACCCAGCCGAGACGAGGGGCAATATCGCCCTCGAAGCCAATTTCGCAATCCGGAACGTCCTCACGTTTGAGCACAAGCTGAACTTCAAAATCAAGCTGATCGTTGATGAAGAACCTGGTAATGGCCCGAAGTGCCGCAAACGCTGGCCCATCGGGAAGAAACTCGTTGTAGCGCGACAGCTCCATCGGGCCGAGCTTGATGCGCACCCGGGACTGCTCGTCCCACACCGCATCGCCAACCACCGCACCCAGGCCGAGTTGCTGCGATTCACTATCGTTTTCCTGCATGCTGCACTGGTTTGTAGGATCCAGACGGTACCAGGCGCCGCTGAACTGCTCAATTTCCACCGAAACTTCGAAGTAATCACGAAGGATCGTTTCCAAGGCCGACGCTGAACGCGACTGTTGCCCTAACAGGGCGACATAGTGCAGAAGCGCGCTGTCGGGGACGTCCTGGCGGTCCTGGAGGCCGGATGTACCCAATCCGATCAAATCCAGCAAGTGATGGGTAAACAGGTCTTCGTCCCCGAGATAGTAGGTTACGGGGAAGCGATACTTTTCCCATGCCCGGTAGAACAGAGAAATCATGCGATGATTGAAAATGTCCAGAAACGCCGGGAGGGTTTTGTCCTTGGCCCGGGCGCGCTCCAAAATCAGCTCGGTGTAACAGTACGGGAGCACTCCCATGGGCCCGGTGAGCCCCATGAAATTCACCGACATCCTAGGAGGGGAGCTGTTCGGCCAATCGATCTGTTGAATCTGGCTGGCGGGAAACGCCAGATTGTTGTTGGCGCGAAAATGCACGGCTTCGTCCTCAGGATTGGAAAACCGCCCTACCGGCTGACGATCCTTCCACAGACGCTGCAGCAGGGTAACCGCCTGGAAGAACTCGAATGAGCAAGGATCTTCCCGCAGTATTTGCTCCATCGCGTTTTCTCTTGCTACACCAGGATCTTCCGCCCCGCTCGCGGTTGCCATTCGTGCAAGCTCTCCTTTCTTTGAGGAGTCGTCACCACCAGCTGAGTAAAACTGTTCAAGGACGCGCTGAGCCCGAGAAAGCGTTCGAGAACACTCGCAAAAAGGTAAGCGCCACTGCCCACGAACTGTCCTTCATCAAGCTCCAACTGGACCCGGATTCCTCGCGCAAACGAGATTCCGTTCTCTGACGATACGCGGGCGAAATGTGGGCGGCTGTTCACCTGCATGACGCTGTCAACGACATTTTGCGAATAGGCAGTCCGGCCAATGTCGTACAGGCGCAGGATTTCCCTAAGCGACTCCGAACCTTCCTCCACCAGCGAAAGATAGTTGAGCGACAAATGTGAGATGAGCCGCCAGAGTGCGCCCTTCCCGGAGGCTGGCCGAAACGAATGGGTTGGCTTGCGAAGAGCGACAACCCGCTTCAGCGAGGTCGCACCTTCCAGCTCAAAATCCCCGTCCTCGTTGCCGAAAGGAAGGCGCGACGGAAGATCGCGGTTGGTGCAGGTAGTCCGGATGGAAAGAATGTTGGCGTCGGGATGCACGGGCTGCATCGACAGGTCAACCAGCGACAGAAACATGTCTGTGCCTTCAACGTTAGGACGGACGGACGGACGGCGTCGCGCCAACCAGAACGACTGCTGCTTGCCGCCGCGAGCGGAATGCCGTAGCGAATAGAAAGACTCGTAAGCGGTGGTCTGCTGGGTCGCCGTATTGATGCCATTCACTTCATCGACCGAGAACACCTCGGTCGCATAAGGCCGCCGCACATCGGGCACCACGGCGTACTCGTACTTGCGCTGGTTCAGTTGGATTGGCTCGGCAACCTGGGGGAAGAGATTGACGATGGGTGAGCAGCCCAGGCGGAACGTCTTCCTGGAGAGCTCCAATTCCAGACGCTGCCGGCGTTCTTCTCCCTCCACATCGGAGATCAGGAAGACGAATTCCACGGCCTGCTTAAAGCCCGCCGACCAGACCGCTGCGAGCCCGGTGACATCGACAAAGAAGAACTTCTCTGGGAAGGCGAAATACTCCATCAACAGGTGATGGCCGACGAAGGAACGCCGCGAATACGGCACCATGCCCTCATTCTCGGAGAATCCAACTGGGCGCAGTGCCGAAGCGGGCAGGACGATGGGCGCTATCTTGGAACCCGGAGTGGGGTCCCGCACCAGGATGCGATTCAGCTTGCAGCATAAAAGCTCATAGAGCGAGTTGATGAATCCACCTTCGCCCTCCAGATAAAAACGCAATTGGTTGATCTTCAGGTCCTGGAAGCTGACGTCCGGAGCGCAGCGCAGCTCCAGGCGGATCGCGCCCGACGAATCGCCGGTCTTCACTGGCGGCTGAAGCCGGCTGGGCGGCTTCCACTCTCCGGCGGTCACAGAAACCGGCCAAAGAGTTGTGTCGTAGCAGGTCCGGAAAGTGCAAGGAACCCCGCTCACGGTCCGCGAATGCAACACCGAGCCGCGGTCTATCTTGAGGCCGCTGGTGAGTTTCCCCTTTCCCGGGTCCAGTTCAAACTCGGCGATGGACATGGACGGGATGGGGCGAGTCAGCTGTGGGTAGACAACAGCGAGGAGCGCTTCGGTTATCTCAGGGAACTCGTCGTCGATCTTCAGATGGACGCGAGCGGCAAGAAAGGCGAATGCTTCCAGCAACCGCTCAACGTGGGGGTCCTCACACTTGGTGGGTTCCAGGACCAGGCGCGAAGCGACCTTGGGATTCTTCTCAGCGAACTGCACTGCCATCTTACGAAGATGGTCCAGCTCCCGCTCGTAATAGAGAAGCAGGTCATCGCGCATCGGCGTCTCCCGTCAGTCGGCATACGCCACTCCTCAGCTCGATGACTGTGTCGAAAGAAACCCGTTCGGGCACCGGATCCATCAGTAGCATTCCTTCGATGCGAAGCCTGAACTCCTGCAGGCCCTTGCTGGAGCTCTCCAGCGGAACGATGCGCACGTCGGCCAAGCGGGGCTCGAAAAGCTTGACGGCCCCGAGGAGGTGGCGGAGCAGTCTTGCCTGGTCCGCGGCCGAGGCCATGGTGTAGGTGGAAAAATCCGGCAGTCCATATTGGTAAAGAGAGCGGTTGACTTCCTTGAGGGCCTCGTTCGCTTCCTGGAAGACGCGGCGGGTATTCAGCAGCCATTCAAGATCACGGCGGACCGCGTTCTTCAGCAGGCGCACCGACTGGGAGCGGCTCAAGGGCGCCTCGACCTGGGTGTTGGGCTCCCGGTCGAGGAGGCGATCCAGAACCGACAGCGTGACCGTGATTTCGCCCTGGGTTCGTGCCATTTCCCTTATCCCGTGCTCAACGCCCTGACGGGGTCAAGGCGACAGATGCGTTCAAACAGCTTTTGGCGCTCGCCGGCATTCTCCTGCACCTTCTTACTGATCCTCATTACCGTGGCCAGCGCAGCGGCAACCATCTCATTGTCTTCCCAGTCATCCAACTTATGAGTTTCAATGGCAGCCGCCAGGTCGTCGATCAGGGGCTGGGCAATGGCATCGTTGCCGGCTTCGACGCAAAGCTGAACCAGCTGCATGGTACGCAAGAATCTTCCCCGGCCTGACTGCTGGCGGGCGATCTCCTTGCGCATGACTTCGTAGGCCTTCTCCGGCTCGCCACCCTTCAAAAGTTGTTGAGCCAGAAGGTGGGGATCCGCTGCCCGCTGCAACCAGGACAGCCCCTGATGGTGATTGTCCCTAGCCGGCGCCGGAGTTCCGTCGGCCTGTGGCTGAGACTCCAAGTCCGGGTTTTCCAGCAATTCCTTCAGCCAGGCGCGGGTCTCGGCGTTTGCCGCAGGAGTGTCATCCAGCAGGTTTGCGTCCAGCAGCTCCGGCAAGTCGCTTAACAAGGTCCGCAACTCGGAGCGAATCGCAACGGCAATGGTTTCATACTTGCCACCCAGGGCGGTACACGCCGCAACCACCATGCGCTGCAGGTCCAGCCATGCACGGCTGCAAGGCAACGACATCGCGTTCTCCGCCGTCTCCAGCAAGTCACCCCATTGGTGACCAAGCGCAAGCCGCTTGATGTGCTGGCGCAGTTCAGTGGGCGGAGCCTCGAGAAGACCCGAATCTGGAAGCTGAAATGCGGCCCGTAACTCGCCCCAACGCAGACCTCTCATCATGAGATAAGGAGCCGGGCTATGAGGTTCTCGCTTGCGCAAGAACGCCGCCGCCTGCGCCACGGCAATGATCGCCTCGCGCCGGTCCAGCGGTTCGGAACTGGTTGCTATCGAGATGATGATCCCGGGAGCACCACGCAAGCCTGAAGCGGCACTCTGGCCCTCGCTCGCGATTGCAGCGGCTGCGTCCTCAGCCGGTGTTTCGATGACCGGGTCCGGCTCAGTCTCTCTTTTCTTTTCGAGCAGCATGTGAACGGTGTGGCGAACGTCGTCTAGGGCTTTCTTCAGGTTGCCAAACGAGGGACCAGCCTTCCCGAATTTCTCCTCGCAGAGCTGATCGAACGCCGTCATGCTGTCCAGGCAGCCGTCGAGATCTTTCTCCGATTGAAGATAGAAAGCCTTCGGAGTTTCGCTAAAAGCCTTGTCGAATACCTCGGGAGCCAGCTTGCCCTCGGCCAGCATCTTGGCCCGCTTCTTCCTCTCGTTGTCGGTCTGGGCGTGCTCCTCGTATCCGACTAGCTTGCTCTCCTTGAACTTGAACCAGTCGTATCCGTCACGCACCAGGGGCCGCTTCTTTAGAGGAATCTCCAGCGACGTTCCCAACCAGTCCAGGGGGGCGGCGCGCAGTTCCAAGTCCCCATCTTCGACGGCAGGATAGAGCGTGTCCCAGAATTGAGCGACCAACCCGTGGCAGAGCGCAATACCCTGGCGGAGACCGGAGTATCCCTCCGTGTGCAGCATCGCCTCGGTCAACCAGACTGCCAGTTGAAGGTCCTTGCTGCTGGTTGCGAGCCCTTCCTGGGCCACATTGACCACAAGCGGGTAGTTGGCTGCCTTGCGCTCATGCTGCCACTCGCCCTGGGGAAGGTCGTCGTCCTGGCGCCGTGCCTCCTTGATCTTGTCGTAGAGCGACAGTTTGAAGTCGCGGCGGATGTCGGCGCCACTGGGGCTGTCACCTGCTATGGGATTTAAGAGGTCATCGCGCAGTGGCATGGGCGGTATCCTAATCAGTTCGCTGCGGTCGGAATGGCCGCCTGCGCAACGGAAAACTCCAATGAACGGATTTCAAGGAAGGGGACCTCCTCGCCATCTAACATCCATATCTTCTGTCCCGAAGGGTATTCCGTCCCGTGTTCGTCAGCGGCCCAATCGGTGACCCGGCCGAGCCAAACGGATTCGTTCGGGTGCTTCCAGGAGAACGGATAGATTGCCGGAATCAGGACCTCTCCGAGATCGGCGCCCTGGAAAGAGGGCCCGGTGCGAACCATGGCTGGACGCCACAAAGTGTCGCGCAGCCGCCGTGGGGCCTCCATTTCCAGCGAAGCGATATGTTGAAAGGGAATCCAGAGATAAGCGCCGGCGGCGAAGACTTCCAGGCGTGCGCCCAGATCGGGATCGGCATCCCTTAAAGTTTCAAAGGGGCGCCCGTTGATCTGGCCGCTCGGGGAGAAGGAGTGGACATCTTTGGAGAACTGCTGCTTGTCGAAAACCTCGTGGCGCGTCTTTTCGGCATGAAGTGCGGAGTAGTAGAGGACGGCGCCCATCTCGGTCTGAGAGCCGCCCTGCGCCAACACACTCAACTGTTTCTCAGCACGGTCGTAATCACCAGAAAAGCAAAGGAGCTCGAACAGAAAAGTGCGCTGGGCCACATCGGTCGGGTGGTCGCGGAGATAGGCCGTCAGTTCCTTCTCCGCCTCGCGCACTTTGCCCGCTTCGAAAAGTTGCTTCGCAGTCACCGCGTTTCCATTTCCGGCTTCTTAACATCGGCCTACCACGGTTTGAGTTTGAGCACGTCGAAGCCCTTGTCGATGAAGCCCTTGAGTTTTCCACCCTCCTCCGGGTTGTAGCTTACCTTTACTTTCTCGAAAGCGAAGGAAATGGATTCCGTGGGGTTCTCCGCCGATCCAGAAAGCTGGACGGACGTAATCAGGACCTTCTCCATGTGAATCTTGAAATAGTCCTCCTGCGAGTCCCCCGTCGGCTTGTCGTAAATCACGTCCGCACTGTTCAGATAATTTCCTGTGACGCAATCGTCCCACAACAGCGGCGACGTCTTGTCGAGGACCTTCATGATCGTCACGTTGCTAATATCCGCTCGGCCGGCACGCGATTCGCCGCCAGAGGAGCCGGGGCCAATCACATGGTGCTGAGTGGCGCCAAAACTGAACGAGAGGATGTCGATCGCATCTTTCTTGCTTGTGCTTGGGCCAGGCCGATCCGCGACTACCAAATATGCATTTACCGGCATTGAGACTTCTCCTTTTCGCAAAATACTTCAACTTCGAAGTGTGGAGTGAACCCCACCTATGGCCGGGCGGATAAGAGGTCCGCCAATACCCCCGCCAGCCTACTTCACCTGGGCGGGCAGTTCCGCAACCAAACGCAAAGAAACAGTAAGTTCATCCAATTGGAAATGGGGACGTAGGAATGCGACCGCCCTGTAAACGCCGGGCTTTCCTGGCACTTCGGAAACGTCGATTCGTGCTTCCCTCAATGGACGTTCGGCCTTCGCCGCTGGCGATGCCGAATCGTCCGGGGTCACATACCTTGTAATCCACCGATTCAAGAAGGTCTCGGCCTCCTCTCGCGACATAAAGCTGCCGATCTTGTCCCGCATCATTGCTTTCAGATAGTGCGCAAAACGTGAACATGCCATGATGTACGGTAATTGCGCAGAAAGCCGCGCATTGGCGTTGGCCGAGTCGGTGTCGTACAGCTTGGGCTTCTGACAACTCTGCACGCTGAAGAACGCGGCGTAGTCCGTGTCCTTGCAATGCACCAGGGGAACGAAGCCGAGATCCGCAAGTTCCTTCTCGCGACGGTCGGTAATGGGAATTTCGGTCGGACACTTCAGCGCCAGATCGCCCGCGTCGGTATAGAAGTTATGCGTGGGCAGGCCTTCCACCAGCCCACCGCCCTCGACGCCGCGCATGGCCACGCACATGCCATACATCGAATAGGAATTGGTCATCCGCGTACCCAGCGAATAGGCTGCATTCATCCACAGGTACTTGGAGTGATCGGTGCCGTCGACGTGCTCTTCGTAGCTGAACTCGTCGATAGGCTTGGTCTCCTTGCCATAGGGCAGACGCGCCAGGGTCCTGGGTAGGCACAACGCCACGTAGCGCGAGTCTTCGCCCTGCCGGAACGACTTCCACTTCGCATACTCGGTGCTGTCAAAAATCTTGGCTAGATCGCGGGGAGCGTCCAGTGTCGTAAAGCTCTCGAGGTTGAGCAGGTCCGGCGCGGCCGCGCTCACAAAGGGAGCATGGGCCTGCGCTGCCACGTGGGAAATACCTTCCAGCAACGCCAGGTCCTCGGGATGCTTGCCGAATTCATAGTCGCCCACGAGGGCCCCGAAAGGAGCGCCACCGAAGACGCCATACTCTTCTTCGTACACCTTCTTGAAAAGCGCACTCTGATCAAACTCAGGCGCCTTTTCGATGTCACGCAGCAACTCTTTCTTGGTGACATTCAGGACCCGGATTTTCAGCCCGACTCCGGTCTCGCTGTGGTCCATCAAATGCTTCAGACCGCGCCAGGAGCCTTCCAGCTTTTGAAATGCGGGGTGATGGACGATCTCGTTCAACTGCAGCGAGAGCAGGTGATCGATCTGCGCGATGCGCGCATTGATCATCATCTCCGCGTCCTTGGCCACGGTCATGGAGCCTTCAAGGACCTGCGAGACAAACTCCTTGACCAGGTTCCGGCCCCGGTCCCGCGCCTGGACATCGGCCCCGAAGCGGCCCTGTTCGACAATCTGGTCCAGCAGTCCCTTTTCCTTGGTCTGCACGGTCGCTGCTGCCGCAGACTGCTGCGCTGGCTCCGGTTTAGCCATTGGGTTTGTCCTCCTTGGTTCCCATCTCTTGCTTCAGCTTGTCCAATTTTTCCGTATTGCCCACGGCTTCCAGCAACAATTCTTCCAGCTTATCGTTGCCCTGTAGAGTGCCGCGCAGGTCGGCGAGCCGGGTACGCAAATCCAGTAGCTCTTTCAGGGGTTTCACCTGCTTGGCGACATTGCCGGGCTCGAAATCTTCCATTTTCTTGAAGTTCAAGTCCACCTTTAGCTGGGGACCTTCCGGGTCTTCGCTGAGCTTGTTCTCCACCGCGAAGGACAGGTGCGGCCTCATGCCTTCCAGCACGGAGTCGAAGTTGTCGGGATTCACTTCCACGAACTTCCGCTCTTTCAGCCGGGGCAGGGGCTCGGTAGGATTGCCGGTGAAGTCTCCCAGGACCCCGACTACAAACGGTAGCTCCTTGAGTTCAATCGCTCCCCCAATTTCAACGTCGTAGGTAATTTGTACTCGCGGGGGACGTACGCGGTCTAACTTGTGCTGCGCACTTTGTCTGGCCATAGTTTGTCCTTTGTCGTCCGGCTAGCTTCTCGCGCAGGACGCTTGCCTGTCCACAATTTCAGCCGTGCAAGTCTAGCGGGGAGGCCGACTCACTTGGGGCAAACCCTGGTAATTGGACCTCCACGTCCTCGCGGAATTAGGGCTGCTCACCCGACCATTTCTAGGTGGTGGCTTTATTTACCATGGTCCTTGGCCATTGTCAAGAATTATGCTAACTTCAGCTACGTTTCGACAAGCGAATACGGTGGAATAGCACTAATCGGGGCTCTGGCCGGCCGCGATGAGCCGTCAGGGAAAACCCTGCCGGGGGCTGCTAGGTGCAGTCCCGGGTGTGTAGTATGCTTCCTGCCTGTCGGGTAACTATTCCGACTAGAGGCAAACTTAAAAGTGCTGAAGCTCTTATCTCCCAGCGACGCCGATCGCCTCCGTGGGTTCATGCTCGAGGCCGGGTACGAGGAAGAGAGCCTGCGGGTCAAGCTTGGCCTAAAGGACCTGCCTTCCACCCGCCTGCGCAATTTCGCACGTTTACTGGATGCTACGCGAGAGCCCAGCCGCATCAATACCCTACTACGCTGGTTCTGGATTGGGATGCCCCAGGACGCCTCCGCCAGTGCAGAGCATCTGCCGCCATGGTTCATTCCCCTGGCGCTGGAGTGTGGACTCTTGCACCAGCACGGCAATGACCTCGCACCTGAGGCCATGTTCCTGCCCACCGACGGATTCATCTTCGCCGCCGATCATACGAGCAAGATCGACACCGCCGACCGGGATCTGGTGCTGTGGCCGAATCCCACCAGTCGCTTGCTGTCGCGCTTCACCGTGCGACGGCCTTCACGGGCGACTCTGGACGTGGGAACCGGTACCGGCATTCAGGCGCTGATCGCCGCGTTTCACAGCCAAGAGGTGGTTGCTACTGATCTGAATTCGCGCGCTGTCGCATTTGCTGCATTCAACGCGCGCTTGAATGGCATCGAAAACATCGAGTGCCTGGCCGGGGAAGGCTTTGAACCGGTTGCCGGTCGCAAGTTTGACCTGGTCGTCAGCAACCCGCCCTTCTTTGTTAGCCCGTCCACATCGTACCTGTTTTGCGACAACCCCATGGACCTCGATCAGCTCTGCCGCCGACTGACGCGCGAAGCGCCGAACTACCTCAACGAAGGCGGCTACTTCCAGATGCTCTGTGAATGGGCGGAAGTAGAAGGACAGCCCTGGCAGGAAAGGCTGGAGGAATGGTTTGAAGGCTCGGAATGCGATGCCTGGGTGATGAAAGGCTACTCGCAGGAACCGTCGGAGTATGCCGAGGAACATATCCGCTCCACGGTGTCGGCCAGCGACCGCGATGCCGAGCTCTTCACCAGCTACATGGACTACTATCGCGCGAGGAAGGTCAAGGCGGTTTGCGGGGGAATCATCGTCATGCACCGCCGGTCGGGGAAGAATTGGATTTTCATGGAAGAGGTCCAGAGCACTCCCAAGCAGCCCTTTGGCGAACTGGTTGCCAGCGCGTTCGACGCCCGGGATTTCCTATATTCGCACACCTCCGACGAGCAGTTACTGGAGGTGCAGCCAACGCTCTCACCGAATGCGCAGTTGGAACAGATCTTCCGGCGCGGGGCTGAGGGCTGGCAGCCGGAAGGACTTACACTACGCCTGGTCAAGGGTTTCGAGTATTTCTTTGGATTGCAACCCTTGGTGGCAGAATTTCTCAGCGGATGCGACGGCACCAAGACCTTCCGCGAACTCATCAACGCCTTTGCCAGCAGGGCGAAAGCTCCCCACGAGCAGGTGCAAAGGGAGTGTCTGGGCGTTGCGCGCAAGCTCATCGAACGCGGGTTCCTGATAGTTAACCGGCAACAACCTTGACTCCGGTTGGGCGCAACCCGATAATGATTTAGTAACTCGCTGCAATCAGAGGGCCTAGGCAGTCACGGAGATGTGAGGCGAGTCGAAATGGGAGTCTCCGCATGACCAAGTTGATCGGCACCATACGCATCCAGCCAAACCCAGGCTCCGACACCGTGGGGCCGCATTTCGCGATAGACTTCCAGCCCTATTCCGGTCGCCTGAATACCCAAACTGTGCGGGCGAACGGGTATGATGACCTGGTCGAGTTTCTGATTGGAATAAGAATCGGTGAGGACGAAGCTACACGCTGGGCTGGAAAAGCACGATCGCAAGGAGTCGTCCTGATCTCTGGCATCGAACGCACTGAGGCTCAGCTGAAAGAGAGCGGGTTGCTCGAGTGATCCCCTCCTGAGCTACGCTTCGCCCAGTTCCATCTCCCATCGGCCGGCTAGCGATCAGTCGAAGTTCTCTAGAATGTGTACGAAGCCCCAACCAAGGGTACTACGTTGGCCCGTAGTCCGCCATTGCTGAGCCGAATGGACAAGTTGCCAGTGATCAGTAGGTGGTTCCACGGGTTCACTTTTGCGCCGATCGCCAAAACGTTGGCAGCGTACGAACCGTTGATCGGCTCAACACTGGGGAAGCTAAGTCCACGATTGGGGATGGTCACCTGCACAGGCGAGGATACTCGTGGCGCATTAAAGAACTCTTGCCCCAGGAAATCGGCAACAACCGTCAGGCGTTCCGTCGCCTCCATGTCCGCTCCGAAGTAGTACAAGAAATGGGTAGGCAGTTGCTGGTTCTGTCCGGCACTGTTCTCCGCGAGGACCGAGCTGCCGTTCCATTGGTAGCCCAAGTTTGCGTGCGGTGAGATCCTGCCCTTGCGGGACCACGCCATGTAGGGCTTGACGCCCACGGCCCCCGAACCGAGGAAGTTCAGCGCATCTCCGGAGGGCAGGCGAAGCTCGGCCCCGAAGGCCACTGCCGAGCGCTCGCTCCGCCAGGCTGTACCCTTGGCGGCCAGTAATACGTCTCCGAAGCCGCTGGCCACTCCGGGAATGTACTCCTGGAATGACGCTTGCGCGTTGCTCGTAGTGCTGTATTCAGTTCCGGTCGAACTCACACCCAGCGCGACCCGCTGGAAAGGGACGGCGATTGAGACATCCACTCGGTTGGTCAAACCGAAGGTTGCATAGGCCGCATACTGGTTGACGGTCGTACTTATACGATTGGTGGTCGCCGTGAAAATCTCGTCGCCGGGGGTCAAAAAGGTGAAAACGATAGGTACATTCTTTAGGTCCGTCCCATCTATGCTATTGAACAAGAAATGTTGGTAGGTGAACCCCAGGAAGAGCTTGTGCCGGCCGGTGGTCTCAGCCCGCTCCGACATGATTGGACCGAAGCTTTTGGTCGACTCCGTGAGCACCCCGTTGACTACCTCGTAAATGATTCCGGAAGCGGGTGTGGCCAACGGTAACTGGCTCAACTCCGTAGCGAAGGCGGTGTTGAAGAAATTGAAGCTCGCCGCCGGCGTGTGAAAGGCCGTCGGCATGAGGCAGTAGAGTTTGGTCCTGTCGGCCGAATTGTTGCAGATATTCTGTCCCGTTGCCGCCATGCAGGTGAATAGGCCAGACATCGCTAGAGTCAGTAGCGCACGCTTGATCATAGATTCCCTCAATCAGAGCACGTGTGATCCGGGCCCGTTACCTTAGAGATCTCAGTCAGTACCGTAGCCGATACTAGTGTCCGGTCACTGTCAACGGGACTATGAGCGACACCTGCCGAAAACCAGTGACCGGATCCGTACTGCCTCCCACCGAGGTTATGTAGTATGTTCCTGGCGGAGTGGTCAGACTCTGCGGCTGGCGGAGAGTAAAGCCGCCTCCGCAGGAGGATAACGTCGCCAAGAACACGACCAACAAACCTATGGTCAGATAGCGGCCGAACGCCTTGCGTCTTGAACGCACACCGAGCACGCCCGAGCCCAGAATCACAATCGCTGGGAGCGGCATCCAGAAAGCAAGCGACGTCGAAAACGTAGATACGTGGGGACGGTGTAGAGCCGCAATCGTTCCTCCCGTGGTATTGATCGCGAGATCGATCTCGGTAGGTGTACCTGGGGGCGAGGAAAACGTACAGGAAATGCCGACTGTGCTCAGATCCAAAATCAATTGCCCGCCAGGTCCTATGGCGCTGGTGCAAGAAAACGTGCTGGCCGGCGCGCCCGTGGGGGCGGAAAACGTTACAGTCGTCACCTGACCAGCAGTGCCAGGCGGAGGAGGAGCGGTGAGGATAGCCGAGACGGAATTGCTTCCGACCAGCATGAAGTTGTCGGTTGCCGTTACCGTGACTGTGTACGTACCTGCAGCGCTATAGGTGTGCGTACCGCTACTTCCCGAGGTCAGCTGTGATCCGTCACCCCAGTCGATCGTTATCGAGGTAATCGTGCCGCTGAGATCGCTGCAGTTGGCCGATACCGAAATCGTGAACAGAGTAGAGGTGCTCTGCACCAGCGGAGCGCAGGAGGGTCCCGGAGCAATTCCGGCTCCGCTCAGGAGGACGGTTTGCGGACTGCCGAGGGCGTTGTCGGTGATGGAAAGCGTCCCGGTTCGTACGCCCACGCCCGTTGGCGTGAATGCAACCTGAATGTTACAGCTTGCGCTGGGAGCCAGGCTGGTACCGCAGTTGTTCGTCTGCGAAAAGTCGCCTGTGGTGGCAATCGCCGATATGGTGAGGGCCGCCGTGCCCGAGTTTGTAACCAGGAGGGTCTGGGGTGTACTGGTCGTA
>DATBZX010000380.1:0-11011 GCA_036512955.1 Terriglobales bacterium
CTTCTTTGCGTACTGCTCAAACCCGTTCGCCATCGCCAGTGTCTGCTGTTGCATCGCTCTACCAGCCCTCCGCCAAATTTCCTCTCAATCTAAACCGCAGATCGGTGGAAATCGAAGTACTTGTTCAGAGTCTCCCTAGAAGAAAGAAAACGGCGAAGAGGAGCGTCTCCCAGCCTGAACGGAATAGCTTCACTCCTTCGAGTGCGAGGTCGGCACGCGTCAAAAGATGCTGCACTTCTCCGACCGTCACCGCGCTCCCGGCTGTGGCGGCCCAGAGAAGCACGATACAAATTGCAAGGGTTATGGCGGATATTGCAGCGAACCGACGAATGGTCTCCAAGCCAGCGATCGCACCGGCGCGGGAAACTTTAGCTGGGGTACGCTGTGATCTCCACGCAGCGCGAAGGGCTGGCAAAAGGAAGAAACTTAACAGCGCATATACCGCCAAGGAAAGGAGCAAGCAACTAGACAAGCCCATATATTCTCCCGGTAAACGGCTCAGTGGTCAGCCAGTAATGACCGTCGCTAGGGAAAGAGCACATCTAAGTCATAGCGAGAGCATGCTGAGGTGGTGGGTCAGCTTATGTTGTTTCTCCCCGGAAGTCAATGGTCGGTTAGTGCCGGTTCGGGATTCGCGAGCGAGTCCGACAGGTCAAGAACCCGATTTTTGACTATCCGGCATATATCTACGTTCCGACGGGCGAATTGATAATGGAAATGTATGAATATGCGGAGGGGTTGAAGAAAACATGGGCAGAATCCGAACGGCGAAAAGCAGAGGACTTGTTGCCCGATTTTGTCGCTACAGTTCTGAAGTTTGGAGTTGTAGTTTGGCGGCTGGCCGAGAATCAGCGGATCGAGGAAGCAGCCCGGCGCAAGCGCGAACAGGAACTCGCTGTGCTTGCTCGAGAGATCGATGCCGAAGAAAAGCGAATTGCGGAACTTTGCCAGCATGCGGAAAATTGGCGAAGAGCGGTGGGTCTATGCCATTCTCACCTTATGGGGTCCCATTCTCACCTTATGCGTAAACCCACATCCTTTCTATCTCTCTCGTGCTTGCCCGCTACGAACACCCGCTCGTGCTCCCACACGTCATGCAGCGGTACCACGTTCCGCTCCGCACCATCAACGAGCCGCAGATGTTGCAAGCGGGTGCATCTCCCATCTGGATAAGTTCACCGAGCGCCCCAACCGGATCACTGCTATTGGCTTCAATCGCTGGTTGAACAGGCATCGGGAGGGCCTTGAACAAATCGCCTTGGTCACCCGTCAGAAACCTGAGTTCGAGCCAACGCGCGATGTAGTCCATGAGCGACTTGGCGTAGCCGATCTTTGGATTTCCAGACCAACCGCTGGGCTCGAAGCGCATGTGGCTGAGTTTTTCGCAAAGCACGCGCAATGGAACGCCGTGCTGCAGGGCAAGCGAGACTACCGTCGCGAACGCATCCATCAGCCCAGAGATGGTCGAACCCTGCTTTGCCATGGTGATGAAGATCTCTCCTGGCAGCCCGTCCTCGTACACCCCGACCGTGAGATATCCCTCCTGCCCGGCGATGGAAAAGTGATGGGTGAGTGCCCGCCGCTCGTCCGGCAAGGGCCGCCGAACCGCGCGCGTTGGTTCGGAACGCTCTGAACCTGCGCTCTCGTTCACTGCGACTTCACTTTCGTCAATCGGGGTTATCCGATCTATCGCTGCCATATCGAACCTCATTTCCCGCAAGCCGGGATGGCACATGCTCTGGCCGGCAATCCCCTTTGGACTTGCGATTAAAGGCATAAATGACCAATGGAGTGCCGCTCAGTGCGGCGAGCAGCGCGCCGCCCGGGTTCATGTGCAGTCCGCCTCCGAGGACGACGAACAGAAATACAAACAGACAGATAACCAGCGCGTAGTTCTTGACCTTGCTATGCATCGCTATTCCCTGCTTCCGTTCAGCCATGTCAGGCTGTCACACTTTCCGCGGCGCACGACTGATCTTCTTTCTTCTGCTGCGGCCTGACATAGTGGCAATGGAAACATCCGTCGCAATGAACCGCCCCGGTTATCGCGCGCACCGACTGGCGAAACCGCTTCGGTATCTTGACTTCCTCGCCGGCGCGCGAATAGAACGTTGGCAGAACCGTGCCAGCTTTGTCCTTCTCCTTTCCGAACAAATCCAGATCTAAGCGACCGTGAATGCCCCGAAACAGGAGTCTTGTTTCCAGTGGCGGTCTCTTTCCATCGTTGGTCGCACCCGGACGGTGCTGCGTAATCAGTAACTCGTAGGTCCGTCCCGTGCGCAGCATCTCAACTCGCACCAGCACCGGCGCCACCACTACGGCATGTAAGCCGTTCACTCCGATCGCCTCAACCGGATGCAGCCACTCGATTGGCTGACCATCTTCCTGGGTGAAAGTAACGTATCGCCCAAGTTCTCCGGCAGCGCCGCCCGACTCCAACCCGCGCACCACATAGCGATTCGCTAGGTGCTGGTGTTCCAGGCTTACCGGCGAATGGGCGAAGATGCCTCGTTCTTTCAGCACGCGCAGCGCTTGCCGCGTTAGCCTCAGTCCCAGTACATCTGGCAATCGGATCTGCTTCATGACAACAACATTCTCCTTGTCTCAGGCGGAATGCCGTACGTGAATCGGGCAGCCGAGAGCAGCCCGAATCATCTCCTTGGTGCATCCAGCCCAGCATTTGTAAAAGCGTGGGTCTTCGATCAGGATGGCCAGGTTGTCGCCGCTTCGGTCGTGGCCACAGTCCGCGCAGGATGGGCACCGCGCGATGTAGTTCCGGCCAATCTTCCGCACGGTACCCACGTGCTCCAAAATGCGAAATTCTGAACGAGCACTTCCCTCTTTTCGTCCAGCCCGAATACTTCTCTGAGGCCGGGGTGACACATCCGGCTCTGGCCTTTCCTTGCCAGCGATGAACCTCCGCAGTTCTTCCTCGGTGACTTTTCGCAGACGGTTCAGGTAAGCGATCTGGTCCTCCAGCGTGTAGTCGGCGCCATAAAACCAAAATCGGCGATTGGCGCCTCGGTGGATTCCCAGGGGTCCGCGAATGGCGTTGCCGAACTCGCCGGATCCGATGGCGTCGTGCTTGGGAAACACCTCGATGCCCTCCGCCAAGCCCGCGCCCTTCACGGGCACTCCCAACCTCAGGGCAAGATCATGGATGTAAATTCGACACTCTTTGGCCAGCAGAGGCGTAGCCAGGAAGATCCAAAGATGCCCTCCTCGCCTGCTCATCTCCAGCGCCGGTTCCACCCTGTCCTGTGTCAGGCGGTACTGGAGCTTGAGCAAGTCGTCCATGGAGTTCTTGTAGTCGGCGTCAATGGCGACCCACTTACAGCGCTGGGTTGACGGGTTGATGGCATACAGGCCAACCGTGATTTTGCCTTCCAAGTGTTGGCTGATGGTTTCGTCCGTCAGCATCAGGGGGATGTCTGTCCCTTTCTTGCTCGGCCGGAAGTAGTAGTGCCGCCCTGTTTCCGGGTGCGCCCGCATGGACTGCATCGTGTACGCGCGGCGGTTCACGAACAGCCTTTGGTAATCCTCGACGACCTGCCGGGTTGCCGTGATTGTCGGTTCCATTAACCCGTCACCTCCTTCTGACAATTTCGCGAATCCGGGGCTCGTATTCGCCATTTCCCCACACAGTTTTCGGATGTGGGTGTCGTTAGATAACCCGGAATAACTTTTCTGTCAAACGGCGGTCTCAGGCCGCATTCCGGGTAATACCACCCACCGCAAACCGGAGCGCCAAAGTCCCGGCCGCTCAATAAGATTGAGGAAGTTACAGTCCTTCAGGAGTAGTTCGAGCTGGCTCACGCTGTAGCCGCCGAATTGTTCGTCCTCGAAGTCCACGGCGTACCAAGTTCCTTTCTTGCGATCAAGGACGTAGACCGCCCCGGAATCCGGATCTCCGGGCACCAGCAAAAACAGCAGGACCGACGCCGGCAACTCGATCCAACGAACGATCTCGACGTTTTCGGCAACCTTTATCAGAGTGGCTATCGCTGTCTGCAGATCGACGCCGGGGTCGAGCTGCACAACCGGGTTAACCATCATTTGTCCAAACATTGGAGTGATCCTTTCCGGGCAGTCCGCCCGATTTGTGTTGTGTTGAAAGCCAAGACGCCACCGATGGCGCACACGTCAGTTGGCAAAGCAGGGGAAGGTGCGTTAAGTGTCTTGTTTTGTTGGCAGTACTAGGGTTGAGGGTGGGTAGAGCAGAGAAAAGGTCGCTAAGCGGGACGATGTCTATATAAAGGATGCAAGTGGCGCGCTCAGATTGATCACTACCCGGCGATCGCGCCGAAAGGCAATGTCTGAGCCACCAACAATGCCTCTGGTACCACAGTCCGGCATCTCCCACTTGCCGGTTTCCATGGACATTGAAGAAAAGGCAATTCTACGGGACGCCGACTTCTCACTCATGTGGCTTCCGTGAGCGTCGTATCTGGATCGCTAGTGCCACAAGTCCGTATCGGCGACTTCTCGCTCAAGTGGATTTCCGCCGCGAAATGCGCCCAATAGTATTCGTAGACCCTGCGGCGTTTCTCGTTCCTAATCCGGCCAGATCTCCCAGAACGAGACTTCGGGACAACTTCCGAAGCCAGCTTCCGGTGTGGGTCGCTGTTCATTAGCCGATGAGTCGCACGCCAAACCGCATGCGCCGATAACTGCCGGTTTGTCCGTCACTCGATAGAAATGGGGCGTGAACAAACTCATGAAGGAGGGCTGATGCTGGGCGCAGTACGGGAAGCCGTACACATGTAAACAGAATCACGTCGCGCTGCATAGACCGCCTCCAGCAGAGACCTGGCTATACTGATTGTGTGATGAACGTTAGCTCAAAGACGCTCCGCTTGGTGTTAGTGTGCAGCGTGTTCCTCTTTCTCTGCCAGCCGGCCGTCGGGCAGGTCCCCGTGCACCACACCGAAGGATTGGTTCATGGCTTTCTTGTTCTGCGGACGCTGGAGGGCGAAACCTTGGCCCACGGCGACCTGATCCAGGTGGCGCATGCTGATCGCGTCACCGCCCGCCTTATATTCCACTTTAAAGACGGTTCCCTGCACGACGAAACTGCGGTCTATTCTCAACTCCGAAGTTTTCGACTCTTGCGGGACCACTTGGTACAGAAGGGGCCATCGTTCTCGCATCCAGAGGACGTCTCAATCGAAGTGCTTTCAGGCCAAGTCACGGTTCGCTACACCGGCGACGATGGCAAGGAGCAAGTCAAGACCGAGCACATGAAACTACCTCCGGACCTCGCCAATGGCATGATTTTCACGCTATTGAAGAACATGCCGTCCGAAAGCCAAGAGATGAAAGCATCAATGGTAGTAACCACACCCAAGCCGCGGCTTGTAAGGCTGGCAATTTCCGCCCAAGGTGAAGATACGTTTGTGGTCGGCGGCGATAAGCGCAAAGCTACACATTACATCGTGAAAATAGAGATCGGGGGCGTCACCGGATTAGTGGCGCCCTTGCTGGGGAAACAGCCTCCGGACATCCATGTTTGGATTCTGCGCGGTGAGGCTCCAGCGTTCGTCAAGTCAAGAGGCCCTCTTTATTCTGGAGGTCCGATTTGGCAAATTGAACTGGAGAGCCCGGTTTGGCCACATCGGACGGAGGGGGGAACTTCGCGTCCTTCCGACCGTAAAGAGCCGATGCGATTCAGTGTCCGCCTTCGCATACATTCAAAATTGGTCGTTACTCGGGAGAAACTCGGCTCCTGAGAGTTCTCGCAGGATATCGCCATGTCTCCGCTCATGCTAAGGAGATGTTCCGCCAATTGACGAGTCGGAGCTCGGCATCGATTCCGGATTGCCAACGAACCATCCAGAACCGGAACTAAGAAGTTGGATCTGCAATTCCGCTCCTAATCCGGCTTTGCGATCCAGCGGCCGGTTAGAACGATCACTAGGCCCCGCTATTTTTCGGGAAATGTGCAATTTTGCTCGGTATCCAATTTGACCAAGTGTGACGATTGCTCTGTTCAGTAAGTTCCCATTGGTCCAGCCTCGAATTACATGGAGAAATAAGGATGAAGAAATCACTGATTGTGTCGGCCGTCGCGGCTTTAACCATCGTCGCGGCTTTAGTAGGCGTTGCGCAGACTCAGAAAGGCAAACAGATCATCTACGTATCTTCAGCTCAAGCCACATATAAACCATCGCCGATGGGCGGCGTTTCCATGCATGTCCTCTGGGGCGACATGGACAAGGGCCCTCATGCAACATTTACCAAGTTCGATCCCGGGTACGATGCGGGCATGCACACCCACACGAACGACATTTCCCTCGTGGTCATCAAAGGCGCCTACCTATATAAGGATGAGGCCGGCGAAAAGCGTGTCGGGCCAGGCGATTTCCTCTTCATCCCGGGTGGCCACAAACATTGGAGCGGCGGCGACAAGACCGAAGGCGCGCTCTTTTATACGGAAGGGTCGGAGAAATTCGATAGCATACCGGCCAAGTAGAGGTGGTGTCGGCTGACAGAGATGGGCAGCGCGGACGCCTGGACTCCGTATCGCTCGACGAACATCCGACAGCCAATGCCCTCATGTTGAAAGTGCTCGATCAGATCCACTTGGTGTCACTGCTGCCGCCTGCCCCATCGCCCGCTGCGATCTTCCAGAACGACGAGGAATAGCTGCATATTGTCGAAGTCTAAGGTCCCCGCATAGGGCTTGTAGAAATCGTGGCCGACCATGCCCGCGAGATGGAAGCTGAAAGTCTCTTCCCACGGGAACGGTCGTTGACTTGGATTGCGCTCGGTTCTTCGCCTCAGCCGACGACGCCAAAGTCTGTGAGGCAAGTTGGCTGCAGTGCACGGTTAGGCATTTGAGTCATAGCCCGAAGTCTTGGAGCGCAACAGGCCGTAAAGGGTGAGCAGCAACGCCATCATGATGGTCACACCGCACACCTTGAGTAAGCCTGAGACAATTGGATTGTCGGTGCCGCTGGGTGGCGGGAATTTTTCATTGATCGTCGGCATGAGCTTCGACGAAGCGCCGATGAAGGCCGCTGCAACACCCGCTGCTCCGTTAGCCCAAGTGCCAATTTGTAGCGTCGCGAACCACACTTTCAATGCCGCCGGACTCAGCCTGAGTTCCCTGACTAGGAAGCCAAATGCCACCATCAAGACGCCATTGGCGGTGAACTCAATGTGCGCCATCACGATACCGCGAAACCACGCCACGGCTGCAGGCGGGATGAATCCGACTGTACAGCCGATCGTGATTTGGAGAACCCCTAGAATCAGAGTCCAGCGTTTGATATTTGCTTTCAAGCTGTCGATGTCGGTTGTCATAGGTATCCCCTGGTCGAGCACCTAACGACTTGCCTCAGCGGCGGTAGTAATGAGGCACGGAACCTGTGCGTTATCCGTGCCGGCGCAGGTCGTGTTCACTCATACTTGCACATGCGGCAAAGAATGCCGCGAACCGTGCCCACCGTCGTCGAGGCGGGCTCAGCGATGAATACGCAGCGATGTTGAATCAGCCATCTCATCAAATGTGAAGCGTGCGCGTCATTATAGCCCGCTCACACTTTTGCAGCGGATGCAGTGGTTCTGGATGGTTGGTCGGCAAACAGGAAACCGGCTTCGAGGGCATTTGCCGCGGCAGGGACTCCCGAATACCGTGATGGACCAGAAGCGGACTTCTGGGGAACTTCGCGTCTTGCCGTCCGAAAAAGCACCTATGCGATTCTGTGTTCGCCTTGCTTGTTCATTCAGGTTACGGGAAGGCGATTTCGGATTAAGTGCCACTGGCGTCGCTGCCGCGCGTCCTCGTTTGGCGCTTAATCGCTCAGTAGGTTGAACCTTTATTACCGCGTGTACACCAGCAGGTGAAACGTACCGGGTACCGGTATCGGGCGCGGATGCGGTTGTTCCTTGGTTGGCTCCGGCGCTTTTCCGAACTCGACTGTGTCCACGAAGATGCGATCGGTCTTCGGATCATACGCCATGGTCTTGGCGCCGAACTCCGTCTTCACTTTGCCAGCCTCGCTGTAGTGGTCAGGCGAGTCTTCGTGAAAAATGTGGACCCAGCCCTCGCGAGTGGAAACGAAGATCAGCCCCCTTTTCTGGTCGTACACCTCGGCATCGGCACCGCCGCTAATGGGGAACGACTGGATCACCTTGCCGTCGTCGGCGTTCATCACCACCATCATCGCCGGTTCCCGGCCAGCGACGAACAGTCGTCGGTGGTCTCGATCCATCGCGATCGGCGCTGGCGCTCCAGCGGGCGCAATCGGCCAATGCGATTTCACTTTCAAGTTGCGGGAATCAATCGCCACCACCTCGCTCTTTTCTTCCAGATTGTTATAGATGGTCCCCCGTCCGTCGGCGACAGCAAATTCCGGTCCTGAGCCCAGGTCAATCGTGCCCACTTTGTTTCCCGTAGACGGATCAATCGCTGTCGCGTTGTGGCTGTCGCCGTTAAATGTGAAGACCCGCTTGGATGCGGGATCGTAAATGATGCAGTCGGCGTCCGCTTCAGCCTTAGCCTCTCCCACTACCATCAGCGTCTTTAGATCGAATATGATTACCTTTCCCTGCTCGCCGTCGCTGATGAAGCCGCGTCCTACCTCAGGTACTACTGCCACACCATGACTCACCTTTAGCCCGGAAATCTTTCCCACTGCATCACCGGTGTCTGCATTTACAACGAGCACTTCGCTCCCATGCGTCAGGTACAAGCGCCGCGAGTCGGGATCAAAAGTGATGTAGTCGAAGTACTCTCGGCCCCCCGGTGCAGCACCGAATTTATAGGTGTTCATCAGGTGGTAGTTGATCATGGTGGCGGCGAAAGCGGTCACCACGAGCATCACAGCGGCGATCATGATCCGATTGCTAAATATCGATTTCATAAGCTCTCCGTGTAAATAATAACTGTGCGACATGAATGGAAGCTGAAGGAAGGCCACATTCCCTCGAAGCCGACTTCTTTCCCGCGCCGATACGACGTCGTGAATACGCCAACTCGCGACCTAAACCGAACGGGCCAATCAGCCGGGATTACTTACCAGATGGCGATTTCGCAACAGGAATCGAAAACCGCCTTTGGAGATCAGGCTTGCGATCCGCTTCGGAGAGTTGACTGCTCCGTGTTGCCCACAATAACGCGAGTTAGACAGCTGGATGGGAGGGCAAGCATGTTCTCCAGCCATCCCTATGGCTGGCCGTTTGCCCCCTTGGGAACGTGCGAGGTGATCCGTTTCAGAAAGAATTCGCGGATCACATTCGACACAGCATCCGCACCCAGGCTCGCCAAACCGTTGACAACGACTAGCGAACCTCCGCGATCGGAAGCCGGATAGTAAAGGTTCGAAATGGCTGCCGCTGAGAAGTTGCCGAGCACGCGCGAGTAATTCGGTTCCGATTGCCCATCATCGCCCCTGGCGATCACAGTTGCAGATATCGCGTACAGAGCTCGCGACCGGATAGTCCCCTTCCCCTTATAGAAGTAGCGTGGTGTGGTTCGCCAGAACTTAAAACGCCCTGTTTCAGGTGTTCTAGTTGGCTGTAATTGCACGTGGGGCGGCCTGTAACTTCGAATCTCGGCGGAGCTGCTTGAGGCATCCGCAGCAATTTGGTGAACCTGAAGAGGATTGGAGATGCGAATCTCCCTGGACTCCGCAGCAAGTTAGACCGTGAAAGTGATTCACGGCCGGTCGCACATTCAGGCGGCGTGCATGTAACGGTGATGCAGTCCACCAAGTCGCGGCAACGAGATGATCTTGCTCGCGCATGGCGACACCGACGCTGCAACTCGACCTCCGGGCGTGTCCTTCCCCAGTCCGAGATGAGTTCGGTCTTCGTGGTAATAGCGGACGTATTCTTTCAGCAATCTTCTCAAATGTCGCTGGTTCAGAACGATCACGTGGTCCAGCAAGTCTCTGCGCACACTTCCAACCCAGCGCTCGGCAACGCCATTCTGCCAGGGACTGCGAAAAGCAGTTCGGACAGGTTCTGCTCCGTGTTCTTTGACGATCGAGATGACGTCAGTGGAGAACTTGGCGTCCCGGTCGAAGATCAAGAACCGATGTGCCTGCTCGTGTCCCCAAGCTTCGCGCAGCTGCAGTATGATCCACAAGGCATTTGGCTGACGGGTCACATTGCAGTGCAGAATCTTCCGACGGTCGTGCCCAATGACGAAGAAGCAGTACAGAACTCCGAAGGTCAAAGTCGGCAAGGTGAAGAAATCCATGGCAGCGATTGCTTCACGGTGATTGCGAAGAAAAGAAAGCCAGCTCTGGGCTGGATCAGGATTCTTGCTTGCACGTTTGACCCAGCGAGAAACCGTTCGTTCCGAGACGTCGAAACCCAGCTTGAGCAGCTCCCCGTGGATGCGGGGCGCTCCCCACGTTGGGTTCTCAGCGACCATGCGAAAGATCAGGGCGCGCACTTCCCTGCTGATTGGGTTTCTTCCCACCACCTTTCGAGCTCGCGAGATCCAGCTCCAGTACAGCCGAAAGCCGGTTCGATGCCAACGAACCACGGTCTCCGGGGTGACGAGGATCAACGATCTCTTCCAGCCAGACCAAACCTTTCGCAGAACGACCCAGAACAGCTTGTCGACGGAACTCAGTCGAGGACGAGGCCGCTTGGCGTGAAGAGCCAGCAGTTGTTGCCGAAGGGCGAGGTTCTCCAAGAGGAGTTCTTCTCGGGAGCGAAAGACGGAGAAGACCCAGCCGAGCAGATGTCGAAGGCGCACAAACATCAGGGAATCATAGCGAAAAGCGCGCTGGGCAGAGGCTCCTCCAAGTCATTGATTCTGCGATTGTGCAGAGTTTTGGCGAGGCACAGGCACGAGATCTCTCAAAGTGCGGGATTTTTGAACTGGGCGAAGGACTATCCGTACCTCTACATTCATGTCGACATCACGTTCGATTTTCTAACGGTACTTGCGGAATACGACCGGATCACAGGTGATCAGGCTTTCCTCTCCCGGCACTGGCCCGCGACCTTGAAAGCGTATCAATACTGCCTCTCCACGCTGGATAAAGGCGAC
>DATBZX010000381.1:0-2085 GCA_036512955.1 Terriglobales bacterium
CAAGCGATCCGGGTGATTCGTGAGGAGGTGGACCGCATCGAATGGGCGCTGGCCGATATCCTGCCGCAATAATTGCACGATGGGGCTCATTACTATCTGACGCTTCCTCAGCCAGCCTTTCGACCTTGCATAGTTTCCGGGCAGCCAACGGATTCTCCCGGGTTCGGAAGCGACGATGGAAGATATCTTCAGGGGTACCGCGTCGGGTGAGACGAACTGAGGCTTCGCTGAAGGTGGGCGGATCTCAAATAGCAAGCGGTTCCATGCTGACTCCCGTTGCGCAAGGTGCCGGTCGTCCCGCGGTCCAGTTCGGAAAAGGGTTTCTGCTGGAAGTCCTGAAGTCTTCGATTAGCCGGCGGACTTTGCTGCGTCGTTCCAACAAGCAATCCAGCAAGCGTTGCAGCTCGTCGCGTTCGCCATACCATTTGCATGGGATCTCGTCCGCAATGCTGTGCAGTTGACGCTCGGAGAATCGCTCGATCCGCGACAACCACGGATCAAAGTCATCCCACGATTCGATCCGTTCATAGACATCATTGAGCCCGTACACTCCCCGCAGCGGCGCGTCGGGGAAACTCCACTCGCCCGCATTGAAGCAGTATCCAAAATCAATAAACGTGGCTTTGTATTTTCGCTCGCGTATCTCTTTGTGGAATACAACCTGCCGGCCATCCGCATTGCCGGTCCATTTGTCGAACGCAAGCAGACCAGCAAACTCCCTCAGGTTTCTGACCCCCCAAGCATTGTCCCTGGCAGCCAGTCCAAGGCATCACCGGTCACCAGCGCAGAACCAAATTGAAGCCCAGGACCCGCTGCAACCGCTCGCCCAGCAAGGGTGAAGGTAATTCCCTGCTCACGGATCGTGTCTTCGTCCACGAGAATAATGACCGGCTCCGGCACACTGAGCCCAATCATCCGCGCCAGTCTGCAGGCCAAGTAGTCATTGGCCAGCACTCTTGTGCACTGTGGGTTGCCCATCAGCTTGGTCACGTATTTCTTGCCGTCATCGGCCAGCATGATTCGCGCTTGGGAGCCGCCGCGGACCTGAGAGATGTGTGTGACTGCCTTCAGAGACACGTTTCCGCCTCCGCATGTTTTTGGTGGAGTTTTTTGGTATGGATTCCATTTCTGGCTGTGTTCCGAGAGCGAGGAGCACACGTATCCGTGTGCCCTCGCAGTCGTGGTAGCGGTGGTGGTTAGGCTGCGTGGTGCTGGTCGGAGCCAGCGAGTTCTTCGAGGCCGAAGACCACGTGTTGCAAGCCCTTCATGTCCGGTATCTGGCCTGTTGGCGGGGCTTGCAGCTTGGCCAGAAGCGCCTCGACGGTCTTCGCGTCGAGCCGTTTGGTGACGGCGTTCAATCGCTCAATGCCGCGTGTCGCGGATTCGAGCATCTGCAGGACGGTTCGCTTGACGGCGGGATCACGGATCAACTTCGGCTGGTTGACGCGGCCGTACTCGCGCAGGATGTTGCGGTACAACACTGTTCCGACAGTCTTTTCCAGGCACAGAATGCGCGCATCCAGATCGTCGCCGTTGCCTCCGCTCGCGCTGGCTTTGCTGTCTCCGGCGTGAGTGTGGCCATTGCCGGAGACCCTTGGGGAGTTGTTCCCGTTGGACTGGCTTCTTCCATTCGTGCCGTTGGAAGGTGCGGCGGCGTTGCCGTTGCCATTCCGACTTGAAGGCCGCATTCCTTTGCGCCAATTCTCCGGAAGGGCCCATGCGAACAACGCGGGCGTTCTCGCCGGCTGGCGGTTCTGGTCCAGATCGACCCAAACGGCTTGGATATCGTAGAAGTAACGGCCAAGACCGAGGCACGAGCACGCCCGCTTGAAGGCCTGCGCATCGGCTGACGTCATACCGTTATCGTCGTCGGCCCATTCTTCGCCGGTGCCTGAATGCGACCCAATGCCAAGGATCGTGACCGTGCAGGTGACCAGCACCTTGCCCGAGACGATGCTCTCGCCCTTCTTTACGCGGGTGATGTTGGTCATCGTCTGGACCTTGTACTCGCGGGTCCAGCCCTGTGGCGTGAACAGCGCGTTCAGCCGGTCAGTGTAGGCGCGGCAATCGGCGTACGGCACGATC
>DATBZX010000382.1:0-22164 GCA_036512955.1 Terriglobales bacterium
AGGAACTTTTCCGGCAGGCCCTCTTCGTAGGCGATGTCGCGAATGCGGACCGCACCCTGCTTGTAGTGCCTCGCCAGCATCGTCATGGCTTGCAGCGCATAGAGACCTTTTTGCGAAATTTTCATAGATTTGCCGCTCGCCTAATTCATCGGCAAGGACATTCTCTCATAATGTCCAGTAAAAACATAGAGTTTATTCGGTATTATTCGCCGTGGTTCCGTTTGAGGAAAACTCGGACGGTGAAGCCAATCTCCCCTGTGGCCGCTCAATTGACCCGGAAGGAATTCGATCTCAGCCGGCCAGCTTGCGCCGTAACATTCTGCTAATCCGGTCAACCCGCTGCCGAACACGCGCCAGCGCGCTGGCGGAATCGCGTTGCCACTTGAAAAAATACCTAAAATGCATTTGCAAATAGCCGGAACGCAGCGATAATAAGTAATAGTCATACGCGCGTCGGTCCTTCGGGGAGTGTCGGAGAAAATGCCCAAAAATGTGGTGTCGGTGGACGTGGAAGACTATTTCCACGCCGAGGCGTTCTCCGGTGTCACGGATCCGTCCCTATGGGACAGCTATACGAGTCGCGTGGAGGCGAACACCCGTCGTCTCTTGGAATTGATGGCGTCCCTCGATGTCCACGGTACGTTTTTCATTGTGGGCTGGGTCGCCGATCGCTTCCCCGGCTTGGTGCGGGAAATTGCCGCCGGTGGACATGAACTGGGATGTCATTCCTACTGGCACCGCTTGATTTACAAGCTGGAGCCTACGGAGTTCCGGGAAGACACTCGGCGCGCCAAGGACGTTATTGAGCAAATCTGGGGTCAACCAGTAAATGTCTATCGTGCGCCGACCTACTCGGTGATTGATCGTTCCGTGTGGGCGCTTGAGATCCTGGCCGAACTGGGATTCTCCTGCGACTCCAGTATCTATCCCATTCATCATGATCGTTATGGCATGCCGGATGCGCCACGCGCGCCGTTCCGTTTCCAGACACCCTCCGGTTCCATGACGGAGTTTCCCCTCACCACCTTTCGCCTGGCTGGGCACAATATGCCAGTGGGCGGAGGCGGCTATCTTCGCCTGCTGCCCGAGATGTACACGCGTCTGGGACTAAGGCAGGTGCAAAAAGAGGGTTTGCCCGTCGTGATCTACATCCACCCATGGGAGGTGGATCCTGAACAGCCGCGGTTGCCGGTCAGTTTGAGTACCCGGCTCCGCCACTACACCAATCTGTCGCGGACGTTTGAACGCTTGCGGAATTTGCTGCAGGATGGAACCTACACCAGCTTCCGAGAAAGCGGACTCGCCGACGCGGCCAAGGACTTTGATTTCTATGCCTGGAACCACCACAAAAACTGACGAAACACAGCAAATTGCCAAATATTGGAACGATATCGCGAATGAGTTCGACGCGATTTACACCGGTAACAAGGGCCCGGTTGCCCGCAGCCTGGATCGCTGGCTGCGCCGTGACATCTACCAGCGTTTCGAATGGGTGATGAACCAGTCGGGCGATGTCCAAGGGACGAAGATTTGCGATATTGGGTGCGGATCCGGACGTTTTGTCACCGCCCTGGCCAAACGCGGCGCGCAGGTGACCGGCGTCGACTTTGCTCCGGAGATGCTGAAACTGGGCGCACAACTCGCCGAGAAAGAGGGCGTCGCGGAGCGCTGCCAGTATGTGTTGAGCGATGTGCTCGACTGGAAGACGGACGAGAAGTTTGATCAGTCGATCGCCATCGGGTTTTGGGACTACGTTGCCGACCCGTTGCCGCGATTAAAGGTCATCCGCGGTCTTACCAAGACGACCTTCCTGTCGGCCTGGCCCCGGGCTGCAACCATGCGGGCTGCAATTCGTAAGGTGCGACTGCGGGCGGATGGCTGCCCCGTCTATTTCTGGCACATGGAACAGGTGGAAGACTATCTGAAGCGCGCGGGCTTCCGCGTAGACTCGCACGAGATACTCGGGCAATTGCACTGCGTCCGGTCCACGGCAATCTAAGACGATGGCCAAGCTGCTGTTCTGGATTTCAGCCGGATTTACGGTCTACGTCTATCTCGGTTACCCAATCCTGTTGTGGGCTCTACAAGCCGTGTTTCGCTCGTCGCCTGACAAGCAGCCGGTAGAGCCCACCGTTTCGCTGCTTGTGGCGGCGTACAACGAAGCTGCGGTCATAGCGGACAAGATCCGCAACAGCCTGGCGATTGATTACCCAGCCAACAAGCTGGAAGTTATCATTGCGTCTGACGGCTCGACCGACGCCACCGCGGAGATCGTCCGATCTTTTGCCGGGGACCAATCCGGCGGACAGGTAGGTCTTCTCAATTTCGAGATCAACCGCGGCAAGACGGCCATGCTGAACGACGCAGTACCGCAATTGCATGGGGAGATCGTGGCCTTTTCCGACGCCTCCAGCATGGTGGCTCCCGACTCCTTGCGCACTCTGGTGCAAAGCTTTAGCGACCCTCGCGTCGGCGCGGCCAGCGGGGTCTATCGCCTGCTGAAGAAGGACCAGGCCCACCTCGGATCGCAGGAGGATCTCTACTGGAAGTACGAGACGTTCCTGAAGGTACAGGAGGCGAAACTCGGCGCATTCACCGGCGCTCATGGATCGCTGTATGCCATCCGCCGCGCCTTGTATCCATTTCCCTCTGCAAATACGATCAACGACGATTTCACGATCCCGATGCGCATACTCGAGCACGGCCACCGTGTGGCCTACGAGCCAGCGGCGGTAGCTTATGAGGAAGCCCATGAAATGGAGGGATTCTCCCGCCGGGTGCGGATCACCGCCGGAAACATCGAGCAACTACGGGAGATCAAAAGTCTGATCTGGCCGCCCCGGCCGTTTGTGCTTTTCTGCTTGCTCTCCCACAAGACCGGGCGCCTGCTCGTGCCAGTGTTCATGCTGATTGCGCTCGCAAGCAATATTGCCCTGCGTCATCAATTCCCCTACAACTGGTTGCTGCTGGCGCAAGTGCTTTTCTACGGACTCGCCATCGTAGGCGCGAGGCTCAGCCTCAAGCCGAAAGTCCTGCGCCTCCCCTACTACTTCTGCATGATCAACTCCGCGCTGTTCGCGTGGATCTACCACGCCCTGCGTCACGGTCAGGGCACGGTTCGATCGCGCGTAAAGCTTGATCAGTTGGGGAATCGTCCGCCGCTCGGGTAGACTTCGCGCGAAGGCTTACGCGGCTTCTCCCAACGGCTTCCCGATTTCCCAATGGTGCCCAAACGGGTCGACGATCCGTCCCAATCGCCAACCATAATCGTTCTTGACGGGCGAAACCACGGTGGCTCCAGCCGCGACGGCCCGATCGAATACAGCATCCGGATCTTCCACCGTCATCACCATCCGCACCGACCCGCCTCCAAGCGACTCGGGGCTGAAGTTCAGGTGCTCTGGAGATTCGTCTGCTACCCAGAATTCGGCTCCACCCACCGACAGTTGTGCGACCACCGACCCGCCGTCGCCATCGAGCCGGAACAACTCCCCAGCACCGAACGCGCCTTTATAAAACTCGACGGCCTTCGCGCCGTTTCGAACCGACAGCATTGGGGCAATGCCCGTCTTCGCCTCGGTGGCGCGCTCTGATTCATTCCGCATGCAATATCTCCTCTTCTCCGAGCCAAGCTCAGCTACTCCTTGAACGCCGGATCGCTCACCGCATCGGGTCGCGCCTTCCATTCCAGCGAGTAGTATTGACCGCGATCGCGTCCCCACGGGTCGAACGCATTCACCACGTGCTGCAGCTCCGGAGTCAGCTCCGGCACATTGCGCAGCAGAACTCGCTTCAAGGGCGACACCGGCTGCTTGTGTCCATTCGGCGTACCCGCTTCCATCATCTGCGGCCCCGGCCCGTTGTTGCTTACCCAATCGACTCCGAGTTGCGTGTAGAACTCCGGCCGGAAGCTCGACGTAAAGAACCGGTCGCTGAACAGCCGGCGCGACGCGTTCAGGATGAACACCACGAACTGCGTCTCCGAAATCGCGAACCCGTGCGGCCGGGTTGACTCTGCCAGCCAGCCCACCACCGTGTCAACATCCTCGATATTGTCCACCACCGAGCCATTCGGATGCCCAAGGCAGTCGTTGATCGGCGAACCTTCGTCATTCACCTGCGCGTCGGTGATCACCTTCGAGGCGTCGCAGACGTGCGTACCATAAACCTCGCGTAGTTGGCCGACAACCTCCTGCTGCTCCTTCCGTGCCGCCGAATCCGCCGCCAGGTGCTGGTCCACGAAATCGTCGTAGCTGGTCAGCGAGCGCAAGCCGTACTGCCGCCGGAATTCATTGAACCGCGGCACGCCATGTTCGCGGTCGCGAATCAGGTCCAGCGCTCCGATGTCGATCTGCTGCGTCGGGGTGTCGAGCCGCGGCAACTTAATGTTCTGCAGAAACTGCGGATGGTTGTGCAGCGCCAGCAACCCCAGCCGCTGCCGCCCCAGGCTCAGCCCCCAGTTCGCCAGGCCCCGGGATCGCATCGCGTCCGTCGCTTTGCCTTCAAAGGTCTCGATGACCGCGACCTTCTGCACGATCTGGTTCGGGTCTTTGCTCGCGTCGCGGTACTCGATCAGGTCCGGCACCAGCGGATGCAACCGGTAAACCGTGACAAACTCTTCCGGGAAGTTGAACGGAGATCCGAAGTGGTTGACTCCACCGTTCACGTCGTTGGGATTGGTGATGTCGTAGCGTGGACTTTTGCTGCCCAGCCCGAAGATCCCCGGCCCCGACGCGAACACTGAATACCACTGCGACTCCTTGGTCGCATTCTTCGAGTGGCCGAAGCCGTGGGTCACGATTTCGGCCAGCGCCTTGGACGCATCCGGATCGCCTGCCCCCACAAACCCACTCCAGTTAGCGTTCATGCCCTTGTAGAGCGGCTCGTTGTAGAGCAGTTGCGGTGTCCATTCCGTGGTGTGGATTTTGGCGATCTCCGCCGCGACCACCAGTCGCGCTGCATCGAACAGCTCATCGTCGCTGACGTCCTTGTTCCGGATCACCCGCTTCGGGTCCGACGGATTACGCAGCCCGCTGTCGACCGTCGGCTTGAGGGTTGCTTGCCTGCGAAACTCATCGACAAACGAATTGTGCTCGCGGGCAAACAGGTTGTGATAAAAACTCAGCCCGATCGACCAGTTGTCCGCGAACGCCACCGACTCCTGCCCAGCCCACTGCGGTGGCGCGGGATCGCCGGGCGCCAGCACCGGCAGATATCCGCCACCGGCTCCCGGCACCGGCTCCAGCAGCATCTTCGCCGGATCTTTCGGATCCCGCTTCACCCGCTTGGCCGAGACATCGTCAAAGCCGTAGAGCTGTGAGGCGTCCCACCACGCCGTGTTGGTATTGAAAAACGTCTTGGGCGCGCGCATCAGGTACGAGCGGCCACCGTTCGTGAACTGTTCCGGCGGCGAGTCCTGCAACACGTATGTCTTATCCACCCGGTCGGATGGCCGGCATCCCAGCTTCTGTACGTCGTCCGGACTCAGCGGCTTCGCGATGCCATTGACTATCTGCGTCGTGCAACCAACCTCCATCATCTCCCCGGCGTTGTGGCCCTCCTCCATGTGCGAAAACCAGTCGTGCGTCATGAACTGGATCCAATACGCCGCCAGCACATTAAAGAACGGCGCCTTCTGGTAATCGCAGTTGGCCTCGGGAGAATTGTTCGGCAATCCAAATCCGCGGTTGCACGCGTCCGAGTTCGACTGCGCCCGGGTAAACAGTTTGCGGCTGATTACCTGCGGATCGGGCGTCAGCAGATTGATCCGCCCTCCATGCCGGTTCTTGGTGAGCTGCGTCTGCTCGAGATCGGGAAATGTCGTTTCAAATTCCGCATTGCGGGAGAACGGCATGCCGGTCGAGCCCATCAGCGGATTCTTGATGTCGTTGCAGATTCCCGTCAGAGTTCGTGCACGGATTAGCTGCCCTTTGCAAACCTGCTCGCCATCTCCGCCAACCAGGACATAATTTGGATTGCTCTGTGGCAGGCGCATCTGCGGCCACGTCTTCAGTGCCCCGCCCACCAGTCCATTCCGCCCGGTCACATAGTCCTGATACGTGCCTGCGTTGTCGAACAGATTGAACTTGATCAGCTCGATGCGCTGGTATTCCAGGTCGAGCAGCGCCCCCGATACGCCGCGAAACTGCGGCCCCGATGTATTTAGATACCCCTTTGGCAGGGATGACGAGTCGCCCGTGCCCCAGTAGTTCGTGAAGTCGATCCACGGCGTCATCCGAAATTGCACGGCATTCTGTCCTCCACGGCACAGTGCCGAAAGCTCCGTCACCTTGCCTTGAAAACGCTGCGAACGCGTGTCCGCGATGGGACGAAAGCCGGTCAGCGCCATCCCGGCACATGCCTTCAACTCCGCGGCCTCTTGTTTTTTGGGACTGGGAGTATCTTGGCCCGCTGCCGCAACCAAACCGATTTGAATCGCGAACCACACGCAGAGGACAAACCATTCGACTCGTTTCATAGGGGCAACATGATTGTGCTTCCAGCCCATCCAAGTCAAGTGGCTCGCTGCCCACCGCAACAACACGCGGATGCCACACGCAGGCCGCTTTTGCTTGAGTGGGTCTTCGCTTAAAACTCGAAAGTGGAAACTTTCTTCTTCACAACTTCCCCACTGCCTCTTCCACACATTCGCAGAGTGCTCGCCGTTGCGTCAGCAGCGCGGAAAAATGTCCGGCCTCGATCCAGCGCAGCGTGCATCCCTTCCAATGCCGATGCAGCCGCTCGGTTTCACTGGGCAGCACATAGCCATCGCGGGTGCAACCCGACACCACCGCCGCGTCCACCCTGAGCGGCGGGCGATAACCCGCGATATCGGCCGTGTCGAACAACTCTTGCAAACGTTCGCGCGCCGCCGCGCTCCCGTCCATTCCTTCACCCAGGCTGTCGAAGTCCACGCTCCACGACAGCAGCCCGCGAGTATAGATAGCGCTGGCCGAAGCTCCTGTCGCCAATGCCGCGCAGGCCACCGGCAACGGCGTCACCGCAGCCGTAAGCGCTGCCATGTGTCCGCCCATGCTGTATCCGGCGACCACCAACTTTTCATACTTACCGTTAAGATGCTCAAGCAGCGCGCGCGCCTCCATCACCATCGCGAGCGCCATCAAACCGTGATCGCTCACTGTGATGTCTGACGGGCCGTGTCCATTTCGGCGTAGTCCGTAGTAAGGATTCTCCACCAGGTAGAGGTCGATCCCGCGTCCGGTCAGCGGACTGAACACGCGTTCGCGGATCCAATAGCCTTCATCACGCGAGGCGGCCAGCATCACGCATGCCACGTCGTTCCCTTCCCGTGTCAACGTCCGCAGATGCACGGTCTTCACTGCGTCGGGCAACGCCGTGAGCGGCGACGGAAACGTCCCGTCGCGGCACACATCGCTTGCACGCTTGCGGGTTGTCTGCCACTCGATTCTTCTTACCGGAAAAGGTCTGACCAGGTACCGCGAGCGATCGGAAAACTCCGCCACTACCGACTCGTCTCCCCATCCCCGCGCGAACATCTTCGAACGCCGCGACATCCACGCCACGGCCACATCCACCGGATGCCGTCTCGCGCCGGCGCGTTCTACTTCCACGCCGGTCATTCCGTAATCGGTAGTTCCACTCGGAATTTGAGTCATACCTAGCCCAGAACTACCAGGCATCTCGTGCCCCGGTTTTGAAGGGGTGCGGCTTTAGCGGCGCCGCACAAATCCTCATCCTTTTGTCGTCCCTCGGGCGCTTAAGCGCCCTTGGGATCTGCTTTTTCGACGGCTTCATCCGCCTCGTTGCCCTGCTGCCCGCCCACAGTCGACAGCTGCCCTAGTTCGCGCCCTCATCAATCACTCTCGGATTGCCAAACGATTTGCGCACTCCCACTGTAAAGAACCGTCCCCACGGTCCATTCGGTCCCAGGTAACCCGGCCCCAGGGGACGCGAACTGAACCGCTCGAACAGGTTTTGCTGCGTCAACCGCAAATCGAAGCGACGCCCGAGGTACACGTCCGCTCCCCATTGCCGCTCCCAGCCAATCCCCTGCCACGACCAGGTGTACAGGAATTGCGGAACGTTCTTGCCGAACACGAATGTCGGGTCCCAGAAAATCTTGATCCGCCGCAACGCCGTCTTTCCGAACGGACGCACCGTCACCTGCCCCGACAGCAGATAGCGCGCGAACAAGTTGCACTGCGAGTTCGCGCCTCCAAAGTCTCCTGAATTCGCCGCGCAGAAATTCGGATCGGGCTCGTTGTGCGGCGGTGCTAGGTCGAACTGCGCGTAGCCGTAAATCCAGTTGCCCTTAGGCAGCCACCAGCGCTCGTCCGGAGCCGGCACCCAGAACGTCCCAGTTGCCGTTCCCGCCGGTTTGGCGGCAGTTTGTGGCGTGGCGGCCGTGGTCTGAGCGGTTGCGGTCGCGGGAGTCGCGGACCCGGACGATTGCTGTGCCGAAGCAGCGCCGGCACAGATAAGCAGTAATACAACGACCAGTAGCAGACGACGCATGAAGCCTCCGCAGCCCTGTAACCATCAGGCTGATACTTGGATTACGGAATCGGGAGCCGATCCAGCCGTGCCCGGCCCGCGCTTGACTGCCAAGACACTAAAGGTATCGAACCCGCCGCCCAAAGTCACGCACCACCGTTCGAACCCACATCGAGGGAATCGCAACCCGCCGTGCGTCTCTCCTCATCGGAAGAATTGCCAGTCAAGTGATTTGTCTTCTTCTTGGAGCTGAGGCCTCGGCTCTGCGCCGCCCACGCCAGAGCACCGACCTCTAGACGGTTCGTCTAAGCCAATGCTTCTACCACAGTAACAGCATTCCCAAAATGGAAAATGTTCCGCGATTTTGTTACGAAATCACTGGCATCTTCCGATCCGCGTCATTAGGCTTTCCTCGCGGAGTAATTGACTTCCCTGACCCGCGACAATCATAGGAGACTTTCATGAGAAGACTTTCCTGCTTTAGCGCTTTGGCTGTTCTCGCGCTTTGCCTGCTGACTTCCAGTGCTGCTTTCGCCAACGGCGGATTCACCGTACCCTTCCCCAGCAACACTACTTTCTACTGCAGTCAGACTAACCCACCATGCGATTTCATGGGCAACAATGGTGGTTTGACAAAACCCATGTGGACGGCCGGCGATTTCATTACCGAGACGTTCTTCGACCCGACCCCCTGGGTGAACAACCTTGAAGCCAATTGGGGTGTCGTGGATTCCTACGGCGGAATTCCTGGTGCGACTTACGAGAACGACGTTTACATCAACGGTACTTTTGTCGGCTACTTCCTGCTTCCGGACTGCGGCTTTTGCAACACGCTTTACACCGTTACAGGTGCCGCATTCTTCGCCCCGATTTATGGCGCCGGCAGCTACAACTTGAGTATTGTCCTGGCCCAGACTGCTCCCGGAGGCGCAGGGGCGGAGTGGTTCTCAGTTCTTACCTCCAATGGCGGTGCAAGCACCGCGTTCTTCTCCACTCCGGAGCCCTCCAGCATTTTGTTGCTTGGTTCCGGGCTGCTTAGCATGGCCGGCGTGGTGCGCCGCAAATTGATGAAGTAGGCCGGCACTTCCACTCGCCGTCTCGCGAGCGTGGCCGGCAGTTGCCGGCATACGGCTCCACAATTATCCAGCGGCTCAGTGCGCCGATCGGGCGCGGGCTGCGCAGCCCATTATTAGGAGACTGATTCATCATGTCCATACGTCACGTTTGCTGGCGGAGTGGCGCGCTGATTGGCGTCGCCGTTCTGCTGATGCTCACAGTGGCCGGTTCGGCGTTCGCCGCCAACGGCCAGGTACTCGCCAACAGTACTCCGCGGTTCGTGCAGAGTGCACAGAACCTCGGACCAGAGAGTTCTTCGAAAGTCATCAATATCACGGTGCGGCTGCAGCAGCACAATATCGCCGAGCGCGATGCGTTGCTGAAGCAGCTCTACGATCCGAAGTCGCCCCTGTATCAGCAGTGGCTGACCCCGGCTCAGTATGCCGCCAGGTTTGGCCCAACGGCCCAGGAAGCAACGGTGGTCAAGGACTTCCTCACTTCCCATAATTTAGTGGTTACCTCGGCCCATCAGAATCACTTCTACGTGAATGCCCAGGGCAGCGTCGCAGACCTGCAGAAGGCCTTCAACGTCCAGATTGACCGCTTCAGCGTGAATGGCAAGACGCTCTACTCCAACACTTCGAATGCTTCTATTGCCGGACCTGCCGCAGCTTTTGTGAGTTCGGTACAGGGATTGCATCCGGTAGCGATGACGCCCCGGTCCGTGCGCCCGGTCGACCCCGAGACCGGTCAGCCATTTCCGGAAATGGCATTGGCTGCGACGGCGCAGAAGTCCGCTGTAACTGGGCCGCCCCCGAGCATCTATTTTGAAAATCAGTGCTATCGTGGCGTCGAAACTCATGCCTTCACAACAAATGGGGGAATGCCTGCCGCTTACTACTCTGGCAACCGTTATGGTGGCCCGATCAACGGTGGCTATGGACATCTGCCTCCCTGCGGATATGAGCCTGCAGCCATGCAAATCGCTTATGGCTTGAATCCCCTCATCGCTGCTGGCAACGACGGAACTGGTCAGACGGTTGTAATCGTGGACGCATTTGGATCCCCGACCGCAGCCGCCGACTTCGGCGTATTCGCAGCGCAATTTGGACTTCCTACGGGGAACTTCGCGGTTTACAGCCCCTTCGGAATTCCTCCCTACAACTCAGCATGGGCCGGTGAAACCACCCTGGATATCGAATGGTCCCATGCCATGGCTCCGGGCGCTGGCGTGGTGCTGATTCAGGCCATCGATAACTATGACAACAACCTCCAGGCTGCTGTCCAATGGGCGCTGGATAACCAACTCGGCAACCAGATTTCCAACAGCTATGGCTCGGACGAATACGAGAACGATGCCGCTGGCATGCAGTCGTGGGATGATCTGAATGCCGAAGGCGCTGCGCTGGGTGTCTCCATTCAGTTCTCGACCGGAGACAACGGCGATTTCTACCGCGCCGTTGGAGCGTACACCGTCAGTGTTCCCTCCGATTCTCCGCACGCAACCGCGGTGGGTGGAACTAGTGACTTCCTGAATCCGGACTACAGCATGAAGTTCCAGACCGGCTGGGGCACCGACCTTACCCGTATCGCGGCTCCCACCGGAACCAATGCGCCCCAGATCCCGCTGGTCTGTGCATCGACTCTTGCACCGGGCTATTGCTTCTACTTTGGCGGCGGCGGCGGACAGAGCACGTTCTTCGCGAAGCCAACGTGGCAGAGCAGCCTGCCTGGGACAGGCCGGCAGCAGCCCGACATTTCGATGACGGCCGATCCGTATACGGGCGTCACGATTATCTACTCGTACAACCATCCGGGAAGCTACTCGGTCTCGGTGATTGGTGGCACGAGCGCTTCCTGCCCGATGTTCTCGGGCGTGTGGGCCATCGTGAACCAGAAGAGCCAGCAGGTACATGGCAAGCCGGCAGGTTTGGCGGCCCCGTACCTGTACAGCATGCCAGGTGGCGCAATTAAGGACGTGAAGCAGGCCTCGCCGTATACTGGCACAAACCTCACTGGCACCATCATGCAAGCCGGGAAGGCGCCCCTCTACGAGTCGGCAGTCGCCATCTCCACGCCCGACATCAACACCCTGTTCACCAACGCGTTCTACCAGGGCACCTCGGGCCGGTGGTACGCAATTTCCTTCGGTACGGACTCAACGCTGCTTGTGACCAATGGATGGGACAATGTCACGGGCGTGGGGACACCGTACGGAGCGGCTTTCGTCAATGGAGTAGTCAACCAGGTCCATTGAGTCGAGTCGTTCCTCACTCCCCAAGGCGGACCGCCACTCCCGGCGGTTCGCCTTTTTCATGTGCGCTCTTCGCGCCGCGCCCGCCGCAAAACCGCTAGACTGATCGCAAGCGTCCAAACAATGGTAGCGATCGCCGCGGAGGTCAGTTCTTTCAGCCGCCTTCCGAGATTGGAGTCACGCATGACCGTCGCCTATTCCTATTCCGACATCGCCAAAATGATCGACCACTCGCTGCTCAACCCCGCGCTCACCGTGCCCGAGCTCGAGGCCGGATGCCAGTTGGCATTGCAGTATGACGTGGCCAGCGTCTGCATTCTGCCCTACTACGCGGCGCGCTGCGCGCAAATTCTCGCCGGCAGCAACGTACAGCCCAGCACCACCATCGGTTTTCCTCACGGCGGCCACGCTACTGCGATCAAGCTCGCCGAAGCCGAACAGGCGCTCAAAGACGGCGCTACCGAGCTCGACATGGTCATCAACATCAGCCAGGCACGCAGCGGTCGATGGGATTACGTCGAACGCGAAATTCGCGCCCTCACCGCCGCCGCGCACGACGCTGGCGCCAAAATCAAGGTGATCTTCGAAAACGCTTACCATGACGACGCAGCCAAAATCCGACTGTGCGAAATCTGCGGCAGCATCGACGTGGATTGGGTCAAGACCTCCACCGGCTACGCTTCCAGTGGCGCAACGCTTTTCGACCTGGTGCTGATGCGCCGCCACTCGCCTCCCAGCGTGCAGGTGAAAGCCGCTGGCGGCATACGTACCCTCGATGCGCTGCTCGAGTTGCGCCCTATCGGCGTCTCCCGCGTTGGCGCCACCCGCACCGCCGAGATGCTCGACGACTGTCGCCAGCGCCTCGGACTTCCCGCCATCGCTGCCGCCGTATCCGCCACGCCAGCCGGTCGCTGAAACTCCTCGCGTGGTCATACCGCTCGATTGCGCTCAACGAATGAGTACTTCGCGCACTCCTCCGTCACCCTGTGGCTGGCTACGTCGGCAACCGAAGCCACCGGTTTCTTCGGCGGCAGTTCTGCCACTCGAGTCTGTGCGCTCTTCGCATGGAATCTCTGCAGGCGGCGATCCGGCCGGTCCTCCCGCAGCAGCCCCGTTGCCAGAAATATCTGCGACAGGGTATCGACCGCTTCGCTGAAGCGTTCCACCACCGTGGTTCGGCTGCGCCGCAACAGCAGCGCCACTTCCTCCAGCGAATACTGATATAGCCCCACCAGGCTGATCACCTCCAGGCTCCGAGGATTCAGGCGCGCCAGTGCCTGCTCCACGTCGCGTACAAACACCGCCTGCTCCTCGAAGCTCGGTATCCCGTGACATGACACCTTGGCGCGAAAGAACTCGCGCCCCAAAATCGAAGGCAGGCGACCGATCTGGCACGAGATCTCGAAGAAATGGCGTACGATCGCCAGCGTCTGCGCCCGGAAAAACAGCGCATCCGGCCGTGTACACGTGATTTCTTTTTGCGGCTTCTTCGCGTGACCTTCCCTGATGACCTGCAGATGATATTTACTTTGCGCGAAATCAGTGGCGTTCATTGCACCCTCCCCGCCAGCCCGCTGGCTTCCGCCATCCTTGTCATCCTGAGCGCAGGCAAGGCGCGTTTCGCGCCGCCGGAGTCGAAGGACCCCTCTCGGCGCAATGATCCTCCCCTTCTTCCTTCGATACCAACCGGCGGCGCCGAGTGTTTGGCGGACCTCGTTCCGTCGCTACCGCGAGCAAACGTGAACCGAGCCAGTAATTCTTCGCAACGGCGGCAGTAGGTGCTGACCGACGCCACCGGGCGCAGCTTCAGCGTGCCGCACCGTTCGCAATATTTCAGTTCATAGGTGGTGCTATCCATGTCCCGTTCCCCCCGGCGCTCCCGCGCCAATAGAAAAAGCCCTGCGACGTGCTCCCTTCAATATCTGGGAACCGTCCACAGGGCTCGTTTCAGTTACGATGACCTGCTTACGATGACTTGCTGGTTTGCTGCCTTACGCGAAAGCTCGAATCGTCACCCGACCACCCGATCATCCTGCCGGCGCGTAAAGTAGCCCTCTTCGTACCCCGACTTCAAAATCCGTCCGTTCTGCACCACCACGCTCAGCCTCCCCGTGAATCGCACCCCGGCAAGCAGTAGTTCCACGGCAGGGGAGAGCAGCTTGGCTTCCCTGATCTTGCAGCGAAGCTCCTGAAAAGCTCGGTCTTCCGCATCTCCATCTTTCATCATTTCCCTCGGCCAGATTCCCAACATCCGGATATGACTTTCACTATGCGCCCGGGTAATCGGCAGGTCAATTACTTTATTGCTATAGGCATATTACGAAAGTACATGTATAGCTTTTAGCAATACCATGCGAATTTCAGATCTCGAAGACAGCTTGCGCGCCCATGTCTGGGCCCGCATCCACCGTGGAGAATTGACCGGCTTAAAACTCTCACGCGACGCCGGCTTTCAGCAGTCCCACATGTCCAATTTCCTCAACGCCCGTCGCGGACTCAGCCCCGAGGCAATGGACCGTCTGCTCGATGTCCTTCAGCTCGACGTCCTCGATCTCGCCGACCCGGAGGAGCTACGTCTGCGCGCCTTGCAGCGCCCGGAGCGCGCTTCGGCCTTCGACAGCATCCCTCTGGTTTCGCTGCACGACGCCGCATTCGCCGCCAACATTCCGCCCCGCCAGGCGCGGGACTCGCTGAAATTCCGCAAGCGATTCCTACAGCGTCTCAAGCCCGATACCATCGGCGAACGTGGCGACTGGCTGCGCTTCGTGCTGGTCAAGGCCGACGCCGCCAACGCCCGCGCCATGATGCCGCGCCTCGCCCCGGGAGCGGTCTTGCTCCTCGACCGCCATTACAACTCGCTGCGTCCCTGTCATCCCGGCGCGCCCAACATCTACGCCGTGCGCTCCGGGGCTGAATGCGCCGTTCGCTATGTCACGGTGTCGTCCGGCCGCATCATTCTGCGTCCTCATAATCAGGAATGGACCGTCGAGTTGGTGGAGATCGCCCGCGGTAAGGGCTTCGCGGATTACATCGTCGGCCGCGTCTGCCACATCGCCGTCGATGTGTGACGCAGCGCGTGGCGCACCGGGGAGGCCGCGATCCTACCGCCGGCGGAGCTTTGCTATGATTTCCTCTCCAACACGATCGCAGGAGGACCGGCACTCATGTCAGAAACCATCACCGGCGGCGCGGGCATGCGCCGCCACGAAGACATCGCACTCGACCTGATGAAGTTCGTCGCCGCCACGACTGGCTATGGTAAAACCGGAGCGCCCGGTGTGGGGTTCCAAGGGAGCTCACTGAACAAGGCGGCCGAAGAATACGCCGCCCACCTCCTGGAACTCTACGGCCGCTGCCTCGACGCCGTTCAGGGCAAGAAATAGCCGGCGTTATTGCAGAGCTGTCATTCCTCGCCCGCCGCGGCGGGCGGGGAATCTGGTCTTTGTTTCTTTCGCGGACCCTCGAAGCGGGCGCACGCGTCGCAATTATAGCTAGGTGCAACTGTCCCAAGCCCTGCGGGCGACCCGTTATTCGGGTACGGATTACGTGTGATATGGCGATTTCACACCAAGAACTGGACCTGACTACTTTGGGTCCGTTCCGCCGCAGGCCCACCGCTGCTCAACGCCCTTTTCTTCAGCGATGCTTTTCATCCCCTTCGACAGCACTGCGACATCGGCAATCTGACTAGCCACGAACTTATATCGGTAGCCCATGTGCCCGAAGTGACCTCCGCTTTCAAAGGTGGCTGTGACTGTTAAATTCACAATACCGGCACCCTTAGGTGTCAGTTTCAACTGTTTCGTAGATGCATCATCCAGGGTGGATGGGAGTTCGAGCCAGGCCTTGCCCTTATCGAGGCACTCCAAGCAATAGAGTTCTGACCACTCGAATCCATAGCGGTAAGTGGCTCTCACGGTGATAGTTTTACCGTCGTAAGCTTCGGGGTTCCGAATCAAGTCGCAAAAGTTAACCCTGGTCTGGGCGCGGAGGGGTAACGTCAGCAGCATGGCAAGACCAAGATATAAGACTCGGGCAGGTAATTTCATGCGTGGACCAAGAGCGATGCAATCCCCAATCATACGCTGGCTTTACATTGCTGCCGCAAACAGGCCATATAGTACGTTATCCCAGGCGGCGGCACAGATTAGACGAGTCTGCATCGTGGCCCGCGCCGTCAATCGCAGTGTGTCGGCTGTGCGCTGTGGACGACTTTATGCCCATGTCCGTCCCATTTGAGGGCAATCCGATGCCATCTAGCTCGGCTCCGGGGCCGCCGCAGCGCTCACACCTGCTCCAGCTTTCCGTCCCTCACTCGGAACTTCAACCCGCGCCATTCGATTTCATTTCCGACGAAACTCGCGAGCCATACTGCCAGCGCCGCGAAATCGCGCAGCGGCAGCAACCACAGGTCGCGCAGCACGCTGGGGTCGTCCAACACGCCCCGTCCAACCGCCACGGCTGCAGAGATGCGAAAGAATGCAACTATTGTCAGCGCCGCCCACGTCCACCATGCCCCGGGCGCAGCCAGCACTGCGAGAATTCCCCATGCCAAACTGAAGGTGACGACCAGCCCGAAATATTGCGTGCGGCGGCGATCTTTCACGTTGCGCGCCCAGCGCATCTGGTGGGCCCAGAATTCGCCCCACGTGTAATCCGGCAGGGCCGTCTCCACCACCGCATCGGCGAGCTCAACCTTATATCCCGCCGCCGCGGTGCGCGCTCCCAGTTCGTAATCATCGCCCAGGTGATCGACCAGCGCTTCCAACCCGCCAATCTCGCGCAAAACGCTTTTCGTAGTCGCGATCGTCGCTCCCAACGCGAAGCGCACCCCGCCTTCCATCTCGCGCGCCACCAGTACACCACCCATGAAGTCCGTGCTTAATCCCAGCGCCTCGATTTTCGACGGCAGCGTCTTCCCCGCCAGTCCGCGATAGAGCGTGGTCACCATACCGACGTCTTCACCGGCGAACTCGCTCATCACACGGCGCAAGTAGTCGGGGCTGGCCACGATGTCGCTGTCGTTGATCAGGATGTGCTCGTACCTCGCCTGCGGCAGCATTTGGGCCAGCGTGCTGACCTTGCCGTTCAACCCGAGGCTCGTGGGACACGCCACCACGCGAACCGCTCGCTGCGGGAACTCCCGCTGCAAGCGTGCCACGAGTTCCAGCGCCGGATCGTTCGGGTCGCTGACGCCGAACAGCAATTCGAATTCGCCATAGTCCTGCAGGCAATGGCTGCGAAAGGCCTCATACATGTGGGGATCGAGCCCTTTCAGCGATTTCAGCAGGCTGACTGGCGGCGCGAAGCCCCCGCTCGTCTTGTTCTTGGCAAGAAACCGCCGCGCCGCCCAAATGCACAGCCCGAAGTAGGCCGCGCCCGCAAGGGCGAGCAGCGCGCAGACAGCCGCAACCACAGTGAGCGCTAGATGCATGGCAAGCTGATCAGATTAGCAGACTGCGCCGCGGCTACTCGTAGCGCAGCGCCTCGATGGGATCGAGGTTCGCCGCTTTCCATGCCGGATAGATGCCGAAGACCAAGCCAATCGCGACTGACACGAGGGTTGCCGTCAGCACCCACGACAGCGACATGCTAGCCGGCAAGGACGGAAAAGCCAGTGGAACCAGGGCAGTCAGAATTCCGCCGATGATGATGCCAAGAATTCCGCCGACGCCGGTGAGCGTGATCGCTTCCAGCGTGAACTGCAGCAGCACGTCGCGTTTGCGCGCACCTATGGCCTTGCGCACGCCAATTTCGCGGGTTCGCTCCGTCACCGACACCAGCATGATGTTCATCACGCCCACGCCGCCCACGATTAGCGCCACGCTCGACACCGCGAACATGAAAACAAAAATTCCCCCGGTGAGCTGGTTCCAGGTATCGCTGAGCGCGTCCTGGCTGAAGACCGCAAAATTGTCCGGCTGATTGGGCGCCAAGTGCCTCCGCCGCCGCAGCAAAGCGCGCATCTCGTCCATGGCCAGCGGCATGTCGGCATGCGACGTGGCCTTCACGCTGATCCAATGCTGCTTCAATTCAGGATGCAACTTATGCAAAGTCGCAATCGGGAAATACACCAGGTTGTCTTCCGGATTGGAGCCGTTGCCAAAAGCTGCCTTGCGCTTGGCGAGCACGCCGATCACCGTAAACAACTCGCCCTCGATATTGATTTCCTTGCCCAGCGGTTCTTCGTTCTCAAATAGCTTCTCGCTAGTGTCGTAGCCCAGCACGATCACCGGATTGCGGCGCTCGTTATCGGTTTCCGTGAACCACCGGCCCTTGTCGAGCTTCAGGTCGAAGACATTCATGGTGTCGGGCAGGTCGCCATCGAGAATGGTGTTCTTGGTCTTGCGGCCTTCGTATTTCACCGAATACGAGCCGGTGCCGAATTGCGGCAACACCAGGCGGACGCCGTCGGTCACGGCCTTCACATGCGGCAGGTCGCGCATGGCAATTGCGTCTTCCAGCGTGAGTTCTTTGCGCGTCAGCATTTCGGTCGTCGGCCGCCCGAACTGGAACACATTGATGTGGAAGGCGAAGATGATGTCAGACCCCATGTCCTTCACCATGTTTTCGACATTGGAGTTCAGGCCGCGCACCACCGACGAGATCAGGATCACCATCATCACGCCGATGACGATGCCGAGCACCGTCAGGCCCGAGCGCATCTTGTTCTTGACGATGGTCTCCAGCGCCATGCGCAGGATTTCCTTGTAGTCACCGCGGCGCATACTCATAGCTCAAACCTCAACGCCACGATGGGATCGAGTTTGGCCGCCTTGCGCGCGGGGTACACGCCGAAGAAAATTCCCACGCTGGCTGACACCAGCAGTCCCGCGAAGATGGCCCACAACTTGATCGCCGATGGCATTCCAATCGCAGCCGTCACCAACTTGGCGATGGCAATACCGAACAGCACACCCACCAGGCCGCCCATCATGGCCATGGTGCCCGACTCAATCAGGAACTGTCGCATCACGTCGCGCGGCCGCGCGCCCAGCGCTTTACGGATGCCAATCTCGCGCGTCCGCTCGGTCACCGACACCAGCATGATGTTCATGATCACGATGCCGCCGACGATCAGCGAAATCGATGCAATCACGATCATCACGATGAAGAACGTGCCGCTCAGATCGGACCACAGCGACAGAAAGCTGTCGTTGGTTTCGATGACAAAGCTGTCTTTTTCTCCCAGCACGTCATGGCGCCGCGCCCGCAGAATTACGCGTGACTGGTCCACGGCCTGTTCCATGAGAGCACCCACGTCGAATCCCTTGGCCCAGATGTTCAGGCTGTTGTGCGAGCCGTAAGCCTTGAACCACGTGCTGATGGGCATGATCACGTAGTTGTCGCGGCTCTGCCCCAGCGTCTTGCCTTCCTTCTTGCCGACTCCCACCACCGTGTACTCGTGGCCGTCCACCTTGATTTGCTTGCCAATAGGATCGGTACCGGCCATCAGGTTTTCGCGTATGTCCTGGCCGATCACGACCACCTGCGACGCGTTGTTCTCGTCCGCATCGTTGATGGGCCGGCCCATCACTACGTCCAGGTCGTAAATCGGCTCCATGCTGGGAGTCCAGCCGCGCACCACCGTGTCGGTACTGTTTTCGGTGCCGTACACCACCTTGCCGGTAAAATTGCGGATCGCTGCGCCCACCGTTTTGCAGGCCGTACATTCTTCGACGACGGCCTGGTAGTTTTCCATCGTGATGTCTTTGCGTTTGTTGCCTTCGATGAACTGGTCCGCGTCGGTGATGACGTTGGGCATCTTGCTGATGATGAATACGTCGGCGCCGAGGTTAAATATCTTCTCCGCCACATAACCGTTAATGCCGTTGACGAAGGTTACAACCGCGATGACCGCTGCAACCCCGATCACCACGCCCAGCAGCGTCAGCACCGATCTGAGCTTGTTGGCCCAGAGCGATAGCAACGCAATTCGGATTGCCTCAGCGGTCGACATTAGTGAATGGCCAGGGTGAATCCCGTAACCTTGAGTTTAGCAGTCTTCCACGGCGCGGCAGTGCATTCCGTCCCGGGTAACCGGGCCTTCCAATCAAGCGCGACCCGTCTATCGGCTTTCTGTTCTTCTCCTTAAGTGATACGAAGCAGAGGGAGAAAATGATCCAACGCAATTCCAACTGCCATATGGCACTATCGTCTCATACTACTAGCTCAACCTTTCGGGGTAGACTGGCATTTGGCGCAGCGGCCGTGGATAGGGATACGCTTGTCGATCCAATCGATTTTTGCTGCGCTGGGCGGCAGGATTGCCGACGGTAAAACGTTCGTCAATGGGATTCAGCGTTCAGCAACGCGCGTTGCGCGGCACGCATTCGTTTCGCGAACCGGCCCTGATCGCGCTGCAGACTATGCGCGCCCACAAGCTCCGCTCGTTCCTGGTTCTACTGGGTGTCATCCTCTCGGTCTCCACCCTGATCCTGGTCGTGGCCCTCATTAGCGGAATGAACCAGTACTTCGCCGAACGTGTCGCCAACCTCGGCTCCAATGTGTTCATCATCAACAAGCTGGGCATCATCAGCGACTCCGAAGCCTTCGTGAAGGCGGTGCGGCGCAATCGTGACATCTCCTGGGACGACTACGAGGCCCTCCGCGATGGTCTGAAGCTGCCGAAGAATGTGGGTGTGCAGGTCAGCACGACGGGCAAGGTGCGCTCGGAAAAACAGAACCTTGATGATGTCGCCATTCGCGGCGTCACCGCCAACCTGGGCGAAATGGATATCGAAGAGGCGGCCACCGGCCGTTACATCAGCGACAGCGACAATGACCATCACGCTATGGTCGCGATGATCGGTTCTGAGGTTGCCGAGAAACTTTTTCCCGGCACCGATCCGCTCGACAAGACCATTTCTCTCAATGGCCAGGAAGTCACGATCATCGGCGTGGGTAAGCCGCTGGGCAATGTCTTCGGTCAGTCGCAGGACAGCTATGTATACCTGCCGGTCCAGAGTTGGATGAAACTCTATGGCCGCAAGAAATCTCTGTCTATTAATATTCAGGCGCGCGCGCCGGAGTTGATGGCCGAGACCCGCGAAGAGGCCCGCGTCCTGATGCGCGCCCGCCGCCATCTCGGGCCCAGGGAAGAAGACAACTTTGGCATTGTCGCCGCCGACAGCCTGATGGATTTGTGGAAAAACCTCACCGGCACGCTGGCCTCCGGCATGGTGGGACTGGTTTCGATTTTCCTGATCATCGGTGGCGTCGTCATCATGAACGTGATGCTTGCGTCGGTCACCGAGCGCACCCGCGAGATCGGCATCCGCAAATCGCTGGGCGCGCGTCGCAGCGACATTCTGATGCAGTTCATGGTGGAGTCCACCGTCATGGCGTTGGTGGGCGGAGCCATCGGCGTGCTGGTGGCGTGGCTGCTGGCCGTCATCGTACGCAACGCTACGCCCGTGCCCATGGCGGTGCCGGTTATGGCGGTGCTGGCGTCCATCGGGATTTCTTCGGCGGTGGGAATGTTCTTCGGCGTCTATCCCGCCCGCAAGGCGGCCCGGCTCGATCCCATCGAAGCCCTGCGGTATGAGGCTTAGAGATTTCATGGGGACACGTTCGGCAGCGGCAGGATCTTAACTGACCACTGGTAACTGACCATTGGCAACTGGTCTTATGCGTCTGCAATTTGGCGAAAACTCGAGGATGGCGCTGGAGACGGTGCACAACAACAAAGTGCGCTCCTTCCTTACCGTGCTCGGCGTCGTCATCGGCGTGGGCGCGATGATTTTTGTGGCGTCGATCCTGGTGGGCGTCAGCCGCGACGTCTCGGCTTTTCTCGACGATTACGGACTTAACACGTTTTTCATTTATCGCTTCGACGTCGGCATCCGCATCGGCCGACTCAGCGCCGAGGAGCGCGCCCGCAAGCCGCTCACCCTGGAAGATGCGCAGGCCATACTCGAAGAGTGTCCGCATATCAAAGCCGTGACTGCCGAGGTCTATCCGCGTTTCGACGGCACTGGACCGCGCCGTCTGCCACCGACGGCGCGCTACGGCTCGCATGAAGTCAGCAACATTGATTACGCGGGCACCACTGCCGCCTACCCCGAAGTGCAAAACGCGCAACTTGCCCAGGGCCGTTTCTTCACCGACTTTGAGGACCTGCATCGCGCCGACGTTGCCGTCATTGGCGACGAGCTCAACAAGTCTTTCTTCCCCGCCGACGACGGAGTCGGCCAGACCATACTGGTGGACGGAGTGAATTATGTAGTCATCGGCGTGCTCGAAAAGCGCAAGGGAACATTTCTGCGCGACGAAACCGCCGACCGCGTGATCCGCGTTCCCTATCACAGCTATCGCCGCCACTATCCCGCCGACGATGACCACTTCGTCAGCGCGCAGGCTTACCCTGACTCGACTGC
>DATBZX010000383.1:0-16148 GCA_036512955.1 Terriglobales bacterium
CTTGGCGGCAAGGTTGTCTATGACCGCAATCAGCGTGGAGGGGGGAACTGATGCCAGCCCGGAAGGCGGATAGGCGCGCACTAAACGAGGGTGGTGCGGAGTCGGCACAACAAACTGAGAACACTAAAAAAATGACTAAGCGTGCGCACGATCTAAGCGACGTGCATCGTAAGGCACTCTGGACACCTTATCTGCAGATGAAGACGGTCCTCGATCAAGGACCCCTCATCTTCGAGCGCGGAGAAGGGGTGTACCTCTATGACGCCAGCGGGAGGCGCTACCTCGACGGGCACGGAAGCCTTTGGCTGATGAACGTGGGCTTCGGCCGACGCGAAATTGCCGACGCCGTCTACGAGCAAATGCAGAAAATGCATTTCTTCAGCATGTTTGGAGGATTCTCTAACCCTCCGGCCATCGAGCTGGCCGGGTTGCTCCTAGAGTTGGCCGGCCCCGAGGGGATGGGAAAGGTTTTCTACTCTGACAGTGGGTCAGAGGCAGTAGAAACCGCACTCAAGATTGCGCGCCAGTATTGGAGAAATCGTGGGCGCGTTGGAAAGTATAAGTTCATCGCTCTTCGCAATGCGTATCACGGCGTCACTTTCGGAGCCATGTCGGCTTCCGGGATAACCGCTAACAGACGGAACTTCGAGCCGCTCGTCCCTGGATTCGCGCACGTTCCGGAACCGAATTGCTACCGCCACGACTTCGGGCCTGGGCTCTCCGACGATGACATTGCGGTCGCGGCGTCTGAGGCGTTGCGCCGCGCGATCGAATTCGAGGGGCCCGATACGGTTGCTGCCTTCATTGCCGAGCCGGTCCAGGGTGCTGGCGGTGTGGTGATTCCCCCGGCGAGCTATGCGCGCCGCTGCCGCGAAATCTGCACCGGCTACGACGTGCTGTTTATCGCGGACGAAGTCATAACTGGGTTTGGTCGGACTGGGACTTGGTTTGGGTCGCGCACTTTTGGCGTTCGCCCTGACATAATGTGCTTAGCGAAGGCCCTGACAAGCGGCTACGTGCCGATGGGCGCAACGCTCTGCACGAACGAGATCTACGATGCCTTTCTAGGAGCGCCGGGAGACGGCAAGGAGTTCCGTCACGGCAACACCTACAGCGGGCACGCGGTTGCCGCTGCAGCGGCACTGGCCAATCTGGCGATCATCAAAGAGGAGAATCTTCCGGAAAACTCCCGGCGGGTTGGCCTTCACCTGCTCAAAGGGCTAAAGCGCCTCGAACGGCATGACATCGTGGGCGACGTCCGAGGGATTGGCCTGCTCGCGCGGATCGAGTTCGTTGAAGACAAGGCGACGAAGAAGCGGTTCCCTTCGCTTGGGTCTGTCGGCGCGCAAGTGCAGCGGCGCGTCCAAGAGCTCGGTGTGATTTTGCGCAACGTGCACGACGTGCTCACGTTCTCGCCAGCTCTGATTCTGACCGAGGACCAAGCTGATGTCATCGTCGACGCCGTTGACCAAGCGATTGCTGACGTTTCGAGCACGCTCTAGCAGCCTGCACGTGGCTACGCCTTAAGTGCAGCAGAAACCTCAGGAGCACTACGACTGATGAAAATGTACATCGCAGGAAAATGGGCGGAGACACGCACGGTGAGGGAGGTCCGCAGCCCGTTCGACGGAACGGTCGTCGACACTGTTCCGCTCGCGGGCCCTGGCGAGGTCGAGGCGGCGCTCTCCTCGGCGGCGCGAGGTGCACGGGCGATGGCCGCACTGTCAGCCTACCGACGCCACGCGATCTTGCTCAAGACTGCCCAACTGCTGGAAGCACGGGCAGAGGAATTTGCCCGCACGCTGACACGAGAGGTGGGCAAGCCTATCGGAGAGTCGAGAGGTGAGGTCGGCCGAGCGGTCCAAACGCTCACAGTGTCGGCAGAGGAGGCTAGGCGCGTAACGGGGGAAACTATCGCTCTCGACGGAGCTCCCGGGACTGAAGGCAAGTTTGGATTCACGGTGCGGATTCCCTGCGGAGTCGTCGCTGCGATCACACCTTTCAACTTTCCCCTGAATCTTGTGTGTCATAAGGTCGGACCAGCCCTCGCGGCAGGAAACTCCGTAATCCTGAAGCCGGCCTCCGACACACCTCTATCGGCAATCAAACTCACTGAGCTGCTGCTCGAAGCCGGCCTTCCCGCAGAAGGCATTCAGTGCATCACCGGGAGTGGGGCTACTGTGGGAGATGCAATCTGCGCCGATTCACGGGTTCGCAAGATCAGCTTTACCGGTAGTCGTGACGTTGGCGCGCACATTACTAGGACAGCCGGTCTCAAGAAAGTAACGATGGAACTTGGATCGAATTCTCCGCTAATAGTGATGCCGGACGCCAATGTGGCCGCGGTCGCTTCCGCCACTGCCGTGAGCGGCTACGCCAACGCTGGGCAGTCCTGCATCTCGACGCAACGAGTGCTCGTAGATCGCACAATCTACGGAGACTTTCTCGACGCAGTCACGCCGCTCGTCGAAGCGATCGCGACCGGAAATCCGCTTGACGAGTCAGTGCGACTGGGGCCGATGATCAAAGAGGCGGAAGCCGAACGCGTCGGGACTTGGATAGACGAGGCGGTGCAAGGTGGCGCCCGGGTTCTCACCGGTGGCGAGCGACAGGGCGCTATTTACGCGCCGACGGTAGTCGCCGACGTATCTCCAGCTCTTCGTATCGCGGCTGAAGAACTCTTCGGGCCGGCCGTTGCGGTCACACCCTTTGACGGCATCGATGAAGCTCTCGCGCTCGCCAATCACTCACACTATGGGCTCGGCGCAGGAATCTTCACCGAGAATATTCATTGGGCGATGGAGTTCGTTCGACGCATGGAGTCCGGAAACCTGATGGTTAATTGGGCTCCAAACTGGCGAGCCGATCTCATGCCTTACGGCGGGCTCAAGGAGAGCGGCTTCGGCAAGGAAGGACCGAAATACGCTGTCCAGGAGATGACTGAGACGAAGATGGTCGTCTTCCACTAGCAATTCGTAGTGAATTCTCGAATCGCACTCATTCCCGGTGACGGCGTAGGGCCGGAGGTGCTGGAAGCAGCCGTAGAGGTTGCGGACGCGGCACTGGCTCATCACCAGTCGCGATACGAATGGGTACGATTGCCGTGGGGGTCCGATTACTACCTTAGCTCCGGTCGTATGATGCCGGAGGATGGTCTCGAGCAACTTCGGGGATTCGCTGCAATTCTGCTGGGGGCAGTCGGGGACCCTCGGGTGCCGGACCACGTGACGCTGAGTGGTCTATTGTTACCGATCCGGCGGGGCTTCGACCAGTACCTCTGCATCCGTCCCGTTCGACTTTATCACGGCGTCGCGTCACCACTTTCCCGGATCGCCGCTGAAGAGATTGACCTCGTCATTTATCGAGAGAACACCGAGGGTGAATATGCCGATGTCGGTGGCCGTCTGCATCGCGGGAGCGAGGCTGAGATTGCGGTTCAAGCCAACGTGTTCACCCGACGGGGCTGTCGCCGGATCATCGAAGCTGCATTTGTCGGAGCTACAGCTCGGCGCCACCGAGTGACGTCCATCACGAAGTCGAACGCGCAGGGGTACGGGATGGTCCTTTGGGACGAAGTGTTTGAGGAGGTAAGTGCGCAGTATCCACAGGTCGAGACACGCTCGCTGCTTGTCGATGCGGCCGCGATGGACCTCGTGCGCCGTCCCGGTAATTTCGATGTGGTGGTGGCGAGCAATCTGTTCGGCGACATCCTGTCGGATCTCGCCGCCGCGGTCGCGGGCGGGGTCGGATTGGCACCAAGTGGAAACATCAATCCGGGCCGAACGGCGCCAAGCATGTTCGAGCCAGTTCACGGATCTGCGCCGGACATTGCCGGTGAGGGAATCGCTAACCCGGTTGCGGCCGTCCTCTCTGTCGCGATGATGTTCGACCATCTAGGGGAGACCTCGGTGGCGTCCTGCGTACGGGATGCCGTCGAGACAGTACTAGCCGCGGGGACCTTTCTAACTCCGGATCTTGGCGGCCGAGCTACGACGCGGGACGTCACAAGAGCGATCGTTGGCGCACTTCCGGCTTGATCTCTCATACAACAAACCCAGCAACCCATAACGACATGAAAAGCCTCTTGCTGATTTCACTGGGTGTCGTCGCGCTGGTCTATCTCGCGGTGTGGGTGCGCGGAATCAGGCGGTCGCCCGTCGATATCGGTGCCCCGACCTGGCCGCAATCGGGAATCGGGTTCGTGACCAATTTTTTCGACACGCTGGGCATCGGTTCGTTCGCGCCGACCACGGCACTTTTCCGAATGTGGCGGATAGTTCCGGACGAGCGCATTCCGGGCACATTGAACGTGGGACATTCGCTGCCGACGATCGCTCAAGCGTTCATTTATATCGCAATAATCAAGGTTGACGTGTTGACGCTAGTGGTTCTCATTGCCTCATCGACTCTGGGCGCTTGGCTGGGTGCGGGCGTCGTCGCGCGCTGGCCACGTCGGAAAATACAAATCGGAATGGGGCTCGCCCTGCTCGCTGCCAGCGGTCTCTTCGTGGCGACGAATCTGCAGCTAGTTCCAGGGGGCGGCGAAGCGCTGACGCTTCGGGGGCAGATCTTAATGTTGGCTACGTTGGGCAACTTCATTCTTGGTGCACTCATGACGTTGGGAATCGGACTCTATGCCCCGTGCTTAATCATGCTCAGCCTTTTTGGGATGAACCCAAAGGCGGTGTTTCCAATAATGATGGGATCATGCGCGTTCCTCATGCCCATCGCTAGCATCCGCTTTATTCGAGAAGGAGCTTACAGCTTTCGCCCCGCTCTCGGCTTGGCTGTCGCCGGCGTTCCTGCGGTTCTCATTGCGGCCTTCGTTGTGAGGTCGCTTCCACTCACCGCGGTGCGTTGGCTCGTAACAGTTGTGGTGTTATATACCGCGATCACGATGTTAACAGCTGCCTATCGCGAGCCTAGACACTTAGCGGCTGAAAGCCTTCCAGTGGCGAAATAGAAACACCGGCGCCCGCGATGCAAAACGGCTCGATCACGCAACAATCTGTCGAGCCGTTAGTCAGACTATCAAAATGCACTCAAACAGTATCGCATAGCAATTCATGTTGAGTGCTCAGCAGGCGCTGGTGAGCGTCGCGCTCTTGTCCAATTGAAAGGAAATTCATATGAAACGCATCATGTTTTGTAGGTGGTTGGTGTCGCTCTTGGCTGCGGCGGCTGTCCCTTTTGCATCGGCGCAAACTGCCGATCCGGTCAAAGTGGGTGTGATGCTGCCCTTGACTGGGCCCGCGGCGCTCGCTGGTACTTCCATTCTTGAAGGAATTCGTTTTGCAGCCGACGAGGCCAATGCAAAGGGTGGCGTCAATGGCCGGCAGGTTCAATTGTTCATCGAGGACGATGAAGGGTCGTCGACGAAAGGCGTCACTGCGGTGCGCAAGCTGATTGAGTCGGACAAGGTCGTGGCGATAAGTGGCACTTATGTCAGTGCGGTGGCGCTGGCTGCTTCCAAGGTCAGCAAGGAACACAAGGTGCCGATGGTTTCGGCCGGTTCTACAGCATCCAGCGTAACGAGTGCGAACTCTGCGGGCGATCCCTGGTTTTTTCGAGCCTTCCCCGGTACCGATGAGCAGGCTGAACAGTCGGCTCGGGACATTGTGAAGAAGCTCAATGCCAAGAAGGTGGTGATCATCCGGGAGAACTCGATCTATGGCTCTTCCCTGACCGACCAGATGAAGAGGATGGTCCCGTCGTTTGGTGGCGAGATCGTCGGGGTGGAAAGCTACAACCCCGATGAGCGCGACTTCTACTCCGTGCTGACCAGGATCCGTGCCAGGGGGCCGGACGCGATCTACGTCGCGGGCTTGATGGACGCCGGAGTGCAGATCATCCGTCAATCCCGTGAAGTGGGCATGAAAACGCAGATCGTCGGTTCAGGGTCGATGATGAGCGACAAGCTGATCGAACTGGCGGGCCCAGCGTCGGAAGGCTTTGCGGTCTCTTCGATGTTCGAGCCATCCACGCCCAACCGATTCGGCCAAGCTTTTGCGCGGGCGTTCCGTGGCAAATTCAAGAAAGAACCGGACGTCTACAGCGCACTGGGTTATGACTCCATGCATCTAATCATTGAAGCCGCGCGCCGTACAAAGAAGGTGGATGGCAGTGCTATACAAGCCGCCCTGAAGTCCATGAATAACGTTCCGTTGACGCAAGGTCCAGAGGGCACCGTGGCCAAGTTCGATGCCCAGGGCAGTGTCTCGTTCAAGGTCGGCCTAGCCATTGTCCGCCATGGCAAGCGCGAATGGCTGCCGTTTGACTGATTCCCTGTGGCTGCCGTGATGAATTCGTTGAACCTCTTTCTGCAGTTTCTGGCGAATGGTGTCGTCACTGGGGCCGCCTATGTGCTGGTAGCAATCGGTCTGACGCTGATTTTCGGCATCCTCAACGTCGTGAATTTTGCTCATGGTGAGTTCTACATGCTGGGGGGATATGCCGCCGTCACGGCATCGGCCGTACTAGGCTTTCCTTTGATACCGACGCTGGTGGTGACGGTGGTCTTCTTGGCCGCCTTTGGCATGGCTGCTGAATGGCTCGTGTTCCGGCCGATTAGCGGCCGCGATCCTAACAACGCCATTATTGCGTCTTTCGGTCTCTCGATTTTGTTGCAAAACGGTGCGCTGGTCGTTTTCGGCGCGCAGCCACAAACCTGGAAGACCGATCTGGCCGAACTGCCGGTACAACTCGGGCCGGTTTTCCTGACCGGGCAGCGGGTGCTGATCGTGCTTATCACCGTTGTGCTCGTGGCTGCACTTCTCCTGGTGTTGCGCTACACATGGACCGGGCGAGCTCTGCGCGCGATGGCCCAGCACCCGGTTATAGCCCAAATCAGCGGGGTCAATGTGCGCAAGGTCGCCGTCGTCACGTTTGCCATTGCCTCGGCCTTATCGGGTATCGCAGGGGCACTGATGTCATCGGTGTTCATGGTTCAGCCCACTTCCGGGGCCATGCTTGTGATGAAGGCCTTCACTGTGGTGATTTTAGGTGGCATGGGCAGCATCGGCGGGACGGTGCTTGCGGGCTTGGGGCTGGGGACGGTCGAGGCCATGGTGTCTGGATATGTAGGCAACGAGATCCGCGACATGATCGGTTTCCTTCTGGTGATTCTGATGCTTTTGGTGCGGCCGCGGGGTCTTTTTGGCCAATCCACGGAGCGTTCCTGACCTGCGCAAGGCTCTAGTTCTTCTATTCCTGCTATGCGCGCTCGCCCTACTGCCGTTTCTTGGCTTGGGTGGATATTTGCTCAACATCATGGTGATGATCTTTATCTACGTCGTGTTGGCAGTCAGTCTTGATCTGGTCATGGGGTGGGCCGGGCAAGTTTCTTTTGCCCATGCAGCCTTCTTCGGCATTGGCGCCTATACGACGGCCATCATGCAGCGTGATTTTGGGACGGGATTTTGGCTCAATCTGCCGGCGGCAATGGTCATGGCCGGCCTTTGTGGCTTCCTGCTTGGGCTGCCTGCCCTGCGTCTGCGAGGACATTTCCTGGCCATCGTGACCATTGCTTTCCAGACTATTGTCTACTTGGCACTGTCCCAATGGACGTCGTTTACGGGGGGGCAGTATGGGATAGAGGTCAGCTCGGTCTCTGGTTTCGCCTCAATTGAGCGTTTCTATTACCTGGCCTTCGGACTGAGCCTTGCCACCGTTGTGGTCAGCTGGCTAGTCACGCACTCGCGCCTGGGCATGGCCTGGCAGGCTGTTCGGGACGACGAGGTGCTGGCCCAGGCCATCGGGCTCAATACGACAGCCAGCAAGCTGGCGGCATTTGTACTGGCCGCAGCGTTCGCCGGGGCGGCAGGCGTCCTGGTTGCGCACCACATCCGGGGCGTCACTCCAGACGACTTCACCATTCTGACCTCTGCCACGATTGTCGCAATGGTCGTGATTGGCGGGCGAGGCACGGTGTGGGGACCTTTGCTCGGTGCCGTTGTATTCATGGCGCTACCAGAACTGTTGGGTGCGGCGGCCAGGTATAAGCTGATCATCTATGGCCTCCTCATGATCGTGATGGTGACGATGATGCCGCAAGGGGTATTCGGGGTTTGGGCGAGGAGGAGGCAGAAATGACTGCTCCACTGCTTCATTTCGAATCGGTCACGCAACGCTTCGGCGGCTTGACGGCGCTTGATGCGGTCGGGTTCGATGTGGGTGCTGGAGAGATTGTGGGCCTCATCGGGCCAAATGGCTCTGGCAAATCCACATTGGTCAACATCATGACAGGGACGCTGACGCCGACATCGGGGCGCGTACTTATGGACGGTCAGCAGATCTCGGGAACGGCGCCGTGGCGGATCGCCCGTGCGGGCGTGGCCCGTACGTTTCAGATGTTGCGCCTATTTCGGACGATGACCGTGGCCCAGAACATAGCCTTGGCCATGCAGCCGACCATGGAGGCCGGTTACTGCGCGTCGATGCTGCGCACATCGCTGGCCCGGAGGGAGGACACCCAGGCCCGCCGAAAGGCGGCCGAAATGCTGGCCTTGTTCGAGTTGGACGGCTTTCTGGATCATCCGGCGACGACGTTGTCGATCGGGCAGCAACGCATGGTGGAACTGGCACGTGGGCTGGCCACAGCGCCTCGTGTTTTCGTCCTTGATGAGCCGGCCGCTGGCCTGTCACCACCGAATGTGGACCGCTTGATCAAGGTGCTTCGGCGCATGCGAGACGATTATGGCGTCACCGTGTTGCTGGTTGAGCACGTCATGCGCGTAGTGCAGGCGGTCTGTGATCGCGTAGTTGTTCTGGACTTTGGGGAGAAGATCGCAGATGCCACGCCTGCAGTGGCGATCAACGATCCTCGGGTGGTTGAAGCTTATATCGGTTTGGGACGCGCCAAGCATGATTGAAGTCAGAAACATCGAAGCAGGCTACGGAGACGTGAAGATCCTGTATGGCGTTTCTTTCGAGGTGCCCGATGGTGGCCTGACAGCTCTCCTGGGCGGGAATGGCTCAGGCAAGTCGACGACGCTCAAGGCACTGGCTGGCCTGGTGGCACTCAGTTCGGGCGAGATCTGGTTGAGTGGGCGGCGCATCGACAAGCTCCCCGCGTACATGATGACAGCTCACGGGCTGGTACTCGTGCCTCAAGGCAAGGAGGTCTTCGCGGCTATGTCTGTGGAGGAAAACATCCTCATGGGCGGTTACCACCGCAGACATCAACGGGCCCAGATCCGGCGTGATCTGAATGAGGTGTATGCCCAGTTTCCCCGGCTGCAGGTTCGCAAGCGTGCCATGGCCGGTTTGTTGTCGGGGGGCGAGCGGCAGATGCTTGCACTCGCCCGGGCGTTGATTGCTAAGCCGCGCATGCTCTTGCTGGATGAGCCTTCGGCCTCGCTGTCGCCCAGGGTCGTCGGTGAGATCACGGAGATCATCCGTGGCCTGCACGAAAGCGGACTGTCCATTCTACTGGTGGAACAGAACGTGTCCATGGCACTGGAATTGGCCGACGAGCTTCATGTTCTCAGAGAGGGCCGTGTCGCATACTCTTGCCGCAACGGTCCGGATGTGGATATGGCCTCGTTGCAGCAGTTCTATCTTGGAGGGGCACCGGTGCATGAAAAGATTTGAAGGTGCGATGACTGTCGTATCAGGCGCGGCTTCAGGCCTCGGTCGCGATGTCGCTATCGCCTTAGTGCGTGAAGGTGCGGCCCGGGTTGCGCTTATGGATGTCGATGCGGACGGCTTGAACCAGACGGCTGAACTGGTCGGTCCTGCAGCGCAGGTCATCGTGTGCGATGTGGCCGAGCCCGATCAGGTGGCGTCTGCCTGGCGTCAGGTTGAGGCGCAAGGGTTGGACGTGCTCATGACGGCTGCGGGCGTCATCGGTCCGGGCGCAGATATTGAGCATTGCACCGTGAAGGACTGGGATCGAATCTTCGATATCAACGTCCGCGGCACCTTCCTGATGATCCAGCATGCCCTGCCGCTGCTACGCAGGAGCAAGGGCTGCATTGTGACATTCGGCTCGACAGCGGGGCTGGCCGGAAGCGCCGTGCTCGGGGTCTATTCGGCGTCCAAGGGTGCCATCACGCTGTTGACCCGCAGCGTGGCCCTGGCTTATGCGGCTGAGGGTATTCGCGCGAACTGCGTATGCCCTGGCTCGATTGACTCGCCGATGCTGCAAGCCACTTTCGACGCGGCTGGCGATGCACAGGCTTCCCTGGCGAGAAAGAAGGCCTATCTGGCGCGCTATCCGTTGGGGCGTTTTGGCTTGGCGCATGAAGTGACCGAGGCCGCATTGTTTTTGGCCAGTCCGGGCGCGTCCTACCTGACCGGCGTGGCATTGCCGGTGGACGGAGGGCGCCTCGCATGAGATTCCAGAACCGAGTAGCCATCGTAACGGGTGGCAATCGTGGCATCGGACGCGCCACCGTCGAGCGTTTGGTGTCGGAAGGGGCGCGGGTACTTGCAGTCGATCTCGACGTCTCGGATGTGGCCCACCTGCCTGTCGAGCGACTGGCTGTCGATCTCACCTCCGACGAGGCACCGGCTCAAGTGGTTACTGCCGCTCGGAAACTGGGACAGGTTGATTTCCTGGTCAACAACGCCGGTGTTGGCGGTTCCAGGTCTCTGGAGTTGAGTGACGACGCGCTCATCGACCACATCCTGGGTACCAACTTAAGGGCAGTCTTGCGGTTGACTCGGGATGTGTTGCCTCTGCTGGGCGACAAGGCGAGCATCGTGAATGTCGCGTCCGTCTTTGGTGAAATCGGTTTTCCTGGATCAACGGCCTATGCCGCAGCCAAAGGCGGAATTTCGCAGCTCACCCGACAGCTGGTTGCCGACCTGTCGGTGCGGGGGATACGCGTCAACGCTGTTGCGCCTGGCTTGATTCACACGGCCATGACCTCGGATCGGTTGCGCAATGATGAAGCATACAGAAAGGCCATGGTGGAAGCGACGCCGCTGGGGTCGATTGGCACGCCAGAACAGGTGGCCTCCGTCATCGCATTTCTCTGCAGCGAGGACGCCTCGTATGTCACAGGGCAGGTAATTGCCGTCGATGGTGGCTGGCTGGCGTGCCGTGCGCATGCTTGAACGATAGATCAACGGGAACGCAATGATTGGAGAAAATATGGATGTAACAGAACAGGTGAACTGGCCTGATAGTGCGCGCTGTGCAGTCATGCTTTCCTTCGACTTCGATGCCGAGACCCTCTGGCTGTCACGTGATCCGTCGAATGCCAAGCGGCTGGGCACGTTGTCGCAAGGCACATATGGTGCGAAAGTCGGCGTCCCCAAGATCGTGGAGACTCTACGGGAGGCAGGTGTGCCCGCGACGTTCTTTGTGCCCGGTTGGACGGCGGAGCAGCACACGGCCAAAGTCGAGTTGATCCTCGATCACGGCCATGAAGTGGGCCACCACGGCTATTTGCACGAGTGGATCGATCCTGATGATCCCGCGCGCGAGGAGGAGGTCTTCGTCAAGGGACTGGAGGCGTTGGAGAAAACCGTTGGCGTAAAGCCCATGGGCTATCGCTCGCCAGCCTGGGAAACTAGCCACAACATGATTGCCTTGCTGGCCAAATTCGGGCTCGTGTATGACAGTTCCTTGATGGACCAGATTAACCCCTATCGGCACACATTGTCCGGCGGCGGTGCCGGCCCCATAGAACTGCCAGTGCACTGGAGTCTGGACGATGCGCCTTACGCCTTGTTCTCTATCCAGACGCCCCGGACCATCGTGTCGTCGGAGCAGATTCTCGAGGTCTGGAAAGAGGAGTTTCGTGAGATTTATCGGTGGGGCGGTTTGTACTCATTGACCATGCATCCGCAAGTCATTGGTCGGCCATCTCGGATTGCGATGTTGCGCGAGTTCATCGCCTGGATCCAGCGGTATCCAAGCGTCTGGTTCGCCAAAGGCTCTGAAATCGCCGAGGCATGGGCCTGCGCCGTCGAGCCGACTTGATGCACAGGTCCGGTAGGACTGCTTGATTCACAGGTCATGGCGGCTGGCCGCTCTTATGCGGCAGGCATTGTCGCGATTGCCGGTCATGGGCTATGTACGTCAATGAGTATCAACAACACATGCACGATCACGAGTACGGAAAACTGGATGGACTAGGGCTGGTAAGCCTATTGCGCAGCGGCGAGCGTCTACCAGCCCATAAAGGAACGTATCGCCCGCTCCGAAATGCTTGTCTACGAAGGCGCACGCCACCGCACTTGCGAGTACCTGCCGCATCGCTGCGTGGCGGATCTGCAGAGCTTTCTCGAGCGCCATCGCGCTGAATGATCCGCCATGAGGGAAGACGAATACCTTAGCCTCGACGGCTTGGCACTTTCCGGCTTGCTGTCCTCAGGGGAGGTGACGAGCGAGGAATTGATGAAGTGCGCCATTGGCCTGGCGCGCACGAGAGCACCGGTCCTCAATGCGCTTTGCCATGAGCGTTTCGATGAGTCGCTCGAGCTGGCGAGGAAGTGGAAGCCGCAAGGCCCGTTCAATGGAATTCCCTTTCTACTGAAGGATTCCGGACTGGCGTCAACCCGATTTCCGTCGAGCCTAGGATCCAAGCTCTTCAGCAACACCACTTTCTCGCGCAATTCCACGCTGGTCGACCGGTTCGAGCGCGCCGGATTCCTGGCGTTTGCACGGACCACCGTGCCTGAACTTTGCATGGCGCCCACGACAGAAGCGATCAGCAACGGCGGGCCCACCCGAAATCCCTGGAATCTGTCCCTGTCGCCGGGTGGATCCAGCGGTGGGGCTGCGGCCGCTGTGGCCGCAGGCATCGTCCCCGTTGCGCATGGCAGTGACGGCGGCGGTTCCATCCGGATTCCCGCAGCGTGCTGTGGCGTCTATGGCTTGAAGCCATCCCGCGGACTTGTTCCCATGGGGCCGTTCCGCGGCGAAGGCTGGGGTGGCCTGTCTTGTGACGGGGTATTGACCCGCACCGTAAGGGATACGGCCGCGGCGCTCGATGCGATCGCCGGCCGAGAAACGGGTGCGCCTTATGCGGCGCCGGTAAGCAGTGGCTCCTACCTCGCTGCGGTTTCAGAGCCTTTCCGCAGGCCTCTGAGAATCGCCGTCTGGCGCAGCGCGTGGAGCGGCATCACGGTTGGTCCTGACAGCCTGGCTGCAGTAGATCGCACTGCTGCCCTTTGCAGGGACCTGGGACATGAGTTGAATGACGCGGAGCCTCCAGCCATTGACTACGACGGCTTCATCCAAGCGCTCATCAACGTCATGGCGACCAATATCGTCGTGTCGTCCAACGCACGGCTGGCTGCGCTCGGCAGGACACTCCAGCCGGATGATCTCGAACCCGCCACACTGGACGGCTACGACATCGGGGTACGAACCGCCGCAGCTCAGTATGTCGATAGCATCAACCGGTTTCACGCGATCGGGCGCGTGTTCGAAGCATTTCTACAGCAGTACGACATCGTTTTGACCCCCGCGTTGACCCAGTTGCCCGCGCGGCTGGGAGACTTGTCGATGCGGATCCCTTCCTTCACGGAGTTCCGGCGAAACGTGTCGCGTTACACGCCATTTTTGGCAGTGATCAATGCCGCCGGGTTGCCCGCAGCGTGCCTGCCGCTTCTGTGGACTGGCGAAGGGTTGCCGGTGGCTTCCCAACTCATCGGCCGGTTTGGGCGTGAGGACATGATTCTGCGCCTGTCCGCGGAACTGGAGTCGGCCGCACCTTGGGCGAGTCGAAAGCCACCCATATTCGAACAGGGTCATCAAGCGTCGCGATAATCCGGTAGAATTCCAGGTCGGCAACGTGATAGACGCGAAGCTGAACGTCGAGTTAATGCTCGCTCCGGCGTTGCGATGCACTGTGATTTCCCTGCTTTATCGCCACTCTACGCGGACATCCCGTCCAGCTCCTCCAATTCGCTCCTGCTCCAAGAGCAAGAGCCTGTAGCGGACATCGTTTCATTGCGCCGGCTCTGATCCAAGAGAGACTCAGTCGAGGCAGCGCGGTCGTAGTGATTTTGATAGGAATCGGACATCTGGGCGAGACGAAAACGACATCGCTGCGATGTTAGCTCTGTCTCGCGAGTGATCCGATCCTCGGCTAGGACGTGGCCAAGCGGACTCAAGCCCTCAACTCCGCTCCACTTCTCTCATGGAGTTTCTGCTTCTCCAGCTTACGCCCTTATCTCGACGCGTCGACCACGGCATCGAAGAACACCCAGTCATCGATGACAGCACTTCCTGTGGGCTTCGGCTGCGCACCCCATACCACGATCACGACCTGCGCGACGGGATTGATGTAGAGGTGCTGCCCGAAGATGCCCTTTGCCGCATATGCACCGTCTCGCTGAGAAGCGGCAGTCGTTCCCGTCCACCAGAGGTATCCGTACGCCAACGGCGCCCCTCCACGCAAAACCTGCGGACGGGTTGCCTCGCGGGTCCACCCGTCGGGGAGAATTGCTTCCCCCGCGGCGACCCCACCATTCAGCAGGAAGAGGCCGAAGCGGCCATAGTCGCGCAGCGTCGCGCTGAACCCGCTCCCGCCAATCTCGTGACCGTCACTCGAATCGAGCCACCACTTGGCGTCGGACTCCATGCCGAACCTGCTCCAGATGCGCTCGGACAGGTACGTCGCGAGCGGCCGGCCTACGGCGCTTCGCACGATCTCCCCGGCCACCTGCGTTTCACCCGTGCTGTAGTTGTTCACGGTGCCGGGAGCTGCGGCCCGCGCGAGGCCCCTCATCACCGCCATCGCAGACCCGGGTACCTGGGAGATCTGGGCCTCGAGCAAACGCCGGCGGTCGGATCGGGGGTCAGTATAGGTCTCGTTCCAGCGTACACCTGACGACATCATGAGGACGTCGCGCACCGAGACGCCCTCGTACGCGCTGCCGCCCAGCGACGGAACGTACCGCGTGACGGGGTCGGACAGCGCGGCGATATAGCCCTGCTTCAGGGCCGCGCCGATGAGTGTCGACGTAATCGACTTCGCGACCGACATGGACATCCAACGGGTGCGCTCGGAGTTCCCGAATCGATACCTCTCCAACTTGATGCGGCCGTTCTTGAGCACGAGGAGCCCGGTGACGCGGTTCAGTTCGAGATAGTCCTCGAGATCATAGCGCTTGCCGCGGTCGATGAAACTCACAGTGCTGAGCGGCGTGGCCGCTGGCGGCAAGGGCATTGGCTTCGACGAACGCGGAACCGTGCGCGTGGGAAAGAGCCGGTCGATGTTCCGAAAGGTGTTGACCGCCATCTGCGGCGTCAGTACACCATCGTAGATCTGCCGCACGGTTCCGATCGGCTCCGCGGCATGCGGATACTGATCCAGACCAGTCGCCTTGGGTGACCTTCGTTGCGCGGTGAGCGTGCCGGAGGTCGTCGCAAGAAGCGCGGCCGCGAGTGACAGAGTGGTAACCGGACGGGACTTCATGGTGAGATTCCTCCTTCATCGTGGCTGGAGCGGTGACATAACCGAAACTGCGCACCATTCCGATTCGCCTGCCCAATGCCAATTATGTGCACGACTTCGACTGCACGCAGCAATCTTATCTGCGATGGGTTCAGAAGGACTCATACCAGATGCGAAGGCTTCGTGGCGGAACGGACTATCGGCACTGTTACACCTCCAGAAACACTTACACTCGGGATGTTATGGGATAGGTATATGGTCCCGTCCCCAATTCTGGTTCAGTAGTTCTGCAAGTTGTTGAACCGATGGTGACGTCCTCGACGAATTAAGGGACTGGTACTACGATAACCACGATAAAATCGAGACTGGACGCCGAGAAACTTGAATTCAGAATGTCTGTCATAGCGCGCCGCGGGGATGCTATTGGGATGCTAGACACGAAAGGGCGTCGGCATCATAACCGAGCGCCCCTCTCTTATCTTCCTACATAGCAAAGGCTTACAATACGCGCCCGGAGGGACTCGAACCCCCAACCTTCTGATCCGTAGTCAGATGCTCTATCCAATTGAGCTACGGGCGCATACAACTTTGTTCCTGCTCGGAGCGACCCGGATCGAGCTACTGGTCGGCCGGGTGGAATCCTTTTCACGTATGAGCGGTACAAGACTCGAACTTGTGACCTCCACGATGTCAACGTGGCGCTCTAACCAACTGAGCTAACCGCCCTCTTCCTCATCGCACCGGAGAGCGGGAAACGGGACTCGAACCCGCGACCCCAACCTTGGCAAG
>DATBZX010000384.1:0-6489 GCA_036512955.1 Terriglobales bacterium
ATTCTTGTACGCAAGCAGCAAAAAATGACGGGCCGGCCGGTGACGCCGTTACACAAAGGCCACGTTGGCCTATTGGCCTGTAGTGGCATGCTCAACGGCTTCTTCGGGGAAGGTGAAACGCGGCACATCGCCCACTGGCGATCGGTTAAGTATGTCGATGAGTTCAACGAGGAGGGTGAAGCCGAGGGGGAGACCATCATTCGCAAACGCGAACGGTTCAGCCATGAACTGACCCTTGCCTACGAGAATGGCCAGATCATCGAACTGAAGGAGACCAAGGAGGAGGTTCCCAGCAAGTCCTCCCACGAATGAACGCGCGTAGGGACAGACCGCCGAGCCGAATCCTCGGTTACCCGGTATTCCTTGAATGGCAGGTCAAATAAGTGGTATTGTATTTGTGTACACATACGTACGCAACGAGGCTGAGGCATGGAAGCGTTGAAGGTTGGGATTCGCGAATTTCGAGAGAAGCTGGCTAGCTACCTCTTGGAAAGCGACGTGCCTGTCGCGATCACGCGGCACGGCGATACCGTTGGCTACTACATTCCTGCCCGACATAAACGGGCGGAAACGGAGCGAGCAGCTCTTAAAGAAGCCGCCTCTCGCTTGCAGCAAGTGCTTGCCGCCGAAGGGATTTCCGAGGATGAGATTCTTGCCGACTTCAAGGTCTGGCGCGCGGGTAAGAAGAAATGACTGCGCACAAGGGCCTGGTGTTGGACGCCAACATCCTCTTGCGTGCGGTCTTCGGCCAAAGGGTCCGACAGATTCTGGAAGCTTACGAGGACCAAGCCAACTTCTATGCCCCGGACGTATGTTTTCAGGACGCGCGGAAATACATACCCGACCTTTCCACGCGCCGCCGGTTCGATGTTGATCTAGCCCTCTCCGTGCTTGACCAAATCAGTCTTATCGTTGAACCCGTAGACAGAAGTCTGTACGAGGATTACCAAGAAATCGCTCGCGCTCGAGTACTTCCTCGCGATCCTGACGATTGGCCGGTTGCGGCGGTAGCATTGCTGCTCGGCACTCCGATTTGGACCGAAGATCAAGACTTCTTTGGCAGCGGCATTGCGACCTGGACGACCGACCGGGTCGAGTTATTTCTTCGAGAAGTCTGAACACCGGCAACAGCACCATCACCTACTGACTCCGTCTTTCTATGACGATGCCATGGGTGACCGCGAATCGGCTCAGCTCATCAAATGCTTTCTGTTCGCCATCCAATTGAGAATCACCAAGCCAGCGAAAATGAGTGCCGCGAGGGAACTGCGACAATTTGTCCTCCGCGCTTTTCAGCGACGGCGAATGATACTGGACGATTTCGAATTGGCCAGATTCGATCGGTATGAAATTGATGTCCCAGGGGCGGGCCCTCCACGTGCTGAGGTACCGCTCCGTATCTTGCCGTTGTTGGGCGGTGACGCTTAGCTGTTCCAGACGCCTCAGCTTTGTCTCATCGGTGAGCCAAGCCTGTCCTGTAGCCAAGGCCATGATAAGGTTTGTACCTGCTCCCGCAATCCAGACGCCGTCGAGACCTCCCTTATATCCATCTCGCAACTGTTCTTCGTGGCCCTGCCAACGCTGGTTCCATGCGATCAAGTGCGTCCAAAGCACATCCTCTGCGGAGGCATCACCGTACTTTGCCAAGTAGTCAGCAGCGTTCCCTGCAATTTCCGGGTCAGGATCGTCCAAACTCTTAGCCGCAAGCCCGGCCAGGATTGGGTGGTTCTGCAGGTCGCCCACTTCCACCAGTAGTGAATGATTGCAAGCGGAAAACCCCTCGCCTCGCGCCTCCAGCGCTCGTTCTAAGCGGGGTCGCGCCGCTTCTGGATCGACTTTGAGCAGGTACGCCAGCAAAGGCTCCTGTACAGCGCAAGCCATCTTTCCTAGCTGGGGATCGAGCTGTTCGATGACTGCACTCTCCACGTTCGGCGATGCGTAGCGGTAAATGAGAGACGCGAGATTGCTATTTACCTCGTACCTTTCACTCGCACGCAAATGCCGAACTAGCGTCTGTTCGATTTCGGGAAGCTCCTTGTCCGGCAGACCTCCCAACACCTTAGCGTCGAACCTAGGCTTCGGGCGCAACATCTCGTGAATCATGGCAGGGCGAGCGCCATCCGCGTCCATCGCATACCAGTGTTGCAAGGCAGCGGCGCTGGCATTGTTGTACTCGTAGGCATTCATCAAGCGGAGCTGCGGGAAGTCCTGGTATCGCTGCGCGACCTTGCGGACCAAAGGAAGCATAGCTTGCTGGTCAAGCGCGTTCCACCGATACTGCAGCAGTTCCGCCTGCTTGCTCACCGGCAAAAGATCAAAGGTCGAAACTATCTGCTCGGTCAGCTTGCGCTTCAGGTCCGGAGGACGCGGTCGGGAACGGATCGAAGCTTCTTCGATGATCGTCTGAGTACTAGCCGCCAACGCATCGCCTTGCTTGTTGGCCAGCGCTGCAATCAGATCCTCGCGGAAGCGTGCCTCCAGCTGTTCCCGTTGGGTTGGCAGGTTGCCACTGTCCTCTGTTGGCAAGGCGACAACCGACATTGTGGTCAGAAAATCATTAGTCACTGGGTACTGCGGGGCGACGAGAGCATCCTCCATCGCTTGGAGGGCGGCATCGTGCGCCGGCGAGCCCACCAGACCGAAGCGAAAATCGGCAGACACATTCTCGTCATTAAGGCGGCGCACCATTTCTCGTGCTGCTTCGGCAGTACCAAGGTAGCGAAGCGTCTTGGCGGCATCACGCGAGGGGTGGGGTTGACCAGCAGCCGGTGCGGCAGAAGGCTTAGTAGCATCCAATACTGCTACCGCGTGCTGCAGCGTCTGCTGCTGCCACTGCTGGCTGGCCGCCAGAATTGTCAGCGTCAGTTCGTTGGACTTAAGCCGTAGTTGAGCCGTTCCGACTGGTCCGCTCAAGACTGAGACCCTGCCCGAGGTCACGGTGATCCTATAGCGACCGGGTCTATTGAACTGTACCCACTCATTCAATTCAATGGGAATCACGGTGGGCTTCAGCGAAAGTGGGTTGAAGCCCCTCAGACCTCCGCCAATAAAACCCTGGAACGCGTGGAAGTACCTGTAAAGAGGATCTGACCATCCGGTGCTTGGCTCGACGGCGAACTGTTCTTCGTTGAGCCGTCCGCTGCGGTCGTAAGTAGCCGTATCCAGCCGATATTTGTCCGGTGCGGAGCTGACAAAGGACAGCTCAAACGGAATGACTTCACCGATGCGAAACGTGGTCTGTTCGCCTCGGGTTTTGACCTTGAACTCAATATCGCTGGGGCTGGATGAAGGAGTTGGAGTTTGAGATGCAGCTGCCATGCTTAGGAACAGCGCCAACGGGATAACTATGGCGGCGAGTCGCACGGTCTCTCCTAGCGGTAAATCACAGGTTCAGCCACGCTAACACAGGCTTCAAGAGTTTGGACACTTGGAACTGAACGAAGGTTCCATAGAATCACGGCGCCTCCATCCCGACAGCCGGGAGCATCGCACTCTCGTCTGAGTTTCTTTGGGCCTTCGGGACATGTGACGGAGGCATGCTTAGTTTGAACAACCAAAAGGAGCGTGGGCGATGAAGAACGCTCATGAACGCTCATGAACGCTTCGGCAAACTCGTTTATCGGCGACGCACAGAAAAGACGGCAACCAACCTTCGCGTCTTCCTAGATGCCTTCGTGGGAGAGGAAAGAGGTAAAGCCCATCTGGTCTCCGTAGTTGGCGGCGACGTGGAGATCGGCGCCCTGGCTGCTGCTTTTGCCAACGGTGACTCATTTACCGTGGTGGATCCTTACGGTGAAGAGAGTATCGTCTCGCTGGGCGAGAAGCCGCTGTGCTTTCGGGGATCGATTACGGTCCCTGGACGAAAGCGACCTCTCAGGCATTTAGTCAGCTGCTCGCAGGACTTAGCGGACACCACCTCCAATGGGAAACTTCTCCTGATAAGTGACGACCATTCCTTCATTTGGTCTTCGCTGGTGCGGCACTACGGCCTTCCCGCCACGCCAGAATGGGGACCGTGGGTGATCTCGCAATTGCACCAGCAAAAGCGTATTCAGCCTCTTCTTGGATTTGGATATGCCGGAGTAGCCGTCAAGGCCAAGCGGAACGTGTTATTGGCTCTGCTTCGGAAGGGGCTGCGTAGCAATCAGCTCGCGTTTTCCGTCCGCAATGGGGCCGTCGAATGGCCCGAAATCCAGCTCATTAAGAAGACTGCCTGATTCCGCCGGAATAGCCGTATCGGCGAACTGCCGCAGATACCCGACCATTCGCGGAAACACTACACACACATTCTGAACAGTTCTGGGAGGACCTGAACCCATGGCATTGCTACATACAGGCGATCGCATTTGCGCGTCGTGCGGAGGCATGAACGGCCGTCATCGGGCAGCGTGCTCCGGCGACGAATCTATCGACGTACTCAACGTCTACACCCGACGGCAAGCGATAGACGATGGCATTCTGGTCGATTGCGAGCAAGCTCCAATGGTTGAGATGCGCCGCCAGCTCATGAAGTGGCCGCTCGCGATGACCGCCGCCGCATTTCACCGCTACGTGTGGCCAATAGATGAGGAGGCGAACCTGCCCCCAGGCCAGAGCTTGGAAGGCCGCTTCTGGGATGTGGTTTGGATGTTCCATGCCGCCGTCAAGGGGAGAGTCTCGGCCAGACGCATTGACCCGTGCAACCTGCTGTTCGACTTCTACCGCATCGTTGCTGATCCGGCACTGTGCCCAAACGAGAGGATTGACGCGACCGCCAGGTGTGGGCCAGAGGGGATGCGCCTGTTAACCCTGAAGGCGGTCTCTGGGCCTGGCGATGATGGGGAACCAGTGATGACGTTCATGTTGCCAGGCGAAGATTGAGGATCTCGCTTATCGCTCTGTCGACACTTTCAAGCTGTCGTCTTATCGTTCAACATCGCGGCAAAGGTTTGGGCAAACGTGAAGACGTCCCCAGGCCAACGGGCCGAGAGATAGTTTCCATCACGCACAATGAATGCGGGCGATGAATCTCGAGGCGTATCGCGATGAATGCCGCTGGTCTGCTTACGATGATTCGGACTCATCGCCGGGACATCGAGGAAGTCGGATTCGGCCGTCAGTGCCCGGGACACCTCCTTCTGGACTGACATGAACCCGGCTGGCTGCCCGGGGTCTTCTGTGTAAGTGCGATAGTAGTGAGGGTTCCAGAACCTGCCGATTCGCCCGGTGAGCGCGGCCTTCCGCTCCAGCGCCCAAGTCAGTGCCGTGGTCTTGCGACCGAACAGAATCGAGCGACCCGTGGCCGGATTGACGGTCCGCGCTGCCAACAGCACACCGTGGCAGACGGCTCCAACCGGCTTTCCAGCGACGAAGAAATCCAGTACCACGCTCTGTAGTTCGCGGCTCTCCAGATACTGCCGCATGCCGCGTGCGCGGTGTCCACCTGGCAGAAGCAGCGCGTCATAGTGGGCTGCCTTGAGATCTTGCCAGCGCGTTGGATGTTGAAATTCAGCTGACTGTTGCATCTTCAGGTAGGCTGCACGCGCATCGCGATTGGCTCGCAAGAGTCGTCCGAGCAGAGTGAAGTTGCGAAGCACAGGAATGAAGCCCCAAGGATCTAAGCCACGGCCGCCCAGCATGATGTCGTCGGCGGCGCCGGGACGCCCATCGGGAGTTGCGAACTCGACCCGGTGTCCGGCTTGGGTCAAGACCAGCCAACTCACTCCGCTCTCAGTCGGATCAAAGTCGAGGCTCGGAAGGGGAACTAAAACTACCGCCATCACTCCTCCACTCTAAGCACCATCGTCCGGCCATTTTCCAAGGTCAACTTTAGCGTGGCAGTTGCCGAAATGACTCCAGATGCCAAGGTCCGTCGGGCGTCGATGTTTCACGGCGCAGGATATAGAGATTGCCGTCATCTGCACGGACCTTGTAAAAGACATCTGACGGACCGTACCACTGATCGATCACTTCCTCGACCATGTACTCGTTCCCGTCCAGCCGAAAGCGAACCGGCCTTTCGTCCGCCATCCGCCCGGAATAGCAATCTACTTCCAGTTTCATCTCTTCCATTCTGACGCATAGGCGATAGACCTGCCACCACGCATTCACAGCTCCTGTCCGGAGAAACCCATGCAGAGCCTAGAAACGATTCACGACTACTTGAGAACTCACTCTGAAGAGATCGGAAAAAGAATTTTGGCATCTTACCCGGCCCTGCACGGCGCCGACGAAACCCCTTCTCCGCTGCTTTCCCTAATGGTGCGTGTTCCATATCCAGCCCAATCCCTGGCAATCATGGGCGTGAGCAAACGTTGGCAATTGGCGCGGAATGCCAACGTCGTGGCGGAGTGTGGCTCTGGCAAGACGCTCATTGCTCTCGGAAGCATGTTGGTTCATAGCGCCGGCAGGCCATACTCGGGCCTGGTGATGGCGCCACCACACCTGGTCGAGAAATGGGCTCGGGAAACCTTCTTTACATTGCCGCACGTGCGGGTGTTTCTCATCGAC
>DATBZX010000385.1:0-11800 GCA_036512955.1 Terriglobales bacterium
CGCTTCAGTATCCCGCCAACGTGAGCATCGCCTGGTAGAGATCGTTGGCTTGGGGAAGGATCTCGTCCTCCACCTGCGGCTGGTAGGCGACGAAGGTGTCTTTGGCGGCGACGCGTTTGACCGGAGCATCGAGGCTGTCGAACAACTCGTCGGCGATGCGGGCGGCGATTTCGGCGCCGTAACCCCAGCTCAGGGTGTCTTCGTGGGCAACCAGCACGCGGTGCGTCTTGGTCACTGAGTTGGCGATGGCCTCCCAGTCATACGGGTTCAGGGTGCGCAGGTCGATGAGCTCGACGCTGACGTTGTGCTCGCGCTCCATGCGCTGGGCCGCCTGCAGGGCGCGCGGCACCACCGCGCCATAGGTCACGACGGTGAGGTCATGTCCCAGGCGCACCGTCTTTGCTTTGCCGAAGGGGACCATGTAATCGGCCCCGGGATAGAGTGCGCGTCCATAGGTCTCGCGGTAGAGGCGCTTGTGTTCGAGGAACAGCACGGGATCGTCGCAGCGGATGGCGGTGCGCAGCAATCCGTTGGCGTCGAGCGCGTTGGAGGGGAACACCACGCGCATGCCCGGCGTGTGGGTGAAGATGCTTTCGCCGCACTGCGAGTGATAGATGGCGCCGCCGGTGAGATAGCCACCGATGGCGACGCGGATCACGACCGGGCAGGAGAATCCGTTGTTGGAGCGCCAGCGAATGGTGGGCAACTCGTTGCGTAGCTGGTGCATCGCGGGCCAGATGTAGTCGAAGAACTGGATTTCGACTACGGGCTTCATGCCGCGCGTGGCCATGCCGGTAGCGCGGCCAATGATGTTGGCCTCGGCCAGCGGCGAGTTGAACACGCGGTCAGAGCCGAACGCGGTCTGCAAGCCTCCGGTGAGCTTGAAGACGCCGCCCTTGCCTTTGACCTGCTTGTCGCGCAGATACTCATCGCGGCTGCAATCGGCCACGTCCTCGCCGAAGATCACGATGCGCTGGTCGCGCTTCATCTCGTCCTTAAGGCAGGAGTTGATGAGGTCGGCCATGGTCTTTTCGCCGCCGGTTGGCTTGGTCGGCAGCGGAGGACGCATCGGTTCGGTCTCAAAGGCGTGCGATGTGGGATCGAGGTCCGGCGAATACAGGTACTGCATATACGTGCCGGGCTTGGCGAACGGAGCGGCTACAGCTTTGTCGGCTGCGTCCTGCACCTCGTCGGTGAGGTCGAGTTCCATCTCGTGCAGCGCGGCTTCGTCCAGAATGCCCTCCGCTATCAGGAAGGCGCGAAAGCGCGTGATGGGATCGCGCTCGGCTTCCAACTTGCGCTCCGCCTCGGGACGGTAGAGCTTCTCGTCGTCGGAGAGTGAATGTGAGTAGGGACGGATGACGTGTCCGTGGACGAACGCCGGGCCCATGCCGGAGCGGACGTAATCGATGGCCGTCTTCATCGCGGCGTAGCTCGCGAACAAGTCCGTGCCATCGACCTCGGCAAAATGGAAGTTGGGAAAACCCTGCACCAGCTTGCTGATGTTGCCGCCGGGAGTGTTGACTTCGACCGGCACGGAGATGGCGTACTCGTTGTCTTCGACCACAAACAGCATCGGCAGCTTTAGGTTCGAGGCGGAGCTCATCGCCTCCCAGAATTCGCCTTCGCTCGTGGCGCCGTCGCCGGAGGAGACGTAAACCACTTCGTCGCCGTGGAACGCGACGTCCTTGAATTCGCTGTAGTCGCCGGTTCGCTTCTCGACGGCGCCGGGATGGCGATTGAAATAGCGTCCCGCTTCGGCGCAGCCTACGGCCTGCAGATACTGCGATCCGGTCGGAGAAGAACCGGTCACGATATTGAGCTTCTTGTTGCCCCAGTGCGAAGGCATCTGGCGTCCGCCTGATGCGGGATCGTCGGCCGCTCCAACTGCCTGCAAGAGCTGTTCGTAGGGAGTGTTGCCCAGCGCGAGGCAGAGCGCGCGGTCGCGGTAATAAGGATAGAACCAGTCGTAGCCGGGGCGCAGCAGTATTCCCGCGGCCACCAGCAGCGCCTCATGTCCCGCGCCGGAGATCTGGAAGAAGATCTTCTGCTGGCGCTTCAGCATGATTTCCCGGTCGTCGATCTTGCGCGACTGGTACATCAGCCGGTAGATCTCGATCAGGTGCTGGGGGGTTAGCCCTTCATATTTTTCTGAGGGCGCAGGCTGCGCAACGGCAATCTTCGGCTCGACCTTGGTGGTTGCCATCCATGACCTCTAGTTGAGATTGAGGGCCCCGCAAACGGCTTGGAACTTGATCTATTGTAAATCCCCGGGAACGATTCGCCCGAATCCGAGGCGATGCCGTGCCCTGCTGTTCCCCGCTCATGCAGCCTGTCTGCCGTTGGCGGTCAGGTGGCTATACTGGAAGAGGAATGATACGCACTTTTCGGCCTATTCCGCTCAAAAAAATTAAGCTCGCCCTCTTTGATCTCGACGGGACCCTGATCGATTCAGAACTCGACTTGGCCAATTCGGTGAACGCCATGTTGCGCCACTTTGGACGTAAAGAGTTGCCCTTAGAAGTCATCGACACGTATATCGGCGACGGCGCTCCCATGCTGATACGGCGCGCGCTTGGCGACCCTGCGCATGCGCAGGTTCTCCAAGAGGCGCTGAATTACTTTTTGCTCTATTATCGCGAGCACAAACTCGACAACACCCGTCCGTATGACGGCGTTTTGCAGGCGCTTCAGCAGGTCGGCACCTTCGATGGCGTGGCTCGGCAGATGGCGGTGCTGACCAACAAGCCGGTGCGAGCCTCGCGCGATATTTTGGCAGGGCTGGGACTATCCAAGTTCTTCTTCCAGACCTATGGCGGGAACAGTTTCGAGACCAAAAAACCCGATCCGCTGGGAGCACAGACACTGATGCGCGAGGCTGGCGCCGAAGCGGAGGAGACGGTGATGGTGGGCGACTCCGAGGTGGACGTCCTGACCGCGCGCAACGCGAACCTGTGGAGCATCGGCGTGACCTACGGCTTCGCGCCGCACACGCTGGAACGCACGCATCCCGACATCCTGGTCGATACGCCAGAGGAACTGGCGCAGGCGCTGACAATCAGCCAGATCTATTGAGATTCGCAGATTATAATGACACGCTGACGGTCGAAAAAGCCCGCCCCCTTCAAACTCGTCATTACGAGCACCCGGGTTTTGGGCGCGAGCAATCTGCTCTTCGCGGCATCAGGCAGAGAGCGGTTCCCTCGCTCCGCTCGTGGTGACAAACCTTAAGACTGTCACTATATTGTGCAACTCTCAATAGGATGCCGGTTGAGTAAACCTCGTCTATGACACAGTCAATGCTGTTTGTTCGCACCCGCGCCATGCCAACGAGAAAAGTACGCAGGAATCCCTTCTCTTCCATTTTGGGAATTGGTTAACAATTTCGCTCAATTCTTACGCCGTGGTTCGCTGCCGGAGCTAGATTTGCTGTGTCCTAGCAAGACCAATCTTTCCACATCTAACTAGGGTAGTTGGGAGCAAAGACCGACGTTCCGGCTTCAATGATTCTTCATTGCTTCTGTGCATCCCTACAAATGCGCTGAGGAGGCGCAACCTATGAAGCATCGAACATTAGTATTCCTACTGGGGGCTTGCGTGGTCCTTGGAGCGCTTCCCGCTCTGGCAAGCCAGTGCCCCTTCGGACTCCCGTATAACTCAGACTGCATGGTGGTGTTTGACCCGACCGGGCTCATCGTTTCGTTTGCAGGCGCGACTGAACAGGACGAAATCAACAACGGCCCGAACTTCGTTTATACCGTCCCCGGAGTCGCACCCGATCCCGCTCAGTTCGGATTTGCCACAACCCGCTGCGAGCTCGGATTCGTCTGCGGCCCTGGCCAGAACGCGGCCAACTACAGCGACATTTACGGCGTTGCCACAGTGAACGGTAACTTAGCCCTCGCGTTCAGTTCGGGTGACGAAACCGGATGCCCGATTTGTAGCCAAGGGTTCTACTACCTGCCGGAATCGTGGCCTGGGATCTACGCCGCGACGTTCTACCTCGATCCGGCGCTTCAAGCGCAGGGCTTCACCGCTTATTTCTGGTCCGACACTACGCCCGAGCCGGCGAGCATGATACTGCTGGCGTCGGGAATCGGACTGGCAGCCACGAAACTTCGTCGTAGATTCATCAAATAGTTTCTACCTCTTCTGGTTGCACGAGGCGCCTCACCGCGGGGCGCCGTTTTCGTGTGACGTAATCCGTTTGCAAGCGGTTGAAACAACCAGTGCGCTCTGAGGGAACCCGCCTTAGGAAATCGGCGCACTACGATACTTCGCTGCTATGCTGATGCCATGTCGCAGCCAGGCAGCTTGCGTTCGCCGTTCCAGGAAGGCTTTGCCGTGCTCCGCGAGGAACCGCTGCTGCTGGCCGCCGAGATGACCTGGCGTTGGTGCTTCGGCTTCGCCGCATGGATACTGGCGCTCGCCGCAGCAGCACTTTTTCTCGACAGCCTCACGCTCTCGCCAGGCGATCGGTTTCTGCTGGGCACGCTTAAGCCGTCTCTGGCATCGACGGCGCTCTCGCACATTTTGCATGGCACGTTGCTGCGTGTTGTGTGGATGAAGTTCATCGTCCTCGCCGGATTGACCGTGCTGTGGTGTTTCGCAGCAGCCGCGGGACGTGCTGCTTCCCTGCGCAATCTGGTCGCATTGTTTGGAGGCGATGATCGCGCGGAAGAGGCGGGCTGGCAGTTTCGTCCCATGTTCACGATTCACCTGCTGCGGGCAATGTGGTCGTGGACCGCCCTCGGATGCTTCGTCGGATCGATCTTCCTGGGTTCCGCGATGCTGCACCAGCAGCGTCCGGCGCGAGCGGCGTTCTTCTATGTTTTCGGCGTCGCGCTGTCTTTGGGTTTTGGCGTGGTGCTGAACTGGTTTTTCGGATTGGCTCCTTTGTTCTGCATCCGCGAACAGGCGAGCGCGCGCGACGCGATGTCGCTGACGTTGGATTTTTGCTCGCGCCAGGGTGGACGGTTGCTTGGGCTGTCCCTCGGGTTTCTGGCGGCGCGCGTGGTGTGGGCTTCCGCGATGTTCTTGTTGGTGTTGTCGCCGACGAACCTGGGTAGGCACGTGGCTGTGGGATGGATATTGCTGCTGATGTTCCTGCTTTCTTCGATCTATTTTGCCGGAGCGGACGCGCTGTATTTGGCGAGACTGGGAGCGTACACAGCGCTGGCGGAGATTGATGCCCAGCCTACCCCGGAACCGCGCCTGCAGCCGGAAACGGCACCTGAACCGGCTCCGCCGGTCGATCCACTTTACGACGTCCCAGGCACGCAGCCCGTGTAGCCTTTACAGCGTGTCAGGCTCCACAGCTTGAGCTAATTACTAATTGCTAGTTGCTTCTTAGTGCGCCAGCGCGAGTTTCTCTTCTTCCTTCTTCACCTTGGCGATGGCGATCAGCTCCGCCGCCTTTTGCGCGATGTGTTCGGCGCTGACCTCGAACTCCTTGATCAGTTCCCATGGCGCGCCGGAATCGCCGAAGCGGTCCTTCACGCCGATGGCGCCCGTAATGACTGGCGTCCCGAACATCTCCGGACTCTCGGTGATGACGCTGCTCACGCGCCATGCCAGTGCGCCGATCTGGTGCTCTTCGGCGGTGACCACGACGCCGGTTTCTTTGGCTGCACGTACGATGGCAGCCTCATCAATCGGCTTCATGGTGTGGATGTTGAGCACGCGCGTTTCGTAGCCGAACTCCTGCTTGAGGATGTAGGCCGCGCGCATCGCCTCGGGGACCATGGGTCCGCAAGCGATGATGCTCAAGTCTTCGTGTTCGTTGCGATACTCGGGCGCGAGCACGGTGTCGAAGGCGTCGATCATCTGCTCGTCCGGACGGCGCAGGCGGATAACATTCGCCGTCCCAAACACAAACGGTGTGTCTTCCTTGGTAACGATTGGCGTCGCCTCGCGTGCGAAGCGGATGTACTTCGGTCCCACGTGCTGCAGCAGCAAGTAGTCCGTCGCCTTGCGGGTTTCGATGGAGTCGCAGGGAACCGACACGACCATATTCGGCAGTCCGCACATGGCGAAGAGGTCTTCGAGCGCCTGGTGGGTTGCACCATCAGGGCCGACGGAAACTCCGCCGTGCGCGCCGGCGATCATGACATTGAAGTTGCCGTAGCAGATCGACACGCGGATCTGGTCAAGGTTGCGGGCTGCCGCAAACGTGCCGTAGGTGCCAAACACCGGCAGCTTGCCTTCGCGCGCCAGACCCACAGCCGCCGCGGTTGCCGACTGCTCGGCGATGCCCATGCTGATCCAGCGGTCCTTGCGTTCCGGCTTGCCGGTGTAGAAATCGCTGATGGTAATCGATCCGGAAATGTCGAGCCCCAGGCAGACGATTCGCTCGTCGTCGCCGTTATTTTGCAGCGACTTACCGAAGCCCTTGCGCGTGGGCTCCATCTTTACTCGAGGAGTGTTCGGTGCGTTCCACCAGTAGTCGCGGGAGAAGTGCGGCATCTTCTCTTCCAGCCTGGCCTCGACTTCGTTCTGGTAATCCGCCGCGTTTCTCAGCAGCGCATCATAGGCGATGGTCTGTTTCAGGCCAAGTTCGTCGAGCGCCTTCACCAATTCATCGTAGGTCGGAGCGCGCCCGTGCCATCCGGCAATGTTCTCCATGAAGCTGACGCCCTTGCCCTTGACCGTGTTGGCCAGCAGCAACGTCGGCTTTCCGGCGACAGGAATGTTCTTCGCTTTCTGCAAGCCATCAACGACTTCGCGGATGTTGTGCCCGTCAACCTCGATGACCTCCCAGCCAAAGCTGCGATAGCGGTCCACCAGCGGCTCGACGTTCATCACGTCCTTCACCCAGCCGTCGATCTGCAGGCGGTTGCGGTCGATGATGCCCACCAGGTTGTCGAGCTTGAAGTGCGAGCCTTCCATCACGGCTTCCCAGATGTTGCCTTCCTGCTGCTCGCCGTCGCCCATGATGCAGAAAACGGTGTGCTTCTTGCCGGCCATCTTGCCCGCCAGTGCCATGCCGACGGCGATGCTCAGGCCCTGTCCCAGCGATCCGCTCGACACCTCAACGCCCGGCAGCTTCAGCCGGTGCGGATGCCCCTGGAACGGCGAATACAGTTTGCGCAGCGTGACCACGTCCTCCAGGGGGTAGTAGCCCGCGAATCCCAGCCCGAGATACAGGGCGGGAGCCTTGTGTCCGGCGGACCAGATGATGCGATCGCGGTCTTCCCACTCCGGCATGTTGGGATCGTGGTTGGCGACCTTCAGGTAGAGGGCGGCAACGATCTCCATCATGGAGAGGGTTCCGCCGGAGTGTCCCGAACCCGCGGCGCAAAGCGCTACCAGGTCGTAGCCGCGCATCAGGCGGGCGGCCTGCTCGAGTTCTTCGATGGAAAAATCGCGGACAACGGCTTTGGAAAAACCATTCATCAGAGGCATGTCGTTTCCTTTTTGCGGGCATGACATTGCAACCACGCTGGATTGGCTGGTGCGCAATCCGGCACCGCCCGACGAGGGTGAACACATGCATTGGAATTACCCGCTACTCCTGGGGCCTGATACACAAGGCTAGGACGAGGGGGTGGGGACTCGCAGTGCCCTCTATCACGAGCAGGTGTGACGCTTGGCACAAAACGACGGCCAACAGGCACCGATCATGATCGCTACTACTGGCCGCTCAGGCTCACGCTCGACTCCAACTCCAGAGCCCGCAACGACACCGTGATGTCCCGGATGGAGTAGTACATGGAGATCACCAGCGATACCAGGCACAGCGCGAAGAAGGGCAGGGCGATGTAGTCCTTTTGCGGTTGAAGCACCTGCTCGGCAAACAGCGACAGGATCGTCAGCGACACAAAGAAGATACTCGACGAGGCGTAGATCATTGAACTGCGCAGGATGCGCGCCCGCTCACTGGTGAAGCGAAGCTGGTCAGCCAAGTGTCGCCGGCGCGCGCTCTCCGGATCGCTCTCTCCCAACTCGCGCGCCAGCAGGCGTGCGCGGTCGATGGCCCGGCCGTAGCGGTTGGTAATGCTCAGCAGCAACAGGCCAACCCCAGAAATCACGATCACCGGCGCGATCGAGGCAGTCAGGATCTGGACCACATAAACGGTGTGCATGACAGAATCGCTCCACTTCAATGATGCACCATTAGCGAGTTCACTGGAATCTGCGGGTGCCCCAGGTTCGCGCCGCTTCTTGGCGCTAACCTGGGTACCACCTCACAGCCCACCCGCGGCCCCGCAGATTACAATGACTCGCATCATACGAGGGACTGATTATGGAAACTGCAGACGTGGTGATTGTTGGCGGAGGAATCGTAGGAGCGAGCATCGCTTGGCATCTCACGGAACAGGGATGCCGCAACGTGCTCATGGTGGAGCGCGAGACGCACCAGGGTAAGGGATCGACCGGCAAGAGCATGGGCGGAGTGCGCGCCCAGTTCGCCACCGCGGCGAACATTCAGATGTCGATGTACTCCATCCAGTTCTACTCCGAGTTCGACGAGCGCCTCGGCCAACCCGGCGGATACCGTCCGCAGGGATACCTTTTCGTTGCCACGCTGCCCGCGCACCTCGAATACCTGCGTACCAACCAGATCCTGCAGAGGTCGCTCGGCCTGAAGCAGGCGCAGATGGTAAACCGCGACGACATCAGGGCCCGCGTGCCGCAGCTTTTTACCGGAGATGTTCTAGGCGGCAGCTTCTGCCCCACCGATGGATTCGTCGATCCCTACAGCGTGATGGTTGGGTTCACTACTTGCGCAACTGAGCGCGGAGTAAAGGTCTGGAAGTCCACTGAGGTCACCGCCATTCATCGCGACGGCTCGGGCATCACGGGTGTGGATACAACGCGCGGCCCGGTGAGCACGCGGGTGGTGGTGAATGCCGCCGGAGCGTGGGCAGCACAGTTGGCGGCGCTCGCCGGAATCGACCTTCCGGTGCAACCGCTACGTCGCATGCTGGTTCCGACCGAGCCGTTCGATGGCGTCTCGCACGAGATTCCGATGGTCATCGACATGACCAACGGATTTCACTTCCGGCCGGAGAGCCTGGGATTTCTGCTGGCGTGGAACGATCCGGAAGAAACCGTTGGTTACAAGTGCGACTTCGAGCCGACGTTCATTGAGAAGATCCTGGTGCGGGCCGCCGACCGCGTTCCCTGTTTCGAAAATGTTGCAGTCAATCCGAAGAAGGCGTGGGCAGGACTGTATGAGATGTCGCCCGACCATCACTGCATCCTCGGGCCGGTGGAAGACGTGCCGGGCTTCTTCTGCGCCAACGGATTCAGCGGACACGGCGTGATGCATGCACCGTCAACCGGCAAGATTTTGGCTGACTTGATTCTGCGGGGCAAGACGGATGTGGTGAGCAACATTGAGGCGCTGAGTCCGGCGCGCTTCGCCAAGGGCGAGTTGCTGCACGAGACGGCTGTGCTGTGAGCAACCGCGCAGCGGTGAAATTTGTGTTAGCCGTGGGCGTAAGCCCGCGGTCAGGAACACAGACACGATCGAGCCGCGGTAGCGGCGGCACTAGCTACGACCCAGCCCGCCACATGTCACAATAGGCCGTGCTCGCCGATTCTTCATGCACCCTGCGCCACGCGACATCTGCCGACGTCGGCTCAATCACCACCCTGGTCAACCGCGCTTTCGCAGTGGAAAGTTTCTTCAAAACCGGCGACCGCACCGACGAATCGCAAATCCGTGAGCTGTTGCAGCACGGCCCATTTCTTTTGCTGACCGGCCACGACAACCTCATCGCCGCTGTCCACCTAGAGCTACGTGGTGAGCGCGTCTACATCGGCATGCTGGCGGTCGATCCCGCTAAACAGAAGTCGGGAATCGGCGCACGCATGATGCGCGAAGCCGAGGACTTTGGCCGGTCCGCGGGATGCAAGTTCGCCGATATCCGCGTAGTAAGCGTGCGTCCCGAACTGCCGTTGATCTACGGAAAGCTCGGCTACGTCGAGTCAGGGACGGAGTCGGCGGCTGTCATCCAGACCGCGACCATGCCGGTACACTTCATCACCATGTCGAAACCGCTCTAGGGCAAACCTGCAGGAATAGGATTCGCCGTCGCCGTTGTCTTTAAGCCCAAGCGTTATCCGTGCAAGTCCGTGGCTGCTTTATTTGCTTTTGTTCTCCCTCTTCCCTCAAGAATGTGGGTGCCCCATCCTTTTCCCTCTTTTGGAAAAGGGTGGGACCTACACTCTCCCCTTTCGCCGGAATATCATCTCCCCATGGAACGCCGCACTCTGAAACACACCGACCTCACCGTCTCACGCTTCTGCTTCGGAACCATGACGCTCGGCAAGCCGCTCGATCAGGCGGGCACCAACCAGGTCATCGACCGTTGCCTCGAGGCGGGCATCAATTTCTTCGACACCGCCAACATGTACAACGCGGGTGTGGCAGAAAGCCTGCTTGGCACCGCGCTCAAAGGACGACGCGAACAGGCTGTACTCGCCAGCAAAGTGTTCTTCAAGATGGGCGAGGAACCCGACCAACACGGGCTTTCGCGCAAGGCCATCTTGCGCGCCATCGACGAGAGCCTCGTGCGATTGCAGACCGACTACCTCGACCTCTACTATTTGCATGCGCCCGACCACGCGGTTCCCGTCGAAGAGTCGCTGGAGGCGATGGAGACGCTGGTAAAGCAGGGCAAGGTGCGCTATCCGGCGTGTTCGAACTACGCCGGATGGGAAGTCGTGCAGATGCTCTGGATCGCCAAGCAGCGCGGCTGGCACGCGCCTTACGTTTCGCAGCCCATGTACAACCTGCTGGCGCGCGGCATCGAGCAGGAATATCTCGCCATGTGCAAGGAGTTCGGAGTCTCGACTGTGGTGTACAACCCGCTCGCCGGAGGCCTGCTTACCGGCAAACACCAGCAGGACTTCGTTCTCCCCGGCACGCGCTTCGACAACAACGCGCTCTACCAGGGGCGATACTGGCACACGCAGTACTTCAATGCCGTCGAGCGGTTGCGCCAGATCGCGCAATCCGCAGGCCGCTCGCTCGTCAGCTTGTCACTGAATTGGTTGCTGCATCACACAGCGGCCGATGTCGTGATTCTGGGAGCGTCGAGCCTACAGCAGTTGAACGAAAACCTCGCCGCCGGAGAAGAAGGCGCGCTGCCTGAAGACGTGGTCAAGGCATGCGACCAGGTTTGGCAGGATTTGCGTGGACCTTTGCCGGTCTACAACCGCTGCCCCGGGGAGGCTCCTCAGTGGTGAGACTTGCTCTCCTTCTTCCCTATGTGATTTAGTGATGTATAACACTCAATCTGTAAAAAATATTTTCACGGCCGTTTAGAATCAGTCACTTGGGAGGAAATTGTCTCTAAAAGATTGGTTCTTAAGGTACTTATACGTATCCATGTCTGCCCGTAGGACTTAGCGGACAATTTTGCCGCCTGAAGGCTTCGACCTCGTCCCGTTTTGGGAGATTTCAAAGAGCAGTTCCTGTGGCGCGCTTGGCGCCCGGTGACCAGAGACACCTGGCCCTGGCCCACCGAACGGTTGTAAAGGGAGGCGAGTGAGGGCGCCAGAAAAATCCGCATTGCGAGAAAACTAAGGTAACCTTCCCGGACCGAAACGGGAAAGCTGGGAAGTGATTTCAGCATGGAGGACAGGGAGAGCACGGAGAGTTCTGAAATCTTCACCCCGGAAGATGTGAACCCACAATTGCCAACCGCAGGCAATTGTGGGCCACGCATTATAAAAGGGCGCCCCTTTCGAAGTAGGCTATGGCTGCTGTGTGAAGCAGTAAGCCAAGCCTGACGAAAGGAACACCCGATGAATAGCATCAAGTATGTTGGCCTCGATGTCCACCGCG
>DATBZX010000386.1:0-3754 GCA_036512955.1 Terriglobales bacterium
CGTATCAGTCCGTTTCATGAAGTGTCTGCAAACCTGTTATCTTCTCGTATTCGGCGCAGGCTTGGCAAACTTTGGAACCTGAACGGAACCATTTCGCCCTTCGTTGGCGATATCAAGGATTCGGTGGAAAACGATGCGTAACCAGAAAGTCGCAGTGATTACGGGAAGTTCGAGCGGTATTGGGCTGCTGACAGCGATTGAGTTCGCCCAGAACGGATACTTCGTGGTGGCCACCATGCGTGACCTCAGCCGCTCCACCAAATTGGAGGAGGCCGCGCAAACCGCTGGCGTGCGCCAGCAAATCGACATCCGCCGCGTTGATGTAACTGAATTCGATTCCCTTCCGGGCGTGATCGACGGAATCCTGCGCGACCACGAACGCATCGATGCGCTGGTCAACAACGCCGGATTCAGCGTCGCGGGATTCAGCGAAGACCTCTCGCTCGCGGACATCCGCCATCAGTTCGAGACCAACTTCTTCGGGACCGTCGCTATGAGCAAGGCGGTCATTCCGGTGATGCGGCGGCAAAAGTCAGGCCACATCATCCAGGTCGCCTCGGTTGCCGGACACCTCGGCCAGCCCATGCTCGGCGCGTATTGCAGTTCGAAATTCGCGCTCGAAGGGTGGAGCGAGTCCTTGCGCATTGAAACTCACTCGCTTGGCATCCGCGTCGTGCTGGTCGAACCGGGCGCGTTTGAGACCGACATCTGGACCCGCAATGTCATGATCGGCGCGGGCGCTCTCGATCCCAACTCACCCAACAAGGAACGTAGCCAGCGCTTTTCGGAGTTCGTCAAGCAAAGTGCCAAGCACCGTCGTGATGCCGGCGACGTGGCTCGACTTATCCTGCGCATCGCAAAGGATCCAAATCCCCGTCTGCGCTACATGATCGGCACTGACGCCAAGATGCAGGTTTGGGTGAAGCGGCTGTTGCCGTGGAAGCGCTACGAGCGCCTCGTGGCCAAGGCAGTGAAAATCGATTTGTAGAATCCTCCGGCGCTCACCGCACATCACATCGTGCATCGGTTGACGTTTGCGACGCCTGTCCGTCTCATCCGCAGCAAGTCGCGGGTAGTTCGCTTTCGCAACTGATGGAACAGATGAACGCTCTTCTCTACCCCCGCCCCTGTTGTTGTTGTCGCTAGACCTCTCTCGCGCGTGCGCGGCGCCATTCCATTACAGACCCTGATCTGGCCCGAGGTTCCGGCATTTTCCTTAGCGGCGCGCTGAATTGACACCGATATTCACCAACTTTCGACACAAAAGGAGCATTTCCCTATGAGCAGCAAAGTTCTCCAGGAAGTACTGGCAGCCAACCAAGACTACAGCGCTGAATTTGGCGCAAAAGGCAATCTCGCCATGCCACCGGCGCGGCATTTCGCCATTCTCACCTGCATGGACGCCCGCCTCGACCCGGCGAAGTTCGCCGGACTGGCAGAGGGCGATGCGCACGTCATCCGCAACGCGGGAGGCCGCGCCAGCGACGATGCCATTCGTTCGTTGGTCATCTCCTACAAATTGCTGGGTACGCGCGAGTGGTTCGTCATTCACCACACCAATTGCGGCATGGAGTTTTTCACAAATGAAGTAATGCGAGGCCTGCTGGCGAAAAGCCTGGAGACCGCAGCGTTGACTGAGCAAGGCTTTCACGACATCGGCAGCGGTCCGGGTTCGCGCGCCGGCGAATATATCGAGTGGCTCACCATCGCCGATCAGGCACAGAGTGTCCGCGATGACGTGGCGCGCATCCGTGAGCATCCGCTGGTGCCGGCGAATATCGCGATCTACGGCTACATTTACGACGTGGAGAGCGGCAAGCTGATTGAGGTACCGCAGGCCACCCAGGTGGAAAAAGCGGCTTAGGTTGGTTGAAGGGGCACAGCTTTAGCTGTGCCGTATAACCTGTTCATTTTTGTCGTTCCTCGCGGGCTTCAGCCCGCGGGGAATCTGCTTTTCAGCAGCCTCTTTCGGCCGTTGCGTAACCGAGGTCGAACCCATCCGTGCTTCCCGGATGGATGCGCTTGTTCTATTCCGCCGCTTTGGCGTCCCGTACTCGGTCCCTGACGTGTGACCACACGAAATACGCGATCCCGGCAATCAACACCGCAAGAATGACGCCATCCATGCGATGGAACCACATCTTGATGCGCGGGTCTTTGTCCCACTGTTCGCCCAGCCGCATGCCCACGTAGGCCAGCGCGAAGCACCACGGCCACGAACCGAGGAATGTATAAGCGTGAAACTTGAGGCGCGGCATGCGTGCGATACCCGCCGGCAACGCGATAAACGTCCGGATGACCGGCAGCAGGCGCGCGATCAGCACAGCAATGGCTCCGCGGCGCTCGAAGAACCGATCGGCTACATCGAGCTCGCGCTTGCTGAGAAAAAGGTATCGGCCGAATCGCTCCACCAACGGGCGCCCGCCGAAATAGCCGACCTCGTACGCGAGCACCGAGCCGACATTGCAGCCAATGGCTCCCCACGTGGCGACCGCCAGCAGCGAGAAGCGCCCGGTGTAAACCAGGTAGCCTGAGAACGGCATGATGATCTCGGAAGGCAGCGGAATGCATGCCGACTCAATGGCCATCAGCAGCATCACGCCGCCATAGCCGGCAGCCGAAATTACAGAGGTGATCCAGACGGCAAGAATTTCAATAATGTGAGCGATCATGAGGTGGTAAGAGTACTCCGGATCTAGAAGTATCGCGCGACGCGAAACTGGTCGTCGGGTTTGGTGTTGGCGAAAGCTAAATTGCTAATTGCTAATTGCTAATTACGATTTCGGCAATTCCCCGCCCGCCCATTCTCCCAGCTTCGCCAGCGGAACCCGGAGTCCCACGAAGAACTGTCCGAACGCGGCATACACCGCGCTGACCTGGTCGAAGCGCATTTCGTAAATCAGCTTCTTGAACACCAGCGGATCGGGCGCGAACAGATCGACGCCCCACTCCCAATCGTCGAACCCGATGGAGCCGGTGATGATCTGCTGCACCTTGCCTGCATAGCGGCGGCCAACGGCCCCATGTTCTTCCATCTGGCGCCCGCGCTCCTCGATGGGGAGCATGTACCAGTTCTTGTCCTCGCCGCGACGACGGTCCATGGGATAGAAACACAGGTAGCGGCTCCCTGGAATCTTCGGAAACAGCCGCGGCTTCATCGCCTGCTTCTGCCGCTCGATGGTCGCCTCGATCTCCCTGTTCCACTCTTCGGTTAGCGGCGCCAGTCCGCGCTCGGTAAGTTGGCGAAACAACTTCACGCTGGAGTCATACAGTCCCAACTCAATCACCGACAGGTACGAATGTGTGGGCTCCAGGAATTCCTGTAACCCGGTGCGATTGAGCAGCAATTCCGCCTGGTTGAGGTCGTCGAACGAATCGCGAAAGTGCACCAGCATCAGGTCGCCCTTGTGCCCGAGCATCGAATAGGCGGCGAATTGACCCTCTTCCTCGCTGCCTGAAAACGCTTCTGCTACTTCACGCGCGATCTCCGACCGCCGCGCCTCGTCGAGCTTGCGCCACTCCGTCCAGCGGAAGCGAAACATCTGGTGCAACACGCTGTAGCCTTCCAGCGTGAGTGGCATTGCCGGCAGTTCAGTCGCAACCGCCTGTACATCGGCCTTCGAAGCCATTCAGAAACCCCATGATGAGCAGAATTGAGGATGACGCTCCTCTCATTGTAATCTGCGGGAGAGAGCCAGCGTAAACTGTAGCCTCATCACGGAGAGCACTTCATGCCACGCGGCAACATCCCCCG
>DATBZX010000387.1:0-8945 GCA_036512955.1 Terriglobales bacterium
ATCGGCACGGGCCAGCCGGAGGGCTCAAAGAACCAGTGGGAATGAAGGCATCGATCTGAATCTTACTTTTCAAGTCATTCCCGCCTAAAAAAGTGGGGCTAGTTCAGAGGTTCCCTAGCATTACAAGGGCCACATAGACGATAACCTGCCCTCGATCTTTGTCTCGTGTAGGCTTATTCATCTTCCGTCCTTCCGGCATTGGCTATGGACCAAATGCCCGCATCACAACCACTTTGTGCAGGTTCGGTGGCGTAATAAGGTTGAATAGTCCAGGAATTAAGGGCGACACCTGATACTCGATATCGACCTGGTTGAGTACCAAACCTCCGCTACCCGTAATGCGGGGGGACTCAGGATCTTCATATTGCGTGTAGGTAGTTGAAAGACTACCGTAGGCCGTGCAGTTAGGCTTACCGGAACTGCCATTCATACTCTGATCCAAGGTGCATATCCGCATGGGAGGGCGGCAGAGACCAAGAAGCTGAAGCAGGAAGCGATCATAGCTGCACCGCCAAATCCTCAAGAGCAAACGCCGCAACAGCCAGCGGGTGGCGCTACCACTAGCGTCCCCGGACTAAACCGTGGCGGCATCTTATATCCTTTCTCGATGCGATCATGACTCGGAGTTTTGCCAAGCGTTATCGGATATACCATGCCGCTATCGCCCTCAGAGACGTAGAGCTTCCCATCGTAGCCGTAGGTCATTCCAGTCAGGTGGCCTCCGATTTGCAGCGGCGGATAGGTGGTGCCACTGAAATCCCCACTGTAGAGGAATGCATCGTTAATTGCATAGAAGCGAGGGCCTACACTCACCAAGCGGGAAACCCCTGCTGAGCCAAATGAGAATCCCATGGTTGCCGAGAGCCAGCCATAATAAGGGTCGGGAACTTTGACTACGTCAAACGCCGCAACGTTGGCGTCCATTACCCAACAAGTGGTCATTACGTCGTTGCAATTGTCGGGGAAATTGACGGTCGGAAGAAAGGGCATCTTGGCTGAGAAGGAAAGGAGCATGGCCTGTTGGTCAGGTGCAATCATGATGTCGGTGGGAACCAGTGGAAACGAGAAGTCATTTGGTAGCCCACCCCCTGTATTTACGCATGATTGGCTGTTTGGCATGGCGGTTGACCAAAAGTTGTCATCGTCTTTACAATAGTCATATCCCCAGTAGGTGAGATTACCGTTATGGCTAGAGTATGCAATATATCCTCCTAGCGTTGTGATTACACTCGTTGGATAAAGATTAATAGAACTAACCAGTAAGTTGGCGCGACCACCCGTAGGTAGCTTGCTAATATCATATTTCTGGAGAATGCTAGCTCCAGATAGCATATAGAGAATGGAGTCGGTCTCATCGATTAGGAGCCTGCTGGGGGTGGGAATGTCATTGAGTTGAAGGACATTTTGCTTGGTTTTAAGATCGAAGACCGCCAATCCCTCTTGACAAGGCGTTGGTGATAACCGTCACCGGCGGCAGCAACGTCAAATTTTCCAATATCTCACTGACGTTTGGGTCCCCGGGCTCCAAGCATTTTGGAAGCGAGCCTCTCCCGGGCGTCGTTCAAAGCGTGAAGTAACTCGACTATGAAGTGGTGGAGGCAAGCATGAAACGTATTGGCGCTTTAGCGTTGATCCCATTGACCGGCCCGGTTGCGGCGCGGTTGCCGCATGCGCTGGCGCGATCGCGACACCCGATCACGACCTTCGACGTTCCCGGCGCGGGTACCGGGTCCGGCCAAGGCACCATAGTGAACGGCATCACCGCCGACGGATCGGTGGCAGGATGGTATACGGACGCGAACAACGTAAACCATGGCTTCGTGCGCCGTGCCAACGGCCATATCACGAAGTTTGACGTTCCCGGCGCGGGAACGGGCGCGGGCCAAGGCACGGTTGCCTTGGGTATGAACGATGCCGGCACAATCACGGGAGTCTGTGACGTCTCGAGCAACGCGTTTTACGCCTTTGTGCGTTCTCGCGACGGACACATCACGACCTTCGATGCCCCCGGAGCAGGCGCAGGTTCTTTTCAGGGTACCGCAGGTGGGAACATAAACCCAGCGGGAGAGATTTCAGGCCCCTATGTTGACGCGACCCTTGCGCGTCACGGGTACGTACGCGCTCCCAACGGCAACATCACTGAGTTCGACCCGCCGGGTGACGGTACAAGCGCGCACCAGGGTGTTTACACGTCGTTCTTCTACGGCCTGAACCCCGCGGGGAAGGTGGTGGGACTTTATTCAGACTCAAGCGGTGTATTTCACGGATATGTCCGCGCTCCCAACGGATCCATCGCGACCTTCGATGCTCCGGGTGCGGGCACCGGTGACAGCCAGGGCACCTTCGCCTTTGGCATTAATCCGTCCGGGGCGACCACGGGGTCCTTCGCAGACGCCAACAATGTGTATCACGGCTTCGTGCGCGCTCGCGACGGCGCCATCACGACCTTCGATGCTCCAGGGGCGGGCACCGGCGCTGACCAAGGGACCAGTCCTAACAGCATCGACCCGAGCGGAGCTATCACAGGATACTTCGCCGACGGGAACAACGTGAATCACGGCTTCGTGCGCGCTTCTGACGGCGCCATCACTACGTTCGATGTTCCGGGGGCGGGCACTGGTTACGCCCAAGGCATCCTTCCTGCTGGCAGTAATCCCTCGGGGTCGATCACCGGATCCTACGTCGACGCGAACAACGTGATTCACGGCTTCGTGCGGAACTGATTGAAGCGTCGTAACCAACAGCCGAGCGATGGTGACCCGTCCAGGAAGGGACATCGGATATCTTTTCGGTTTGGACGTCAAAAATCTGCCAACACGAGTAATGGCCGCACCGGACTCCCGTCGACACGGGCCATAAGTCCGGTTCTGGGAAGTCACTTGGACGTGTTGTCGCCGTTCCGTCCTTGTGGCCGCGACCTGATGGAGTTCTTCAACAGCACGGGTTGGGCGTTTTACATCCAAGCGGCGGTGCCAATGCGGTTGCCGGATGCTGGCCGACTTAACATTACTAATCAAGAAAGGGATGCTTCGCTACCGGCCGCGCCCGTCTCTACGTTCGCCTCAACTCACGCGAAGGGCTGTTTTCGCCATCTGACACTGCAAGGAGACCATATGGGCAGGAGCGCACATGTCCGTCGGTGCAGGCTGACTTTTTGGTACGTATCCGCATGGCCCAATTTGGGATCCTTCCGGGAGGCCAACCATCCAGACAGAATTCATAATCCAATTCTTCCCGGAACCGCACTTTCGTCCAACTCCGGTGTGGAGGGCATTTGCGAACATCAACCTGTGACGTCTGTCACTGCGAGAGGTACTGCCGTGTGTTGAAGTTTCCAGAATCTGTGGGACTCACTGGCGCAAGGCACATGCGGTTGAAAGACATTGTTGGTTGCACGGAATAAGCCGTGTATGGGCTGGAGCCCTCAGTTTATCGCTTGCAGAAGAGAGGCCTTATGAAAGCTTCTTCCGGTTCGATTTGGGACGTGATGCGGTCGAAAGGTTACAGCCGCCGCGATTTTATGCAGTTCTGCGGATACGCCGCGATGGTGGCAGGAATCTCGAAGGCCAACCTGAACGCCGTTGCCGACGCATTTGAGAAGAAGGCGCGGCCTCCTGTCGTGTGGTTGCACTTCCAGGAGTGCACCTGCTGCAGCGAGTCCTTCATCCGCTCCTCGCACCCGATTGTCGCCGACGTTCTGCTCGACCTCATTTCACTCAACTACACCGAGACGCTGCAGGCAGCGGCTGGCTTCCAGGCGGAAAAGTGCCTGACCGACACCATCAAGAACGATGCCGGAAAGTACATTCTGCTGGTGGAAGGCTCGGTTCCGGTCAAGGGAGACGGCGTCTATTGCACCATCGCAGGCAAGACCGCCGAGAGCATCCTGCAAGAGGCCGCCAAAGATGCGGCAGCAGTCGTCGCCTGGGGCAGTTGTGCGTCCAACGGATGCATCCAGTCGGCGAGGCCCAATCCAACCGGCGCGACGCCGATTCATAAGCTGATCAACAAGCCTGTCATCAACGTGCCCGGGTGCCCACCGATCGCTGATGTAATGACCGGGGTGGTGACGCATATCCTGGTGCTAGGACGAGGCCCCGAACTCGATAGCCAGGGCCGTCCGCGCGAGTTCTATTCGCGGCGGGTGCACGATACCTGTTACCGCCGTGCCTATTACGACGCGGGCCTGTTCGTTGAGTCGTGGGACGACGATAAGGCGCGCAAGGGTTATTGCCTGTACAAGATGGGATGCCGCGGTCCCGTGACCTATAACGCCTGCTCGGTCACGAAATGGAATGGTGGCGTCAGCTATCCCATCCAGTCAGGTCACGGTTGTATCGGGTGCAGCGAGGCCGGTTTCTGGGACAACGGACCGTTCTATCAGCATCTGGCATCGTTCCCTGGCTTCGGAATCGAGAGCACCGCCGACACCATTGGCGCGACGCTGGGAGTCGGCGCCGTGGTCGGCGTGACAGCGCATGCCATTACGACCAACATCCGCAAACGCAAGCTGATCGAGCAAGAGCGCGGTGGAGACGAAACTGTCGCCAAGCGAGATGAAACCTAACCGACCATCTAAGTAGTTGGGTAAGCACGGCTCGAAACTTGAAGAGGTGATTGCATGGCACGATTAGTGGTTGATCCCATAACTCGCATCGAAGGGCATCTTCGGATCGAAGCCGTGGTGGAGAACGGCACGATCACAGACGCGTACAGCTCCGGCACTATGGTGCGCGGCTTCGAAAAGATCCTCAAAGGACGCGATCCCCGCGACGCATGGGCGTTCACCGAGCGCGCCTGCGGTGTCTGCACCACGGTGCACGCGCTGGCAAGCGTGCGAACGGTGGAAGACTCGCTGTCGATCACGGTCCCAAAGAACGCGGAACTGATCCGCAACATTATGTTCTGCACGCAATACGTGCAGGACCACGTGGTGCACTTTTATCACCTGCATGCCCTGGATTGGGTGGACGTGGTCAGCGCCCTCAAGGCGGACCCGCAGAAGACTTCGGAGATTGCCGTCTCTATTTCGCCATGGCCGAAGAGCTCTCCGAAATATTTCGCCGGAGTCCAGCAGAAGCTGAAAGCGTTCGTCGAAAGCGGCCAGTTGGGGATATTTGCCAACGGCTACTGGGGCAACCCCTCGTACAAGCTACCGGCGGAAGTCAACCTGCTCGCCGTGACTCACTACCTGGAAGCCTTGGAGTGGCAGCGCGAGATTGTAAAGATCCACACCATCTTCGGCGGGAAGAATCCCCATCCCAACTACCTGGTAGGTGGTGTGCCATGCTCCATCAATCCCGATGAGGTGGGCGCCATCAACATGGACCGCCTCAACTATGTCGGCAGCCTGATCAGCGGCGCCATCGCCTTCGTCGAGCAGGTCTACCTGCCCGACTTGATGGCCATCGCCGGCTTCTACAAGGATTGGGCGGCAATCGGCGGCGGTCTAAAGAACTACCTTGCCTATGGTGACCTGCCCACACGCGGATACAACCAGCCTGACTACTTCAAGTTTGCCCGGGGCGCGATTCTCGATCGCAACCTCAACGAGGTGTACCCGGTAAATGGTAAAGACGCAGAGGAGATCAAGGAATACATCTCACATTCCTGGTATAGCTACTCCACGGGAGACGCTGCCGGGCTGCATCCGTTTGCCGGTGAGACCGAATTCAACTACACCGGACCGATGCCTCCCTACGAGCAGCTCAACGTAGAGGGAAAGTATTCCTGGCTGAAGACACCGCGTTGGAAGGACCATGCCATGGAGGTTGGGCCGCTGGCACGGTTGCTGGTGTCCTACGCCAAGGGCAGCACGGAAGTGAAAGACGTGGTCGATGAAGCTCTGGGCCGCCTCGGGGTCCCTGTCACCGCGCTGTTCTCGACTCTAGGGCGCACCGCTGCACGAGGATTGGAATCGCGCCTGGTCGTGCATTGGCTGAAAGGCTTCTTCGACGATCTGATGGCGCAGGTCAAAGTAGGTGAACTCTCCACCTTCACTCGCGACAAGTGGGAGCCATCCACCTGGCCGGCGACTGCCGAGGGCGTGGGACTCACAGAGGCCCCGCGCGGCGCTCTGGCACACTGGATCAAGATCAAAGACGGAAAGATCGATAACTATCAACTGGTGGTGCCCAGTACGTGGAACGCTTCGCCCCGCGATCCCAAGGGGCAACGCTCCGCCTATGAGGAAGCCCTGATCGGTACCCACCTGGCCAATCCAGAGCAGCCACTTGAAATCCTGCGGACGATCCACTCCTTTGACCCGTGTATCGCCTGCGCCGTGCACCTTTACGATCCCGATGGCAAGCACATTAACCGGGTCCAGTTCTACTGAGGATAAGCCGATGGCTCACGCATCCATTGCGACCTACGAAAGAGTTTATGTGTGGGAGTTGCCCGTCCGCTTCTACCACTGGGTAAATGCCCTGTGCGTGGTGGTGCTGATTGTGACCGGCTTCATCATCGGCCACCCGGTCTCGATCCTCTACGCGTCCGAGGCTTACCAACAGTATTGGTTCGGTACCGTGCGCTTCGCACATTTCCTGGCTGCCTTCGTCTTTTTCTTTATGTTCCTGGTGAGGATCTACTGGGGGTTCGTTGGCAACGCTTATGCTCGCTGGACGAACTTCATCCCTTATAAGCGGGAGCAGATTGAGGAAATTGGGGACATCGTAAAAATAGACATCCTGCAGACTAAAATCCGGGGGGACATATCCATCGGCCATAACGCGCTGGCCGGGTTCATTTACTTTCTGTCTTTCCTGGCGTTTCTGTTTCAGTCTGCCACCGGGTTCGCGCTCTACTCCAGCATGAGCCGTTCGGCATTGCCGCACATGTTCGCCTGGATTATTCCCCTCATGGGCGGCGACTTCCGGGTGCGCCAATGGCATCATGCCATGATGTGGTTCTTTGTTTTGTTTGCGATTGTGCACGTGTACCTGGTCTTCTACCACGACTACATCGAAGGACGCGGCACCACTTCCTCCATGGTAGGGGGATGGAAGTTCGTGCGCCGCAGCGGCCATGAATGAACGCACCGGCGACCTGCTGGTCCTCGGCATCGGCAACGTGCTGATGGGGGATGAGGGCGTGGGCGTCCACGTGGTGCGTCACCTTGAAAAGTTGGGAGTCCCGGAGGGAGTGGAACTTCTCGACGGTGGTACTGGCAGCTTCCTGCTTTTGGAACCCATGAATCGGGCGCGCCGGATCATCCTCATTGATGCAACTCTGGACGACCGGTCGCCCGGCACGGTACGCCGACTGACGCCCAGATTCTCTACTGACTACCCACGCACCCTTACGGCCCATGACATCGGCCTCAAAGACCTGCTTGATACCTTCTATCTTCTCGACCACCCAGTCGACATCGTCTTATTTGCAGTCTCCATCGCGTCGCTCCAGGAGATTAGCCTCGACCTCTGCCCGGAAATCGCCGAGCGAGTTCCCGAAATCGCACAGTTGGTTTTGAACGAGGTAATGTCTGACCGCTTGCCAGTCTAGTTTATGAACATCTGGTTGTGGAAGCCGGCGCAAAGCCCGCAGGTCTTGCAACTTGGCATGCTCGAATCGGGCGGCAGTTTCGACGATAGATTATCAAAATTGGACACATTCGATCTAACATTCACCCGCGACTAGCGGGGATGCGAAAGAGTCGGGCGTTGAGTTGAAGGTTCGGGTCATCGCAACTGATCTGGATCCATTCCAGCAACGTCAGGACGAGCGCACCCGCCGCGGCGAAGTCTGCGTTTCTGATAGACGATCGGTCAGTCTACGCTCCATGGATCATCGCGATCTTGCTCAGTGTCGTGCTCGTTTCCTTGCTCTTCCCAAAAGAAAGAGACGAGGGGCGGTTGCTCGCGGAGTATGACTCCCAAGACACATCGTCGGCCCACACGTCGTGTCACTTGATGAAAAATCGCCTTCTCATGAACTGTGGATCGGTGACGCCACCGAACCGCCGACCACGTTGGAAAGCCAGAGCCTGCCGCAAAATCAGTGGCGGATTCATCCCATCATTGACGGATGCGAGCCCGTCGTGATTGTTTAGAGATGGCTGGAATGCTTTCCGAAGGTTTCTTCTTGACGACAAGCTGCCAATTCATGCAATGCGCGGTTCTCATCAAGTGACATTCTCGGTAAGCCGAATACCGCAGAAGCGGACACACTCGTAAACGCCCCAGGGTCTACGAATACTATTGGGCGCATTTCGCGGCGGAAATCCACTTGGCCGGTTAGTCGCCTATGCGCGGAAGTGCCAGATGGAGGGGACGGCCGGCAGTCCCCTGGCCTCAAAACCGCGCCCGGAACCTCCCGGCAATTTGTCGCCAGCACCGGGCGCGGGAGTCAGCCCGCGAGTATGTCTTAGACGCCTAACAAGGCCATTGCCCTTCTCCAAACTCACGGGCTAGAACCCAATAGGCAGCGGTTAGTTCTTTGAAACGCCGCTCCGCTTCCACTTTCGTCATATTGTTGACGACACAGCGGTCAGGGTGGCATCGCATTGCCTCGTGGCGGAAGGCACTTTTTACCTCTGCCCACGTGCAATCTCGGCCAAGGTCAAAGAAACTGCGGGGAGTTTTCCTGGCGCCATGGACAGCCCGCCGCGCTTCCTCGTCAAGACGACGGTTTTCCTCATCGACCTCGAACCAATTGTCAAGACGACGGTATCCCGCCCGGCGCTCCTCAGCGAGACGCTGACGACGTATTGGTAAAACGCTGGGCTTAGATATGCCGTCCCGCTAGGCGGGACTGGGGAAGAGAGGAGCTGCGGTGGAGGGCAGTAGCCCCACATTTGGCAACATCAGGCAATTGTGGGCCACGCATTATAAAAGGGCGCCCCTTTCGAAGTAGGCTATGGCTGCTGTGTGAAGCAGTAAGCCAAGCCTGACGAAAGGAACACCCGATGAATAGCATCAAGTATGTTGGCCTCGATGTCCACCGCG